>NZ_JBIACK010000017.1:0-112237 GCF_042865285.1 Cytobacillus spartinae | reverse complement strand
GAACGTATCCCAAATATGTATTGTATGAATACCATCTTAAACAAAACGACTGGATCAATACTTGGACGACCAAGCCCCGAATATAGGTTTTCAACCATGGGATAGATGAACGAGAAATCAATGGCTGGCTCAAGCTTACGTACTAAATGATCATCAGGAACTAATTGATCAATCGTGAGCATTTCTAATTGTTCGCGTTCATTGGATTGGTTTTTAGTCATCATCGTACGTCACCTCAAAAAATTATTACAGTTTAATTAGTTGATTAGAGCGAAGGGCGACGACTCCAGCGGGAAAAGCGGGAAAGTCGAGACCCTGGACTGAGCGTAGCGAGGGAAGCGGCTCGGCCCCGCCCGCGGAAAGCGTTCGCCCGTAGCGTAAATTAACGGTTACCAAGAGTATAACTTTATTTTAATAAAAAAAGGACTGTAGGCAACCTCGAAATTTTCGAGTTTGTCTACAGTCTGAAACGATCCAGTTTTGGATCGTTTTTTTTATAATGAGCTTCTATAAGACATCTTGTTATCCAACTTATTCCCTTTTTGGTAAAATAAAAAGTAAAGTCAAACTATTGGAGTATGGATATGGATAATAAGTGCGTTCACTGTGGTATTTCGTTTCAGATACACCATTCGGGCTATTTATTTGTTTGGTCACATGAAAAACTCTCCTCACCTTTTGAAAAGGAAGACAATGAGTGCTGGAGATATGAGTATGATACGATACATAACTTAGAAAATATATTAAGTAAGTTAGAAGTGCAATTTGGAGAGAAATGTAGAGAAATAAAATGTGGATTAACTAGAAAGTCGAAAAAACCTTACACTACTTATACCCTAAAAAATCTTAAAGCTAGGGTGGCAAATAAGGAGCTTGTGGAAGTCATTCAAAATGGTGAATTAATTAGTCATATACAACCTATCATAGACCTACAACAGGCTAACCAAATTTATGGATATGAATCTCTTTTAAGAACCAACCAAGAAAAACCTGTCCCCCCTGGTATGTTATTTAAAGCTGCAGAAGAGACAGGGATGCTTTCCTTATTAGATCAGCGGGCTAGAGAAGCGGCTATTAAAGCTCGAAAAAAATTCATTAAGGAAGGAGTTAAAAGTTTTATTAACTTCTTACCTTCAACGATTTACAATCCAGATTTTTGTTTAAGACACACATTTTATTTGGTGGACTTGTATGAAATCAATCCGAACGATCTTGTCTTTGAAGTGGTAGAAACAGAAAAAATTGAAGATATTGATCATCTGAAAAGTGTGCTTTCAACCTACAAACGTGAGGGGATGAAGGTAGCACTAGACGATGTAGGTAGTGGGTTTTCCACTCTAGAAACTTTAAAACTGTTAAACCCTGATTATGTAAAAATTGATCGGAGTTATGTGGATCATTGTGATCAAAATAGTGAGAAACAAAGATTTTTATTGAACGTTTTACAGATTTCAAGAGACCTAGGAATTAAAGTTTTGGCGGAAGGAATTGAAAGAAAAGAAGAGTTGGAGTTCTGTCAGAGTATTGGTGTTGATTTAGCACAAGGATACTTTATCGGAAAACCATCGAATCCCGCCATTAATGGAGGAGAATTAGTTGGAGTACGTTCACTTACATAAAGTAGATAAAGAAAAACTAGAAGCTTTTTTTCGTGAGCATTGGGGAAGTAGTCAAATGGTGATTTCTAGCGGGGTATATCAATGTGACTCTTTACCAGGTTATGCTTGCCTAGCAGATGAGCACCAAATAATTGGTCTCGTAACGTATGTGGATCGAGAAGGAGAAAGAGAAATTATTTCTCTAGATAGTATCGTTGAAAAGAGGGGGATAGGGTCTAATCTTATGGAGTTAGTAGAGTCTGAGGCTTCTCAACTGAACATACCTAAAATAACCCTTATTACTTCAAATGATAATATTGATGCTTTAAAGTTTTACCAGAAAAGAGGCTACAGGATGATGGCCATTTTAAAAGATGCAATTGAAAAGGCTAGAATCATAAAGCCCGAGATCCCTTTAGTGGGTTTTTATGGCATTCCAATTAAGGATGAAATTTTACTTGAAAAACCATTGAGGTAAATTGTGACAAATCAATGATAATTGATTAAGCAGTTTAAGATAAATTGAAATATAATGTTTCATAGTGGCATAAATCCTTTATAATAAATAATTATATATTAGGATGTGCCTTTTCTATGTCGATACAAGTAGACCCCAACTGGACCGACCTTGTTCATTATATTGGATTAAAGCAGGAGCATTTAGACCTTCTTCATGACCATAAAGAGTTCTTTGAAAGATATACGAATGAAGTGGTAATGAACTTTTATATTCGTGTGGTTAAAAATGAGACACTATACAAAATCGTAAATCAGCACTCAACCTTTGATCGTGTAAAAAAGACACAATCAATGTATTATAGAAGTTTGTTTTCAGACAAGATAGACGCTGTGTATATTATGTATGTACAAAAAATTGCCCATGTTCATTTTCGAATCGGGCTAAATCCTGAATGGTATTTAGCTGGAGTTCAAACATACTTAGATGAAATATATAACCTTTGTAAAGATATGGAACAGGGAATTGAGATATACCAAGCTTTTACAAAGCGCATTATGTTTGATACTCAGGTTTGTCTCGCAGAATATGAAAAGTTAAAAGAAAATAGTGATGAAAGCAGTTTAAAATGACAGTGATCTATTACTGTCATTTTTTATTTTCTCTTAACCACAATAAGCTGTCACAGGATTGAAATAACCAGTTGTGCACAGTGCTTGCAACGAGATTTTTACTTCTATATAGTTATATTTGTACATACAAATCTAAGGTGACTGACTGAACGGTCATATAAGGGTGAAAGGAGTTTCTGGATGAAAATTAGTAATTTTTCCATTAGGCGTCCCATTTTTACTTTAGTTACAATGTTTCTAGTATTAATTTTAGGGGTCGTTTCCCTTATAAATATTCCTTTAAAGCTGATCCCAGATATTAATCCACCTGTTGGTGTAGTCGTAACCTCTTATCCTGGGGCAAGTCCTGATGAAGTGTTAGAAAAAGTAACAAAACCACTGGAGGCCAATCTAGCTACACTTCCAGGAATAGATACGATGACATCTACATCCCAAGAAAGTGCTAATTTAATATTGATGCAATTTTCTTGGACAACTAATATTGATGAAGTACAAGATGAAATTATCCAGCGCTTAGACCAAACCATGTTACCTGATGGTGTAGAAAGACCACGCTTTCTAAAGTTTGACCCTTCTCAATTTCCTATTATTCAACTTTCGTTAAGCTCAAGTGAAGATGCTGAAGCATTAAGGGAACTTGCAGATCAATTAAAACTAGAGCTTACAAAAGTCGACGGAATAGCTAGCGTTAATTTGTCAGGTACGGCTATTAAGGAAGTAAAAGTAGAACTTGACCAAGAAAAATTAAGGGATTTTAATCTTAGTCAGTCAGATGTCGTGGATGTGATCCAGGCGAACGATATTTCAATGCCAGGTGATACGATTTTAACAGGTGGAAAAGAACTAACAACGAGAATTATAAGTACTGTTGATTCTGTCGATACACTAAAAGATTTAACGGTAACTCTTAATCCTGCAAATGGGGAAAAAATTAAGCTTAGTGATATTAGTAATGTACAATTAGAGAAACAAGATGATCGAACGATTACGAGAACGAATCAAGAAGCTTCCGTACTACTTAGTGTGCTTCAGCAATCGGATGCAAACACTGCTGCCGTTTCAAGGGATTTCATCTCCGAATTAGATGAGCTTTTAGGTAAAGAAAAATACGAAGAGATTGAGTCAGAAATTCTTTTCGATCAAGGTGAGTATATACAGCAAGCAATTGGTAATATATCTAACTCCCTATTATTAGGTGGAGTTTTTGCCATGATTGTTCTCTTCTTTTTCTTAAAGAACGTTAAAAGCCCACTTATTATTGGAATTGCTATTCCGTACTCAGTGATTTTCACCTTTGTTCTCATGTACTTTGCTGATTTCACCCTTAATATCATGACATTAGGGGGATTAGCTCTAGGTATTGGGATGCTTGTTGATAATTCGATTGTTGTGATTGAAAATATTTACCGTCATCTATCAATGGGGAAAGACCCAAAAGAAGCAGCAAGGGATGGTTCAAAAGAAGTTGGCGCGGCGATTACCGCTTCCACTCTTACGACTGTAGCTGTTTTCTTACCGGTTGTTTTTATTACAGGGATTATAGGAGAACTTTTTACTGAGTTTGCATTAACGATTTCTTTTAGCCTATTTGCATCGTTAATTGTAGCCTTAACAGTGGTTCCAATGCTTGCGAGTAGACTGCTTAAAGCGCCTAAAAAGAATATTGAAGAGAAGCGACAAGAATCAGGTATTATGATGGCCCTAGAGGGTTCCATAAAGTGGGCTTTAAGAAATAGACTCGTTGTCATTCTTATTACGCTTGTTTTATTAGCAGGTGGAGGTTACGGGATTACAACGGTCGGAACTCAATTCTTACCTAATACAGATGAGGGCTTTTTTACGATCCGAGTTGAACTTGAAAATGGAACGGCATTAACGGAAACCGAAAAAGTAGTCTCTGCTATAGAGGAACAGTTTGAGGATAAGAGTGACATAGATACGTATGTAAGTTTAATTGGAACAACTCAAGAAGGGTCATTTAGAGGCTCTAAAAATGCAAACATTGCTGAAATTTATGTGAAAATGAAAGAGTTAGAAAATCGTGAGCAATCTACTTTTGAGTTTGTTGATAATGTAAAAAGAGAAGTAGAAAGAGCTGCTTTTAAAATTAATGAAACAGCTGAACTTTCGTTTAATCTTCAGTCTTCATCAGGCTCTACTCCAAACACACTCTCATTTAGTGTAAGAGACTTAAATGAGAAAAGATTAAATGAGTCAGTAAACAGCATCTACAATTCATTGAAGGAATTGGATGATGTAACAGAGATTACTACCGACTTAATGGATACTGTAGAAGAGGTACAAATTACAGTCGATCGAGATAAAGCTTTTGATCAAGGGCTAGCACCAGCTGCCATTGCGATGGTAGTAAATGATGTTACACGTGGCAACCAAGCAACACAAATCATCGATGAAGAATCAAATATTTATGGCGTATATGTGGAATATGACCCAGAGATCACTCAGAACCTAGACAATTTAAGAAAATTACTATTAAAAAAGCCTGATGGCAATTACATTACTCTAGATCAAGTTACGAATATTGAACAAGGAACTGGACCAGTTAATATTCAACGAATTAATCAACAAGACGCTGTACAGTTCACGATTAGATATAAGGATTCCACAAACCTAGGTGCAATTTCAGCACTTGTGGATGAAGAAATTGCTGACCTTGATCTTGCTGAAGAGACTGAAATAGTCTTTAGCGGAGACAGAGATTTATTAGAATCATCCATTGACGATATGCTGATGGCCTTTCTTTTAGCAATCGTCTTCATTTACCTAGTTATGGCTGCACAGTTTGAATCATTAAAATACCCTTTTGTCATAATGTTTACAGTTCCATTGATGGTCATTGGAGTCGCCATTGCTTTAACGATTACCAGAACTCCGGTAAGTTTAACCGCGATTATTGGGATTATCGTTCTTGCCGGGATTGTTGTAAATAATGCCATTGTGATTGTTGATTATATTAATCAGAAGAAAGAAGAAGGCATTAAAACATATGATGCAATAGTTATTTCGGTTAAAGACCGTGCAAGACCTATTTTAATGACAGCACTGACTACAATCTTAGGATTAATACCTTTGGCACTAGGAATTGGTGAAGGAACTGAAATCAATCAGCCTATGGGCATAACGGTTATTGGGGGATTAATTAGTAGTACATTTTTAACATTGTTTGTTATTCCTGTAGTTTACAGCTTCTTTGATAAAGACACAAGAAGGTTGAACAAGATGTATGCAACACCTGATGGTCATCTTATTCCTGCTTATTTGCTTGAAGAGCGGATTGAAAGGAAGAAAAAAGAAGTTCATGTCACAGAAGAAGAAACGAATCTTCCAGTAAAAGATGATAGAAAATACGACAGACAAGAAATGGCATATGTTTTAGAAGAATTGCTAAGACTTGTTAAAGATGAAAAACAAATCGAAAATAAAAAACCGAATCGAGAAGATGATAAAGAATAAAAATGTAAGAAGACCTTTCCTGAATGGAGAGGTCTTTTGTATAGTAATAGAAGGTTTGTCGAATCTTGTCAGTAAATGGTCTAAGAAAATTGTAATAACTCCCAAGAATATAGTGAAAAATAACATTATCGAATATTAGCTGGTGAAAATTATATGAAAAAACTTAATAAACTAGAAGCAGTACTATGGAACGTGGCTTTACCAGGATTTAGTCAATTATTAACAGGTCGAATAATTGTTGGATTTCTCTTTTTAGTTTTAGAGATCGTAATAAATGTTAACAGTCGTTTTAATGTTGCCATTATCCATAGTTTCCATTGGGAAATATCCAAAGCGATTCATGTAGTCGACTATCAGTGGTTAATGTTCTATCCTTGTCTTTATATGTATGCGATGTGGGACGCGTATCGTCATGCCATGCCTGAAACAGAGAAATATTCTTATCTACCTTTTGTGTTCGGAGCTTACTTTGTGACAGTAGGACTGATCTATTCAACCACTTTAAGGCTTTTTGGAGTAATGTTTGGACCTGTTTTTCTTCCTATGCTCTTCCTCATTCCAGGATTACTAATTGGGGGACTCATACGGTATTTTTTACTTAAAAGTAAAACAATGAATCAAGCATGAGAGAAAGACTTTTCGAAAAGGGAAAAGTCTTTTTTTTTTTTGAAAAGAACATGGTCTTTTATTACAAAAAAGTTAAATTAAAATTAAATGTTTTAGAATACACCCCCAGAAATGACACTCCCCGATTCGTAAAGTGTTAGTGAAAGCAGCGGCCGCTAAAAACTATAGAGGTGAATCATACATGAAATTTTTATCAAGCAATGAACTTAATAAAATCGCAAAAAGTACACTAGCAGTTGTTTTAGCAGGTACATTTACATTTTCAACTATTGCAAGTGCAAATACAGGTGAAGGAACTACAACTGAAGTAACTGAAACATCAACAACTACTGAAGCTGATGCAGGACTTACAGTTGTAACAGATAATTCAACTACTTCAGTTGAAGGTGATGTACAAGAGGAAGTAGAAACTGAAACAGAAGTACCTTCTTTAGTACCTGGAAGCTTTTTCTACTTTGCAAAGATTGCCTTAGAAAAAATTAAACTGGCAATTACGATTGATGACGTAAAAGAAGCTGAATTATGGGCTACTTACGCAAATGAGCGTTTAATGGAAGCTGAAGCATTATTTTTAGCTGGTGAAGAAGAAAAAGCACTAGAACTTATTGAAAAAGCATTAGAATCTTTACAGAATGCAGAAGAAATTATTGATGAAAACAATCCATCAGATCCAACCGAGAGTAATGAGGATGCTGATTCTGAAGAAGATGCAAGTTCGGATGACAGTGAGCAAACTGAAGATGAAAACGTAACTGATGAAGAAGACACATCAACTGACGAAGAAGACACATCAACTGACGAAGAGAACGCAACTGACGAAGAGAGCACAACTGAAGAAGTTGCTACTGAAGAAGAAACTACAACTGAGGAAGATCAAACAAATGAAGATGTAGTTGTTGAAGATGAGCAAATTGAGGATTCTGAAGAAAATCCATATGTAGAAGTTGAGAAATTAGTTTCTCAAAACATTATTGCTTTAACTGCAGCAATGGAAAAGGTGAAAAATCCTGTTGCAAAAGCTGCTTTAAAAAGAAACATTGAAAGAAGCTACGCAAAGCTTGCAAAAAAATTGGCAGAACTTGAAGTAGAAGCAGTAGAGTCAGATATAGAGGAAAGCACTAATGAGTCTGTTGAAACAGAAGTAACTACCGAAACAGAAGTAACTACCGAAACAGAAGTAACAACTGAAACAGAAGTAACAACTGAAACAACAGATTCTGAAAGTAATGATGAAGAACAGGTTGAAGAAGGCACTGAAACAGCAGTGGTACCAGTTGTTGGTAAAGAGGTAGCAACTCAAGCAAAAGAAAAAGCTAAAGAAATAAAAGCTGAAGCAAAAGAGCAAAAAGCAGCATTGAAAGAAGAAGCGAAAAAAGTAAAAGAAGAAGCAAAGACTAAAGGTAAAGAAATGAAAGAGCAGGCAAAACAGAACCAAGGAAAAGGTAACGGAAACGGACAGGGCCAAGGAAAAGGTAACAACGGTGAAAAAGGAAACGGTAAGGAATAATTCTTTGCTAATTTAATAAAAAGAGAGCTCCAAATGGAGCTTTCTTTTAAAATGATTGAGTAACTTTCCGTTAAAAATGTTTATGAAAAATTTTTTCCAATAGCTTACCCTTAAAAAATTGCATCATGTATCGTATGATATATTGTGACAATAGAGAGGTGAGACTATTGCTAGGTTTGCTTTTTTTAGCAAAAAAGAAAAAGAACAATATAGAAGAAACTGTTCTTAAAATACAACAGGGTAATGCAGATCTACAAAACGACCTTATAGATTCCTATAAGCCTTTTATTGCAAAGGCTGTATCCTCAGTTTGTAAAAGATATATTAATGAAACTGATGATGAATTTAGTATTGGTCTTATTGCTTTTAATGAAGCTATCCAAAAATATGCACCTGATAAGGGGAATTCCCTTTTAAGCTTCGCTGAGGTACTTATAAAGAGAAGAGTTATTGACTATATTCGGACCCAAGCTAAGCATCAAAACTTAAGTTTTGATACTAATAATCAGAATGACTCAGAGGATGAACTTCCGCAATCGTCTATTGAGGCAAATTTGTCTATTGATGATTATCGTAAGAAGACTGAGGAAGAGTTAAGAAGAAATGAGATTATGCAGTTCTCTCAAGTTCTAATTGATTTTGATCTTTCGTTTCAGGATTTGCTTCAACAATCTCCTAAGCATGCAGATGCTAGAAAAAATGCTATTGAGGTAGCTAATACTCTCGTACATAATGATGAGTTGCGAAATATCTTATTAGAGAAAAAAAGGTTGCCCATAAAGCAGTTAGAGGATCAAGTAGATGTTAGTAGAAAGACAATTGAACGGAATCGTAAATATATTATTGCTATTTCCTTAATTTTAATTGGTGATTATTTATACTTAAAAGATTATATAAAGGGGGTGCTGGAAGCGTGAAAAAAGGAATTATAATGGAAGTGAATGAACAATTTTTAACAATGCTTACCCCGGATGGTGAATTTTTACGAGCCCGAAATACAAATGTTGGCTATGCCATAGGGCAAGAAATTAATTTTTTTCCAATCGAGGTTGAAGATAGAAAAAAGATAGGTATCTTTAACTTTTTTCAAACCTTTAGAGGAAAATCAATTGTTGCTGTTAGCCTAGCTTGTATGTTGCTAATTTTTTCTTTTATCCCTTTTTATAATAGCAACGAAGTGTACGCATATATGTCGATTGACATCAACCCAAGTCTGGAGTTAGCAGTAAATGAAGACTTACAAGTACTTGAACTCATACCTTATAATGATAGTGCAGAAAACATCATTTCCGAAATTAAAGATTGGGAAAAACAAAATATTTCAGCTGTTACTGAGCTTATCCTAACAAAAGTGAAAGAAAAAGGCTTCCTAAAAGAACAAAATAGTGTTGTTATAGGAACTGTTTATATAGGAGAGAGAGTAGAAGAAATTGACCAAAGATTAACAAAAACTGTTAATACTTTGAAGCAGGAAATTAAAGAAGAAAAAGAAAAGGTAATTATCAAAGCAATTGAGGCTACAAAAGAAGAAAGAACTGAAGCTAAGGAAAATGGGGTTACTGTAGGGAAATTCAAAGCATCAAAAAAGGAAAATGGAAATTCTATATCTAATGAGAATAAACCTAATGAGAGTAAACCTAATAAGAATAAACCTAAAGAAAATAAACCTAATAACCCAAGCGACAATAAAATGAATGGTAAAGCAAATGGTCAAAATGCCAACAAAGATAAAAAAGTAAACGAGAACAAAGGGCTGACGAAGAAGGAAGAAAAGGAACAGCAAAATCAGAATAATAAATCTGTACCTCCTGGTCAGGAAAAGAAGGACCAAGGGAATGGAAATAGCAAAAAAGCTAAAGAACAACAAGAAGAAAAAAAAAATAATAAAGGTAAAGATAAAGAACAAGAAAATAAGCGAGCTAATAAAGAAAAAGAAAAGAACAACGAATCTAAAGGAAAAAAGCAAAATAATAATCCAGAGGAAAAGTCCGGCGAATAGCCGGACTTTTTTGTCCATATCTATATTCAGTTATTTTTGATTAAATTGTCCAGAAAGTTGTGATTGAGCTTGTTGCACAAGTCTTTTTGTAATTTCTCCACCTACTGAACCATTTGCGCGAGAAACTGTATCTGAACCTAAGTTCACACCAAATTCTTGAGCGATTTCATACTTAACTTGATCTAAATATTGTTCAATTCCAGGCACTAATAATTTGTTACTACTTGATGCCATTTAAACTCAACTCCTTTCTTGGTACTGCAGAGAATTTTTTCTCTGTAAATATAGTATTAGGCAAAGAATTTATTTCATAAGTGGAAATGTTTTCGTAATTACACAAAGAAAAGCTAATAATAAAAAAGCACCTGAATAAAGAGTCTAATCCTATTTCAGGTGCTTTTATTTTTTTTATTTTCAAGTTTCAACTGCTTCTAACAGTAAATCAACAATATGAACCGCACGTGTTTCACTGCTCATATTTTCTCTTTCAATACCAAGCTTCATCTGTAAAAGGCATCCAGGGTTTGCGGTAACAATAGTGGCAGCATGCGATGCCTTGGTTTGCTCCATTTTGTAGTCAAGAATTTGCATAGACATCTCAGATTCGACGATGTTGTAAATGCCTGCCGAACCACAGCATCGATCCGCATCTTTCATCTCTTTAAATTCGATTCCCTTAATTGACTTTATAAGAGAACGTGGTGCAGAAGCTGTTTTCATTACATTTCTTAAGTGACAGGAATCTTGATATGTGACTACCTGAAAAGGAAGTTGTAAATTCTGTTTTTTATGAAAATCAACTTCATAAAGGATTTCGGTAATATCCTTTAATTTAGCTGTAAATGCTTTTGCTCGATCATTCCATTCATGATCATCTTTTAATAAATGGTCATAATCAATTAGGAAGGCACCGCATCCCCCAGCATTGGTTATGATATAATCGACGTCCAATTCCTCAAAAGCGACAATATTCCTTTTTGCAAGCTCCTTGGAACCGTCTTTCTCCCCGCTATGTCCGTGAAGTGCCCCACAGCAATTTTGGTTTTTAGGAATAACAATCTCACAACCAGCAAGTTGTAGGAGCTTTATTGTGGCATTATTGGTTTCAAGGAACATAGTGTCCATTAGACACCCAGTAAAAAAGGCTACTTTTTTCGTTCTTTCACCAGTGGCTTCGACATGTTCTGGACGGTTTTTCATCTCTTTCATCGTTGGTACCTTGGGTAAGACTTTTTCCATTGTTGCCATGCTATCAGGAAAAAGTTTCATAAAACCGACTGACCTGACAAATGTTTGAAGTCCAGATCTTTGATAAATTCCTAAAAGTCCAGTTACAGTTCGCATCCTGTTCTGGTGAGGAAATAATTCTTCAAAAACGATGTGACGTACGGCACGAACAGGAAGAGAATGCTTTTTATTTTGATTGATAATGTCCCGTGCTTCTTCAAGAAGATGACCATATTTCACTCCAGATGGGCAAACAGGTTCACAAGCTCGACAGCCCAAGCAGAGGTTTAGAGATCGTTCAACATCCTCATCTGGCTCAATTAATCCATCAACCACAGCCTTCATTAACGCTATACGACCGCGTGGTGAATGGGTTTCCTTGTATCCAGATGTTATATAAGTTGGGCATGAGGGCAAACAAAAACCGCATCTCATACAATTTAGTAACTCATTCTCATCCATTCGACTTTGGAATTCTTTTTGAATGGCTTGCTGTTCTTTAAGTGTCGTCATTGTGTTACCACCACTCGTTTTCTACTTTCTTTTGCAAATACCTTCCCAGGGTTCATGATGTTATTAGGGTCTAATGCGGATTTAACTGCCTGCATAGCAGCAATCCCTTGTGCACCGAGCTTTAACTCAAGATAAGGTGCTTTCATAACCCCAACGCCGTGTTCACCTGTAATGGTCCCACCTAATTCAATTGCTCTTATAAAAATTTCTTCGAAAGCTTTCTCAACTCTTTCCATTTCTTCATGATTTCTTACGTCAGTTGGGCATGTTGGATGCAAGTTTCCATCGCCTGCATGACCAAATGTACAAATAGTTAAGTCATACTTTTCTGCAATTTCATTGATTGCTTTAACCATACGGGCAATTTCTGACCGTGGAACAGTAGCATCTTCTAGAATGGTGGTTGGTTTTAGGCGAGCGAGTGCTGACAATGCATTTCGCCGTGCAGTTCGGAGTGCTTCAGCTTCTTCTTCTGATTTAGCAACCTGTACGGAGATCGCTTGTTCCTGCTTGCAGATTTCAGCCATTCTAAACATATCACGCTCAACAACTTCCGGTGGGCCGTCCTGTTCAATTAATAACACGGCTTGAACATCGGTAGGTAACCCGATTTGAGCATGAGCCTCAACTACTTTAAGGGTAGGTTGATCCAAAAACTCTAAGGTAGCTGGGATGATTCTATTGGCAATAATCTTAGATACCGAGCGAGCTGCTGCATCGATATCTTGATACAGGGCAAGCATTGTCTTTTTCGTTTCAGGGAGTGGAATAAGTTTGAGAGTTGCCTCAGTAATAACTCCTAATGTACCCTCAGACCCAACAAATAAGCGAGTAAAATCATAGCCAGCTACATCTTTAGCGAGCTTTCCACCTGTTCTAATAACATCTCCATTTGCAAGGACTGCTTCTAATCCCATAACATAATCCCTAGTTACTCCATATTTTAGACCCCGTAAACCACCAGAATTTTCGTTAATATTTCCACCAATCGTGGAAATTTTCATGGAGCTAGGGTCAGGAGGATAAAATAATCCTTTTGCTTCAACTTCTTGAATCATGTTCAGGGTAATTATTCCTGGCTGTACGGTAACGGTTAAGTTTTCTTCATCAATTTCAATGATTTTATTCATATGTTTAAAAAGAAGGACGATTCCGCCTTCTGTAGGACATGTGCCTGCGCATAAATTGGTACCAGAGCCTCTTGGGACAATCGGAATCTTATACTCATTACATACTTTAACGATTGCTGATATCTCATTCGTATTTCTTGGGCTTAAAACAGCATCTGGTAAGGATTGGAAATTAGGTGTTGCATCGTAAGAATACACCAGTCTACTGGCTTTATTATCCTCATAGTTTTCTTGACCAACAATTGAAATAAGTTTATGTTTTATATCTGTAGTTAACATTTCCCCACTCTCCCGTATAAGCGCTTTCACTATTACCTTTCCTTAAAGTATAAAAAAAAGCGGCATGAACCGCTATGGATAACTATACGAAAAATATGATTGAAATAAGAATTATTTTGTATGTTTATCTAACAAAACAAATGCCAAATAAATTAAAAACAAGTCATCAAGATGCCGAGGGTTTAAATTTGTCAGTTCACTAATCTTCTTTAGACGATAATGTAAGGTATTAATATGAACATGAAGTACATCAGCCGTATTTTTTAGCGAAAAGTTTTGATCAAGAAGTGCCCTTAACGTATACTCCAAATCCTTATCCTCTAGAAGATTCCCAATCGTTCTTTGAATAAAGTCGTTCTTTGTTTCGCGTTTAATTTCTTCAAGGATCATTTCTAACCTTAAATCTTCATCGTAGACAATCCTATTATTAATGGTACTTGATTTGATTGCTCTTTCTGCTTGCTGATACGACTCGTACAATTTTACAGAATTGACAACTGCTCCTACTCCGATTGTTATAGGCAGCCCTAATTGTTCAGTTAAGAAATGTTGAAATCTAATAACTCGTTCTTTAAAATATGTTTTACTTTGATATTCCGCATTTGCAAATATACATATAATTCGGTTATTCCCCCAGCGAACAATCAAATCATCATTACCAAGTTCATTCCAAGTAAATACTGAAGCCCATGCTTCTCGATGGAGATGAAAGGATTCGTGTTTAAACTCAGCAATCATGATCCTTCGATTCAGCTCAAGGTTAATATTCAGTAACTTTGCACGACTAATGAACGTAGAATCCCAGTCTCTTAATTGAATCCAATCGAAGAGGAAAGCTTCCATTGTTCTGGATTGCCAGTCCAACTGTTCAGTATAGTAACTCTCACTGATTAATAGTTCTGTCATTTTTCGGATAATTTCTCCATAAGGTGATACGGTGTCTGGGGTACCAGTAATTCCAATGACTCCAATAACATCTCCTTGAAAGAAAACGGGTAGGTTAATTCCAGCCTTGACTCCTTGTAAGATGGCTTCATCTTTTTTTGAAATAACGATTTTGTCCTTCTGTTTACAAGCAATTAAAGCACCTTCATGAAACGTATCAATTCTCTTTGGGTCAGTACTAGCGATAATAATTCCAGTCGTATCAACTACGATAATATCTTCAGTAAGAAGTTTTCTAACTTCAGCGACAACCTTTTCTGCAAGCTCTCTTATAAGCATTAAATGACTTCCTTCCGGCCTGTGAATAATTCTATTATATAAGCTTTTAATGTATATGGAGATACTATTTCGTTTAGTTCCATAAAGTTCTATCTAGACTTTAATTGAAACGATTGCCCATGTTCGAGATCAAGGGGAATGTGTAATATAAAGAGGAGTTTATTTTTGCTAGTAATTTTGTTATATTTGTAAAATGTTCTATTATAGTAATGAATATAGATCGCACTAAATCACTTTATTTATGAAAAAGTATTTCGCGAGTCTAGAATATATTAAGTAAATCATTTCCTAAGCCTTCCAATATTAGGTCTGATTCTTTATTATAGGTTTATAAAGTACCGAAAGGACAGGTTACATACATGTGGCATTCTTTAAAACTTGCAATTAATAAACTTACACCTGCCCAAGCGATTGTCGGATATTATTTTTTAGCTGTCAGCGTATCCGTTCTTCTCCTCAGTATTCCCATTGTACATAAGCCTGGTGTAGAAGTTTCATTTATAGATACTTTGTTTACAGCAGTAAGTGCTGTTAGTGTAACAGGTTTAACGGTCATTAACATATCAGAAACATACAGTGTTTATGGCGTTTTTGTATTGATGTTTGTTCTACAATTTGGTGGTATCGGGGTAATGACTTTAGGAACCTTTTTCTGGTTATTACTTGGTAGGAAAATTGGGTTGAAAGAACGAAGATTGATTATGGTGGATCATAATCAAACAAGCTTAGCAGGATTAGTTAATCTGATTAAAGAAATATTAAAAATAATTTTAATTATAGAATTCATAGGAATGTTAATACTAGGATTTTATTTTTTAAATTATTATGATGATTGGAAAGTGGCTTTTTTACATGGATTATTTGCTTCGGTTAGTGCAACCACTAACGGGGGCTTTGATATCACTGGCCAATCATTAATTCCGTTTGCTGACGATTATTTTGTTCAGCTGATTAACATTGTTTTAATAACCTTAGGTGCAATTGGGTTTCCGGTGCTAATCGAATTAAAGCAGTTCTTATTTCCGAAAGAGAAAAATCTTACCTTTAGATTTTCACTTTTTACAAAGCTAACATCTGTTACTTTTCTTGGATTATTAATTTTCGGAACTATTTTTATTTTGATTTTTGAATGGAAGAACACTTTTCAGGATGTTTCATGGCATAAGTCATTTTTCTATGCATTTTTCCAGTCCGTTTCAACAAGAAGTGGTGGCCTAGCTACTATTGATGTAAGTGAATTTGCTGAACCGACATTGATTGTAATGAGCGCACTAATGTTTATAGGGGCATCACCAAGTTCTGTTGGTGGAGGGATTAGAACAACTACCTTTGCCCTCAATATTTTATTTCTATATCATTTTGCAAAAGGAAACCGCCATATTAAGGTTTTTAATCGAGAATTGCATGAAGAAGATATCATTAAATCTCTTGCTGTTTCATTACTTGCCGTAGCACTTTGTTTTGTATCCGTAACGGTTCTTTCCATCACAGAGTCACACTCTTTCATCGAAATCCTCTTTGAGGTTTGTTCTGCATTCGGTACAACAGGACTGTCGATGGGAATAACGCCAGACTTATCTACTATTGGTAAGTGTGTCATCATGGTTTTAATGTTTATTGGAAGAATTGGGCTACTATCGTTCTTATTTATGATTGGTGGTAAAGAAAAGAAAACAAAATATCATTATCCAAAAGAGCGTGTAATTATTGGATAAAAAAATCCAGGGATAATCCCTGGATTTTTGTTATGCCAAAATTTTAGTCTTTCCCGTGACTAACATCCTTTGTTGGATGCATGAACGGATACCCTTTTGGAGGTTTCTTGCTTTCGATTAATTCTCTGTTTTCGGCTGTATTCCAGCCTATATCATTAGTTGGGTGGACCCATTCATCTCCAGACATGATAGCGGGATCGGTGTCCTCTGACCATTGTTCTAATGGAGAGTTGGGGGAGGAGTACTTACTATCTCCAATGATTACACCATGAGAATTCTCAAAAGGTGGTTCCATTTTAATACCTGTATCTTTAAAGTCGGGAGAATTAATTTGGTGAGGCATTGTCTCATCTATTGAAACCTTTTCGAATTGCTTTTTCTTTTTTTTCGTCATTTCTCTCATCCTTTTTTCCGTCATTGTTGATTGTTTGGAAAAATCAATTAAGCATAGTTTCTGTATTATCTTTCTTTTTATGAACTAGTTTCTTTTGTAAAAAAAGGCAGAAATAAAGAGGATAGACAAGTCTCAAACTAATAACGAAATAATGTTTAATCAAGGAGGATGAAAAAAATGGCAAAAAGAAAAGCAGAACATAATGCTGTTGAGAAATATAGTAAAACCCCTAAGAGAAACTTGGAGGAATCTGATTTTACCCCGGAATTTAGTAACGGTGAAAATGATATGAAAGGATTTAACCGCAATTCGAAGCATGGTAGAGAGGGAAGAGCGTAATATGGAAAACAAGAAAGAAAAAGATGCATCTAACGTCGAGTTTGGTATTGAGTTTGGTGATTTTAATGCAGCTAAGCATTTAGAAACTCCATATATGAACAAAGATAAAAAGAAGAAGGAAAGTAAAAAAGAGGATTGCTGATGAATGGTACTGAGGGTCGTCGATATTGTCCCATAAGTAGCCGAAAAAATCTCAGAGTCGCCGATTTATTTTAGAACTTGCCGAAAAGAATTTAAATGTAGTCGAATACCCACCCGCATATGCAAAAAGGTCAGGCACTAAAAATGTGTCTGACCTAAAATTATTTAATTATCCTTGATTAGCAGTTGTTTTTTCACCACTACAACCAAACAGAAGCGTCTTCTCGTTTGCAGGATCAAAATAAGCAAGTAAATGTGTGTTTTCCAGCTTTATTTTCCCTGAATACATATATTCGTTTAAATTGAATGCTAATTCTTCAAGCATCGTGTGTTTATAGAGCTCTTTTTCCTGCAAACCTAGTTTTACAAACTCTTGTCCAAGTAGGGCAGGGTTTTGTAAAATACTTTGATATATGACTGAGCGTTGATCTTTTTCAAAGCTTGGATCCCACCAAGGCTTTCTAGGTTTATATTTTGCATTTGATAGGTAATCAAGCTTCATCAGACCGACAACGATATCTAGGTCCTTAAGCTTCTTAGATTGTAGAAACTCATATAATCTCTTAAATAAATCCTCTAACTGGTGCCCAATTCGAGACCAGCCCTTATCCTCCCAGAATGATCCAAATTGTTGGAAGAAATCAAATGGAGATGTAAATGAATTCGTTACTAAATACTCGATCGTGTGATCCATTCGGTGATCATTCCAATACTTTTCAAGAACATCTTCCACCTGTTTAATTCGAATGATGTCATCAAAGGATAACACATTGTTTCCTAAGATTTCATATGGGGAGTGATCCATATAGATATATTGGTGATCTTCTGCACGCAGGCGTAATCCTGTTCCTCTTAGCATTTTTAGGAAACCTAGCTGAAGTTCTTCTGGTCTCAATGCAAATACATCATTAAAGGTGTTCTTAAATGAATCATAATCTTCTTCTGGTAACCCAGCGATTAAATCAAGATGCTGTGCAATTTTTTGTCCTTCTTTAACCATGGTAACGGTACGAGTAAGTTTTTCGAAATTTTGCTTTCTCATAACAAGTTCATTTGTATAATCATTTGTTGATTGTACACCAATCTCAAATCTAAACAATCCAGGAGGTGCCTCTTTATTTAGGAAATCAATTACTTCTGGTCTCATGATATCGGCGGTTATCTCAAATTGAAAAACAGTACCTGGGAGGTGCTCATCAATCAAGAATTGAAACATCTCTAGGGCATAACTTCTACTAATATTAAATGTGCGGTCCACGAACTTAATGGTCTTTGCTCCATTTTTCATTAAGTAGCGAATATCATCCTTCACTTTCTCACGGTCAAAATATCTAACCCCTACTTCAATGGAAGAAAGACAGAATTGACAGCTAAATGGACATCCACGGCTTGTTTCAATGTAAATCACTCGTTTTGATAGATGTGGAAGGTCCTCTTCAAATCTAAAAATAGAAGGAAGTTCTTTCAAATCTAACTTATTTCTCTGTGGGTTAATGCTGATTTTTCCTTCATGTCGGAAAGCAATACCTGGAATGGTGCTAACTTCACCGCCATCTCTGATTGAAGTCAAGAGTTGCTTAAATGTTTCTTCTCCTTCACCAATTACAACAAAGTCAAATTGAGGTACCTGCTCCATCCAATCTTGTACATCGTAAGTTACCTCTGGGCCACCAACGACAATAGTAATAGAAGGATCAATCTTTTTAATCATCTTAACGACTTTAATGGTCTCTTCAATATTCCAAATATAACAACTAAATCCGATAATCGTAGGCTTCTTCTGAATAAGGTCTGTGACGATGTTCATGGTAGGATCTTTTATCGTATATTCAACTAATTGAATATCAAACTCTGGTTGAGCGTATGCCTTCAAATATCGGATGGCAATATTGGTATGAATATATTTTGCATTTAAAGTAGCTGCAATAATGTTCATCTATTCTAACCCCTTCTAGGTAGGATTCATAAAATTTATTTAAAAATTGTTTTGTTTTCATTCCAAAATCCCATTCTACCACATTTTAACCATGATGGGGTAAGGCAAAACATAGAAAGGAATCAATGGCTCAATGGAAAGTTCATATGGCTTGTAAATTTTATGTTACTTATCGTAATGAATAGCCTTATAATTAATCTTATACAAGATATGTAACCGTAGATAAGAGAGGTGAGAAGCGTGGAATATAAGCGAATAAAGCCTAAAAAAATATACGAAGAAGTGGCTGATACACTTTTAACTATGATTAAAAATGGAGATTTAAAACCAGGGGATAAGCTTGATTCTGTTCAACAGCTAGCTGAGAACTTTCAAGTAGGACGTTCGGCTATTAGGGAGGCACTAAGTGCTCTGAGAGCGATGGGACTTGTTGAAATGAAGCAGGGAGAAGGCACTTATATTAAAGGGTTTGAGGCAAGCCAAATCACGATGCCACTTACGACAGCCATTTTAATGAATAAAGAGGATGTCATCAATCTTTTAGAAGTTCGAAAAATTATTGAAACTGGTGCTGCAGCGTCTGCTGCGAAGAATCGCTCTAAAGAAAATCTAGAGTCCATGCAAAAAGCTTTAAATGAAATGAAAATAGCATATGGTAATGAAGAACTAGGGGAAAAATCAGATTTAGAATTCCATTTAGCTTTGGCAAACGCTTCACAAAATCCATTATTAGTAAGTTTGTTAAACCATGTATCAGAATTAATGGTAAAGACGATGAAAGAAACTAGGAGACTTTGGTTATTTTCGAAAGATGAAACGAGTGAGAAACTATACGAAGAGCACCTTTCTATTTATGTTGCCATTGAGGAGCAAAATGAAGAAAAGGCTCGTTCTTGTATGCTAAAACATCTTGAAAATGTAGAAAACCTTTTAAATGATTATTTTCAAGATAAACCTGATTCGAATTTATAAATATTATCGGCATTTAGTAAATTCAAAGCTATTAGACCCTTTCATTTTGTTTTAAGAATGTTCAAAAAAATAAATCCCACTATGAACAAATTCTGTTATAGTTGAACTATTAATATTTTTGTATATATAAGCTTAGGTCATCAGATGACCGGTTGACTGAATTTTTTGCAAAATAAAAATGAAGGTTTTAGGAGAGAGGACAAATGAAAGTTACCCTTTTTGCTACATGTATAGTAGATATGTTTCAAGGGAATGTGGGAAAAGCGACTGTTGAATTATTAGAGCATCTTGGCTGTGAGATTGATTTTCCTGAATCCCAAGTTTGCTGTGGTCAACCAGCCTATAACAGTGGGTATGTGAAGGAATCAAAGGAAGCCATGAAAAGAATGATAAATGCTTTTTCACATGCTGAGTACGTCGTTTCCCCTTCAGGCTCATGCGCAACGATGTTTAAGGAATATCCTCATATTTTTAAAGGGGATCAGGAGTGGGAGCAGAAAGCTCAAGCTCTTGCTGACAAAACATACGAATTAACGCAATTTATTGTGGATGTGTTAAAGGTAGAGGATGTTGGTGCTAAATTTAATGGAAGGGCAACCTACCATACTTCATGCCATATGACGAGATTACTAGGTGTTAAGGATGCACCGATGAAACTCTTAAGTCATGTTAAAGGTCTGGAATTCACTGAGCTACCAGGAAAGGAAAAATGTTGTGGATTCGGAGGAACGTTTTCAGTGAAAATGGCTCAAATCTCTGAGCAAATGGTGGATGAAAAAGTCCAGCATGTTGAAGAAACGGAGGCTGACTTCTTAATAGGTGCTGATGGTGGTTGTTTAATGAACATTGGTGGACGTATTGTGAGAAAGGGAAAACCGATAAAAGTCCTGCATATAGCAGAGGTTCTAAACAACCGTTAATCTTCCGAGGAACAATATAAGAAGGAGGAATCGTTCATATGGCGATGAAAACTAGCACGGACAAATTCAATACCCGTGTGGATAAAGGACTAAATAATTCATTTATGCGTGGGGCTGTTTCTGGAGCTCAGGAACGGCTTCATACTCGCCGCTTAAATGCTGCCGAAGAGTTAGGCAATTGGGAAGAATGGCGTTCTCACGGAGAAGAAATTAGGCAGCATGTCTTAGAGAATTTAGATTATTACTTATATGAACTAAGTGAGAATGTAAGCAAGCGTGGTGGTCATGTTTTCTTTGCTCAAACAGCTGAGGAAGCGAACCAATATATAAAAAGTGTTATTGAGAAAAAGAATGCCAAAAAAGTAGTTAAATCAAAGTCAATGGTAACGGAAGAAATTAGCTTGAATGCTTGTTTAGAGGATGTAGGCTGTGAGGTTATTGAAACGGATTTAGGAGAGTACATCCTTCAAGTTGATGACCATGATCCGCCATCACATATTATTGCCCCTGCTCTTCATAAAAACAAGGAACAAATTCGTGATATATTTAAAGAAAAGCTCGAATATAAAAATACGGAAAAGCCAGAAGAGCTTGCTCTTCATGCACGTGAACGACTCAGACAAGATTACTTGACCGCTGACGTTGGTATCACAGGTTGTAATTTTGCAATTGCTGAGACAGGGTCTATTACCCTAGTAACCAATGAGGGAAATGCTGATTTAGTTACAGCTTTACCGAAAACACAAATTACGGTAATGGGAATGGAAAGATTAGTTCCTACATTTGAAGAAATGGAAGTACTAGTGAGTCTCCTTACGAGAAGTGCAGTAGGGCAGAAGCTTACTAGTTATATCACGGTTTTAACGGGACCAAAGGACGAAGGTGATGTTGATGGACCTGAGGAATTCCATTTAGTGATCGTTGATAATGGCAGGTCCAAAATCCTTGGCGGTGAATTCCAGTCTATCCTTCAATGTATTCGATGTGCTGCATGTGTCAACGTATGTCCAGTATATCGACATGTAGGGGGACATTCATACGGTTCTATTTATTCAGGTCCAATTGGGGCTGTTCTTTCTCCATTACTTGGAGGGTACGATGATTACAAAGAATTACCGTATGCATCTACATTGTGTGCGGCATGTACCGAGGCATGTCCAGTTAAAATTCCGTTGCATGAACTACTTCATAAACATAGACAGGTTATTGTAGAAAAAGAAGGGCGGGCACCAATATCTGAAAAGCTTGCCATGAAAGCATTTGGTCTTGGCGCTGCATCACCTTCACTATATAATCTAGGCTCAAAAATAGCACCAACAGCAATGAATCCTTTTACTGTTGGGGATAAAATATCTAATGGTCCTGGACCATTAAAAGCATGGACTGAAATCCGAGAGTTTCCAGCCCCGAATAAAGAAAGATTCAGAGATTGGTTCAAAAATCGTCCAAAGGGAGGAGACCAATAATGAAAGGAACGATACACAATCGCGAAGTATTCTTAAGTCAGGTTTCCTCCAGGTTAGGTCGTGATGTTCATCCAACTAAGATTGATAGACCTATATGGAAACACACGCCCCAAGATGAAGTGCTTAAAGATGCTACACAGGATGATTTAGTAGAGGTGTTACGTACACAGTGTGCCAACATACACACCAATATGATTCTTACCCATTCAAAAGATTTGAGAACATCGATTAAAGATGTAGTTAATTCCTATGGCGGTGGCCCAATTGTTTCTTGGGGGGATGAACGCTTTAACGATTTCGGACTTACTGATCTTATCAATGAAGAATGGCCACAAGAAGGGCTTGATGTCCATGTTTGGGATCCAACTAAAGGGGAAGAAAACATAGTTAAAGCTGAGAAAGCTAATGTAGGAATTACATTTAGTGATATAACATTAGCGGAATCAGGAACTGCGGTTCTTTTTAGTGATAAAAATAAAGGGAGAACCGTTAGTTTTCTACCAGCAACTTCTATCATTATTATTCCTAAAAGCAGTATTGTACCAAGAATGACGCAAGCTGCAAGACTCATCAGAGAGAAAGCAAAAAACGCTGAACACATTGCTTCATGTATAAACTTTATTACTGGGCCAAGTAATTCAGCTGACATTGAAATGATACTGGTTGTGGGTGTTCACGGTCCTATTAAGGCTACTTATGTGGTTGTTGAAGATAAATAGATATTTAGAAGATTAGATTTTTAGACCTGCCTTTTAAAGGTAGGTCTTTTTTCTTTTATTTGGAAACTACTTGGAGAGTTTTCATGGGGTTAACAACCTGTTATAGTACAATTTAACACCTGTTATATAATTGTTTGTTTAAATTTTTCTTTAACAAACATAAGGTTTCCTCAAAGAGAAATAACTGTTTTAGTAGTTTTTTGGCGGGTGTATGATTTTTATCACAGCGAAATAGAAAACGTTCACATAAAATATAACAAGGGGATTTTAGGGGCCTTTTTAAGAGGATAAAATCTAATCTATATATTTTAGGGGGAAAAGTATGTCAATTTTACCTAGAAAGAATGAGCTAGGCTTTTTTGAAATACGATTAGAATCCATCGGTGGATTAGGAGCTAATTTAGCAGGGAAAATGTTAGCTGAAGCAGGCGTTCTTGGCCTTGACTTAAATGGTTCAAACTTCTCTTCGTATGGATCAGAGAAGAAAGGTTCACCAGTTAAAAGCTTTGTACGTTTCTGCGATAAAGAGGTTGAAATCCGTGCACATAGTCCGATTGAACAGCCGCATGTTATCGGAGTATTTCATGAAGCATTGTATAAAACAGTTGATGTTGTTAGTGGATTAACACCTGACGGAATCGTCCTTGTGAATTCAACGAGAAAATTTGATGATATTAAAGATGACTTACAGATACAATATGGTACTTTAGCGATTGTTGATGCTCTAACCATTGCAGTCGAGGAAAAAACAAAGGTTAATACAGCGATGCTTGGAGCACTTTTTAGAATTTGTGACTTCTTAGACCCTGATGCGATGAGAAATGTAATAAGAAATACATTTGAAAAAAAATATCCTCATCTAGTCGAACCGAATATTCGCACTTTTGATAGAGGTTATTTTGAAGTGGAGTTTAAGTCATATGAAGCTCCGATTGATGCGATAGGTAAATCTTTTATAAGACCACTCCCTTTGCTTGGGTATGAAACGCAAGAGATTGGTGGAGTCATAACATCACAGGCCAATAGTGTATTGAAGGACTTAAGCGGATCTCGTCAAGGCTTCCTTCCACAATTTGAACAAGAACAATGCATTAATTGCGCTGCTTGTGACACAGTTTGCCCCGACTATTGTTTTGTTTGGGAAGAAGGAGAAGACAAACGTGGTCGAAAGCAGATGTTTTTAAAAGGCATTGATTATCAGTATTGCAAAGGATGCCTAAAATGTGTAGAGGCATGTCCAACTAGTGCATTAAGTGAATTGCGTGAAACAATAGGCTTTGCTGATTCTAACAGAGTAAAGCAACATTTTCCGTACGTATCAGGAGGGATTTCATAATGGCTACACTGGAAAGAGATTTGAAAGTAGACGTAGTTCCTGAGCAACTAACAACGTTTGAATCAGGTAATGAAATGGCTGCAATGGCAGCTGCACAAATAAATTATCATCTAATGGGGTATTTTCCTATCACGCCTTCAACGGAGGTTGCACAATATCTTGATCAAATGAAATCACGCGGGCTCCATGATATCACATTAATTGCTGCTGATGGTGAACATGGTTCAGCAGGTATTTGTTATGGTGCTGCGGCAACCGGTGCACGTGTTTTTAACGCAACAAGTGCGAACGGATTAATGTATATGCTTGAGCAATTACCAGTTCAATCGGGAACACGATTTCCAATGGTCATGAACCTAGTAACAAGATCCATCAGTGGTCCTTTGGATATTCGTGGTGACCACTCCGACCTTTATTATGCTTTAAACACAGGCTGGGTCATTTTGACGGCGAGAACTCCGCAGGCTGTATATGATATGAACATTATGGCATTAAAAATTGCTGAGCACTCTAAGGTTCGTCTTCCTGTTATTGTTGCATATGATGGATTCTTTACATCACACCAGAAGAGGAAGGTACAGTATTTCAAAGAAAGAGATGTCGTTCAACAGTTTGTAGGAGAGTGCCCTACTCATTATCATTTTGCGCGCGATCCTAAAAAACCAGTTACGATTGGTGCTCATATGGATGGTAACGATTTAATTAACAACCATTATCAGCAATCTGAAGCGATGTACAATGCAGGTGAAGTGTTTAAGGAAGTTGCGGAAGAGTATGCGAAAATCTCTGGTAGAGAATATCCAGTATTAGATTTGTATGGAATGGAAGATGCAGAGGTGGCGCTCTTCTTATTAAACTCTGCTGCTGAATCAGCAAAAGATGTGGTAGATCAGCTTCGACAAAAAGGGATTAAAGCGGGGGTAATCAGTCCAAATATTATCCGTCCATTCCCTGCAAAAGAAATTCGTGAAGCCTTAAAAAATGTGAAGGCATTGCTTGTTGGAGAGCGAGCAGATTCTTATGGGGCACATGGTCCGAATTTAACTCATGAAGTAAAATCTGCATTGCAGGAAGATAAAGAGAATCAAACTATCGTGTTAAGTCGAGTATTTGGTTTGGGTGGTAAAGACTTTTATGCAGATGATGCTGAAAAGTTCTTTGAAATGGCTTTAGAGGCAAAGGACAAAGGGTATGCTGGTAAGCCTTTTGACTACTATGGCCATGTCCCGGGAAATCAAGAGCATGTATTAGCCCCAGTGATTGAACCACAACATGGAGACGTCTACAAGTCTGGACTAATTGATGTAACGTTAGATGAGGAAACCAATAAATTAAAAGTGAAAATTCCTCCTTTAAGAGCCTTAACAACTAAGCCTAAACGTCTTGCATCTGGACACGGGGCATGTCCTGGGTGCGGAATCTTCTCCGGACTTGAACTATTCTTTAAAGGGATTGAGGGAGATATTGTCGTTTTATTCCAAACCGGCTGTGCTTATGTGGTAACGACTTCATACCCTTATTCATCTCATAAGCAAACAATGATTCACAACTTATTCCAAAATGGAGCAGCTACATTATCTGGCACTTTAGAAGCATTCCTTGAACTAAAAAGACGGGGAGAAATTAATGTCTCTGAAGATGCCACTTTCGTCATGATTACAGGCGATGGGGGAATGGATATCGGAATGGGCTCTGCAATTGGAACAGCTCTACGAAATCATAAGCTCATCATGCTAGAGTACGATAATGAAGGATATATGAACACAGGATCACAGATGTCATATTCTACACCACTAGGTCATATGACAAGTACAACAAATGTCGGTAAGGCACAACAAGGAAAAGCGTTCCACCATAAAGATACAGCACAAATCATGGCGTCAACGAACATCCCGTATGTGTTTACAGGATCAGAGGCGTTCCCTCAGGACTTAATCAAGAAGGCCGCTAAAGCACAATGGTATGCACAAAATGTAGGTACCGTTTATGGAAAAATATTAATAACTTGTCCACTAAACTGGAAATCTGAGGACCGCTATGGTCAAACGATCATGGAGGCAGCAGTAAATTCTTGTTTCTTCCCACTCTATGAAGTTGAACAAGGTGAAACGACGATTACTTATGATCCGGAAAATAAGAATAAGAGAATTCCTCTATCGGATTGGCTAAAATTTATGGGGAAAACGAAGCATCTATTAAAAGAAGAAAATAAGGAAATGTTATTGGATTTTGAGAATGAAGTAGAAAAAAGGTGGAACCGACTAAAAGCAAGGCATGAAACCCCCTTCTTATAGAACTATAGGAAAAAAGTATTTGTAAAATCGAAGGGGTAGTAAGTCATAAACTAGTTATTATAAATACATGGTTATCCTAAGAAATTAGCGTAAATAACGATATGTTACTATAACTTCGAGCAAAGTGTATTTTATGCACTTTGCTTTTTTACATAAAAATACATTAAGAATGTTGGAAACTATTTCTTCAAAAGTAATAATTTTTTTATTATAATAAAAGAATCTAGTAAAAAAGTTTTATTTATTCATAATTTACTATCACTTTCGACAATATTTTTTACATAAGGAGGAAGAAGGGTGAACGGGGTCAAGAAATTATTTAGTAAAAAAGAGAAGAAAATTAAGCAACCAAAAGTAAAGAAAAACAAAGGTACCAAAAGAGATTGGAAGTTTTTTAATAAGCTAACCAATTTCAAACTTTGGCAAAACTTAAAATTAGGTCAAAAGTATGGGGTTGCCCTATTTGTAACTATCGGATTGTTTACGATATCTTCACTTATTACTTTCTCTCTTTTAACTGTAGCTAATAACAAAATGGATGTTATGCAAGAGTCTAGTGAAAAAGCTCTACTAATTACAGAAGCTTCAGCGATGTTCCACCAAAAAGGGAGTATGATAGGTACATATATTATTGATGAAAAACCACGTTATATGGACCAAATCGATGATATTTCTGCTAGCTTCGATGAATTAAAACAACAAATCCAACCGATGCTAACTACTAAAGAATCAAAGCTATTATTTGAACAGATCGATGAAAATGACAAGAAGATCTCAGCTGTATTTAAAGACGTTATTATTCCTGAAATGGAAGCTGGAAATGAGTATAAGTTTAAACTAGGTAAATTACAAGTAGATAACATTGTTTACCAAACCGTCTTAAGAATTGATCAACTTAGAAATTCTTTAAAGGAAGAACAAAGTAGTGCAGTTCAGGCAGCGAAATCTAGTTTAGTAACAGCAACAATTGTTCTAGTTGTCTCCATTGTAGTTTCGGCTTTTCTAGGAATTGCTTGTATTCTATTAATCGGTAAAATCATCTCAAATAAATTAAGTGAAATCGTAAGAGTATCGAATGAAATTTCCGCAGGGAATTTGAATGTAGAATTAGTATCCTACAATGGAAAAGATGAAATTGCTGAATTGAGTAAAGCTACAAATTCTATGAAAGAAAAGCTTCAAGCGATGATTCAAGAAATTTTAGCTGTTTCTAATGATGTATCAAATAGAAGTGATTTCCTAAATCAATCAGCAAATGAAGTAAAAGCTGCTAGTCAACAGGTTGCTTCAACGATGCAGGAGCTATCTGGAGGTGCAGAGGAGCAGGCTAATTCTTCTTCAACATTAGCGATGATGATGGAAGATTATCTACAAAAGGTAGATTCGGCAAACGAGAGTGGTTTGGTCATTAAAGAGGCTTCAGATGAAGTACTAGATTTAACGAAACAAGGCGACACTTTAATGAAACAATCACAAAACCAAATGGTAAGAATTAATGATATTATGAAAGGTTCCGTACAAAAAGTTAAGGGCCTAGACGACCGTACGAAAGAAATTTCTACCCTTGTTCAGGTTATTCAGGATATTGCGGCTCAAACGAACTTACTAGCATTAAATGCAGCAATCGAAGCTGCACGTGCGGGCGAACATGGTAGAGGCTTTGCAGTAGTTGCGGACGAAGTTAGAAAACTGGCAGAACAGGTCTCTCACTCAGTGTCTGACATTACGAATATTGTAAAAGGTATCCAAATAGAATCAAACGAAGTCGTTTCTTCTTTACAAAATGGGTATGAGCAAGTTGAGGAAGGTACGGATCAAATCAGAGTCACTGGAGAAACGTTCCAAAAGATTTACAGTGCTGTTAATTTAATGACGAAGAGTGTAAATGATATTTCGACTAGTCTTCAAGAGGTTTCTGAAGGATCCGCTCAAATGAATAACAGTATTGAGAATATCGCGTCTGTATCGGAAGAATCTGCAGCAGGTATTGAACAAGCAAGTGCGTCCGTTCTTCAAACGAATAATTCGATGGAAGAAATTTCAAATAGTGCTCACTCGTTATCCGAGCTTGCAGAGCAAATGAATTCTATGATTTCAAAGTTTAAATTGTAAAGTATTAATAGTGGGCAGAGATTATATCCTGTTAACTAGATTTTATTCTAGATTAAAAGGAGTATCTCTAGTCCACTTTTTTAAAATTCAATTTCCTCTTAAACAAGGTAAATCTATTAGAAAATTCCATATGTTTAATTTACTAGATAAAAAGTACTGGTATTATACTCATATTGAAAGGGATTTGCCAAATAATGTAGAATTTGTTTATATGTAAGGCTCTTTTCGTAAACTTTGGTGCTATCTAAATACTTTAAAATTGCTTTTGAACGAATTATGGTGCTGTTTTCTTTATTTTGGGAGGAAAGATGCCACGAAACAGCATAGAATCCGTTTTGGAGACGATATACGTATAGCTAGAATCTATGCGGAAACAGCCATATGTAATATCCCAAAAGGGGGTTTAATGTGAAGCCTACTATTGACAGTGATCATAAGAAGAACTGTAAAGATGAAATAAATAGAGAATATAAATTAAGTAATATCTTTTCTTCTATTTCTGACGGGATCATAATATTTGACCAGAACGGAATCATTATAGATGTGAATGACTCTATTTGTGAAGTGCTTGGTATAGACCGCTATGACTTAATTCAGTCTAACTTAGAGTCTCATATACCTAAGGACAGACAATATAAGGTTAAGAAAATCATGGAAATTTTAAGCCGGAAAAATGAGGCTAAAGGGAACCTTCCTTTGCTAAACGGTGATAATACCCTGTATTTTGATCTTATAGCAAATAAATTAATAGATAGTAACTTATACATAACCATATTAAGAAATGTAACCGAGAAAAATGTACTAGAGCAGAAGGTCAAGAAAAACTCAGAACTATATAAAGACTTATTCGTAGAAGCGCTTGATGCAATTGTTTTTTGGGACAATGATGGCCAAGTGATAGATGCAAATGACTCTGCATGTAAAATATTTGAATGTCATCTAGATGAACTGAAAACAAGAAAACTCGATGAGTTTGTTCCCTTAAAAGACGAGAAGTATTATAAAATAGTGAACACCCTAAAGAGTACTGGATCTGTACGAGATCAGTTATTATTTTTAATGCCTAATGGCCAAAATAAGATTCTAGAATTTACGTCAAAATTAAATGCAGTGGATGGAAACAATATAATCATTCTGCGAAATGTTACAGAAAGATATAGAATGGAAGAAGAGCTTCGTCATAGTGAACGAAAGTTTAGAAATATCTTTGAAGGAGCTCTTGAAGGGATTCTACTATGGAACGATAAATCGGAAATCATAGATATAAATGAATCCGGCTTGAGAATGCTTGAGCTTTCAAAAAATGATATAGTAGGCAAATCATTCTTTAACTTTTTAAAATACTCAAATGTAGTTGAGGATGAAATTTATGCAAAGAGGAAAGTTCTGTTAGAAAACGGTCAGATAAAGGGCATATTACCGCTGAGGTTAGAATCAGGTAATGTAAAATATTTCGAGTTTTCCAGTAAGCATAATGTTCTATTAAATATCAGCCTTACTGTATTTAAGGATATAACAGATAAGCTTAATATGGAGGAACAGCTTCGAAAATCTGATACATTAAATGTCATTGGTCAGTTAGCAGCGGGAATCGCTCATGAAATTCGTAATCCAATGACTGCTTTAAAGGGGTTTATTCAATTACTAGAAGACTCATTTAAAGAGGAGCATTCGATGTACTTTTCCGTTATTACAACAGAACTGAATCGAATTGACTCCATTATTAATGAATTCTTAATCTTAGCGAAGCCTCAGGCCGTCATGTTTGTGGAAAAAGATGTGGCTAAAATTATGCAAGAAACAGTGGATCTACTTAGTGCTCAAGCCGTATTGCATAATGTTCAATTTAACATGGTTCTTGGAAATGAAATCCCTTCTATTTATTGCGAACCAAATCAGTTGAAGAAAGTTTTTATCAATATTATAAAAAACGCAATCGAGGTTATGCCCACAGGGGGAATTATCACGATTATCATGAAAGAAACGGATGACCATAAAGTTCATATCTCGATCAGGGATGAAGGTAGTGGTATTCCTGATGAAAAGCTTAAGAGGTTAGGGGAGCCTTTTTACACTACAAAGGAAAGAGGCACAGGCTTAGGCTTAATGGTCACATATAAGATTGTTGAAGAGCATGAGGGGAATATCCAAGTAGAAAGTGAATTAGGTGTTGGTACGACATTTAATATTTACTTACCTTTAAAAAAGGGGAACAAGTGAGTGGATAAAAGAGAATATACGAAATTTGATTCCCCAATAGGTGAATTACATATTGTCAGTCAAAATGAAAAGTTAGTTGCTATTTATCTGAATGAAGAAGACTTCTTAAAAAAAGAAGCTACTTTAAAGGGTGAGAATCCTCAATCCCAGCACCCAATACTAAAAAGGGTGATACAGCAGCTAGAGGAGTACTTCTTAGGAAAAAGATTGGAGTTTGACGTACCAATCGAATATGATGGCACGGATTTTCAAATGTCTGTTTGGAATGTATTGAGAGCAATTCCCTACGGACAAACGAGAAGCTACCAAGATGTTGCCCATTCCATTAACAACATAAAAGCAGTAAGGGCAGTAGGTTTAGCCAATAAAGCCAATAAACTCCCGATCGTGATTCCGTGTCACCGTGTTATCGGGAAAAATCAATCACTTACCGGGTATGCAGGTAACAAAATTGATATTAAAGAAAAGCTATTAGAAATAGAGGGAGTAACCCTATAACCAAGGTAGATATTTAACCACCTTTTATCATGAAGGTGGTATTTTTGTGCCTAATTTCTAAATAGTAAGCAGAAACCTAAGCCATCATTGACACACATTAATTAATTTGATATAAATCTAATTAGATAAATATCGAATTGAGGAGTCGGTTATGCAACTAAATCGTTTAGTTTCTTTTCACAAAACCTTAGGGGATCCAACAAGGATTCGAATCATTGCTCTATTAGCAAAAGGGCCACTTCATGGTCAAGCAATTGCTGGAAAACTAGGATTAACACCGCCAACCATTACCCATCACTTAAATAAGCTAAGAGATATTAACGTCGTTTACGATAGACGAGATAAGAACACACTATATTTTCATTTAAATACCTCGGTTATTAGGCAACAAGCTAGTGTCCTTATGGAACTTATTGAGAAAAAAGAAGGGGAGAAAGATAATATGGAGAAATCGATTGTTGAACGACAAAAGGTAATTGATAACTTTTTTAAAGAAGGTAAGTTAAAAAATATCCCTGCACAAAGGAAGAAGAAATTAATTGTATTTGAATACATCATCCGTGGATTAAAGATGGGGAAAAAGTACGAGGAGAAAGAGTTAAACGAATATATAAAGCAATTCCATGAGGACTATGCAACCATCCGAAGGGAGTTTATCATTAATCAATATATGTATAGAGAAAATGGGATCTACGAATTAAACCCTGAAGAATTTTGGGCAAAGAGCGAGGGTTAAAAGTGGAAAAGTTAGCTTTAAGTGATTATTCCTTTATACAAAGTTTTTTAGAGGAACTTCCTTTCACCCCTACATTTGCCTATTCAGTACTTGATCACTTTATAGACGGGGACGTATATGTGAATTCGCGAAACAACATAACTGGTTCATCCTACCCCGTTGGGACTGTGACATTAAAAATGTAGGATCTATTAAACTGGCAGAAAAACTAGGCTTTCATACACCACGGGAGTATGGAGTGTACTCCCTGGAGCATGTGAACTAACCTCCCTAAGGGAAGTGCTTATATAAATGTGGTTGAAAAAGGAAAGGCATCTTCCAATATAGAAGATACCTGTAATTTGTTATAAGCTACTTAATAGCTGTTGAATCGATGTAAATTGGTTTCTATTCACGATTAGTTCACGACCAATTGATAACGTTGTTCTTTTTGCTTCTATACGTTCTGTGTCATCTTGAATTCCATCTAAATCCGCTACATGTGCAAGACCGATCGTTCTGCGGATAAGTTCACATCCAGCAAAGCCGATAGCGTCCTTTAATGCTTTCTCTAGAAGGAAAGACAAATATCCTTCTGTTGTAGCTAGTGGCTCTTCATTTTGGCTGTTCCATAGAGCCTCATAATCTTTAACAAACGTAGTCCAAAACACTTCAATATGATTATAAATCACTTCGCGTTTTTCCGAATTAGCAATCGCTTGGAATAGTAAGTTCGCGATTACTTGACCTAGATCAAAGCCGATTGGGCCAAAATAAGCAAACTCAGGATCAATTACCTTCGTCTCTTCTTCGGATACAAAGATACTTCCTGTATGAAGGTCACCGTGTAATAGCGCTTCAGAATCCGTTAAGAAGCTTTTCTTTAAAAGGGCAACCTGAAACTTAAGCTGTTGGTCGTTCCATATTTGGTTAACTTCTTTTAAGAGTTCCTGTTCGAAATTATTTGTAGGTGCATCGAAGAAAGGATCTGTAAAAATAAGGTCCTCTGTAATTTTACAAAGCTCCGGATTAATAAATTGCCCTACTAATTCTTTTTTCTTGGCAGGCTTTAACCCAAAATCGGAAGTCAAAAACAATGTTCTTGCTAAGTATTTTCCAAGGTGTGCTGATAGCAGTGGATAATCATTTCCTTGAATGAAACCTGTTCTAGCAATAATAAGGTGAGATAGATCCTCCATAACGGTTATAGCCAGTTCTTCGTCAGCAAAGTAAACTTCTGGTACAAAATCAGGCGCAATATCCTTAAATATTTTTAGTGCATCTGACTCAATGGTTGCCCGCTTTAATGTTAACGGCCAACTTTCACCTACTACCTTTGCATAAGGAAGGGCTTGTTTAATAATCACACTTTGATTATTTTCTTGGTCCACAATTCTAAATACGAGATTTAAATTACCATCACCAATCTCTGTACTTTGTAAGACTGCCTGATCAGAAAATAAGTTTAGTTTCTTAGCTAATTCGATTGCTGTACTTTCAGTTAAAGGCTCATATGTTTGTTGCTGTTGTTTTTGTTGTAATGTCATTTTAAACTCCTCCTAATTGGAGGCTTCCCCATAAGAAAAGCCTCTTTCTCATTTGAAAGAGGCTTGAAGCTTAGACTTCGCACCTCTTATCTGCCCAGAATAAATCTGGTGGAATTAGCACCGTGCCTTACGGATAAAATCCGGCGAACAAATATCGCCCCATCTCACAATGGAATTACGGTCGGTTGCTGGGCTTCATCGGGCCAAATCCCTCTGCCAGCTCTTGATAAGAGAAAAATTAATTTTCAGAAAATATTCACTGATGAGAATCATAACAACAAATCATTATTCTTGTCAATACGTTTTTATAAATTAACCTAATACAATTCCGGACGTCTGTCGGCAAATATCGGTATCATACTTCTTACTTCTTTCACCTTTTCCAAGTCAATTTCTCCTGTCAAAATCTCTTCAGCTTCACTAGCCTCTGCTACAACATCACCCCAAGGATCAATGATCATCGAATGACCAGCAAACACATTGTTTGGATCTGCTCCTGAGCGGTTGCAAGCAATCACATAGCATTGGTTTTCAATGGCTCTTGCAATTAATAGGGAACGCCAATGAGAAAGCCTTGCTAGGGGCCATTCAGCCACAACAAATAGTGTCTCTGCTCCTTCTGTTGTATGCGAACGTATCCATTCTGGGAAACGGATATCATAACAAATCATCCCAGCAAAGAACTGGTTATCAAGTGTAAATAATCCTTTTTCTTTCCCAGCTGAAAGATATAGATGCTCATCCATCAATTTAAAAAGATGCAACTTACTATACTGATGGACGAGCTCCCCATTTTTATCGATTACCAACAGGGTGTTAAATACTCCTTCGTCTGTCTTGTTTGCTACAGATCCACCAACTAAATGGACTTGAAATTGCTTTGCTTTTTCTTTCAAGAATGTTAGACTCTTTTCAGCATATTCGTCTGCAAGCTCATCTAGTCTTGTTAAATCATATCCAGTTGTCCATAACTCAGGCAAAACAATTATATTAGGACGATGTTCCATTGCTTTTTCCATTAAATGATTAGCTTTTTCAAAATTCTTCTCGAGCAAGCCAAAGGCAATATCCATTTGTATACATGATATTTTGATTGACACAGTCATCACCTCATAAGTAAAAATATTAAATAAATGCTTTACAATCTGTCAAATACGTTATATCTTTGTGACTAGTTTTTCAACAAAAATTTTTAAAAAATGAAAATATTAAAGCAGGTGGAAAAATGAAAGTTTATCCTCAATCGGATTTATTAAAATCTCTTCCAAAACAGTTTTTCGCTTCCCTTGTTATGAAGGTTAATCAATCCATTCAAGAGGGCTTTGATGTCATTAATTTAGGACAAGGCAATCCAGATCAACCGACACCTGAACATATCATACAGAGACTTCAGTCGGCTGCAGAGAATCCTATTAATCATAAATATTCTCCCTTTCAGGGGTTTCGCTCATTAAAAGAGGGTGCTGCTCAATTTTATCAACGTGAATACGGAGTTACCATTGATCCTGACAAAGAGGTAGCCATTCTCTTTGGCGGAAAAGCGGGTCTAGTAGAAATCCCACAATGTTTGTTAAATCCAGGAGAAAGTGTATTTGTCCCTGATCCAGGCTATCCTGATTATTGGTCAGGTGTGGCACTTGCTAAAGCGGAAATGATTACGATGCCGTTAAAAGAAGAAAATGACTTTTTACCTGACTACAGTGAACTGAGTTCTGAGGAATTGGAAAAGGGTAAGCTAATGTTTTTGAATTACCCGAACAATCCAACTGGAGCAGTGGCTACCAATGAATTCTTTGAAAAAACGGTCAAACTTGCTAAACAGCACGATATTTGTGTGGTTCATGATTTTGCATATGGTGCAATTGGTTTTGACGGACAGAAGCCTATTAGCTTTATGCAGACCGAAGGGGCAAAGGATATTGGAATCGAAATTTATACCTTATCCAAAACCTATAATATGGCAGGTTGGCGTGTTGGTTTCGCCGTTGGAAATGAAAGTGTTATTTCTGCAATTAATTTACTTCAGGACCATCTTTATGTTAGCTTATTTGGAGCTGTACAGGAAGCAGCCACAGCAGCTTTAACCGAGTCGCAACAATGTGTACAAGAGTTAAATGATCTTTACGAAAAAAGGCGCAATACTCTAATTAGTGGTTTAAGGTCGATAGGCTGGGAAGTTTCTGCACCGAGAGGCTCTTTCTTTGCATGGTTAAAGGTTCCTAATGGTTTTTCTTCAGAAGAGTTTGCTGATTTTCTTTTAGAAAAAGCTCATATTGCTGTAGCTCCTGGGATCGGGTTCGGCAGTTGGGGAGAAGGCTATGTACGTGTAGGGCTATTAACCTCAGAAGAAAGATTACAGGAAGCGGTAGATAGAATAAAAGGATTGAATATTTTTTAAAACTTGCGGTCTCTTTTGAAAAAGTAACAAATCTTCTGTCTTTTTTGCTTTTTCCGTATTGACAACTTAAAAAATTCTTGCGATAATCCAAATTAATTTGGTGCAAGTGATTTAGTATATTTTCTGTTTTTTAGAAAAAGATAATTGAATATTATGTTTCGTTTTCTTATTAAGAGTAGGCGGAGGGACTAGCCCTATGAAGCCCGGCAACCGACTTAATTTACATTAAGCACGGTGCTAATTCTTGCAGCAATAGCTGAAAGATAAGGAGATGTTAGATCGTAATCCTAACCTCTTCTTGTTGAAGAGGTTTTTTTGTGGTCGTACTTATGTTTGCGTGAAAGGAAGTTTAATATGAGTGAAATTATTGCTACGTATTTGGTTCATGATTCCAAGCACAATCCAGAAAAGAAAGCCGAAGAAATTGCTTTAGGCTTGACTGTTGGTTCATGGACTCATTTGCAAGAGCTTGAACAAAATCAGTTAAGAAAACATAAAGGTAGAGTGGTCTCAATTGAAGGAGTAGACGTAGATTCGACAGATACTGTGTCGTTAATTAAAATCGCGTATCCAACAATAAATTTTTCACCTGACTTGCCTGCTATTTTAACGACTGTTTTTGGTAAATTATCCCTCGATGGAAAAATCAAATTAATAGATTTAGAATTTGGTGAAGAACTTAAATCTCATTTCCCTGGTCCACGCTTCGGAATACAGGGCATAAGAGAAAAGCTAGGAGTTTTCAACCGTCCTCTATTGATGAGTATTTTTAAAGGAATCATTGGAAGAGATTTGCCTTACTTGTTAACTCAATTGAAGGAGCAGGCATTAGGTGGAATCGATCTTGTAAAGGATGATGAAATCTTATTTGAAAATGAGTTAACTCCGTTTGAAAAGCGCATTTCAGAAGGTAAAAAAGTTCTAAATGAAGCTTATGAGTTTAACGGTCATAAAACGATGTATGCAGTAAACTTGACCGGAAAAACATTTGAATTAAAAGATAAGGCTAGAAGGGCTTCAGAACTAGGCGCAGACTTACTTTTATTTAATGTGTTTTCATATGGTCTTGACGTTCTACAAGAGCTGAGAGAAGATGATGAAATTGCTCTTCCAATTATGGCTCATCCGGCTTTTAGTGGAGCTATCGCAGCATCCCAAGATTACGGAGTATCCTATTCTCTACTTCTAGGAAAATTGCTTCGATATGCGGGGGCTGATTTGTCTTTATTCCCGTCTCCATACGGATCGGTTGCATTGGAGAAGGAATCTGCTTTATCCATTAGTCAAGCCTTAACGGCTCAGGACCAATTTAAAACCTGTTTTCCTGTTCCATCAGCTGGGATCCACCCAGGTTTAGTACCTTTGCTCGTTCGCGACTTTGGAAATGATAGTGTTATTAATGCAGGTGGTGGAGTTCATGGTCATCCAGATGGAGCTAAAGGTGGAGGCGTGGCTTTCCGTCAAGCGATTGATATTTCATTAAAAGGGTTGCCACTAAGAGAAAATGCACAGTCCCTACCGGAGCTTAAAAAGGCAATTGATTTATGGGGCTGCACAGAGGTGGTTAAATAGTATGAAACAAATCGCAGTGTTCTGTGATTTTGATGGAACGATCACAGAGAAAGACAATATTATTAACATCATGAAACATTTTGCACCAAAAGAATGGGAAAAACTAAAAGACGATGTGCTCGCACAAAGAATTTCTATCAGGGAAGGTGTAGGCAAAATGTTTGCACTTTTACCTAGTAACTTAAAGGAAGATATCATAGAATTTGCGAAAGAACATGGGAAAATCCGCGATGGTTTTCAACCATTTGTAGATTTTCTTAAAGCGGAACATATTTCACTTTATATTGTAAGCGGTGGAATTGACTTTTTTGTACACCCTATATTAGAACCATTCGGTCCTTTTGAAGCTATTTATTGTAATGCTTCAGATTTTACTAGTGAAACGATTCAGATATTGTGGCCTCATACATGCGATGAACAATGTACGAATGATTGTGGCTGTTGTAAGCCGTCTATTATTCGGACGCTAGACGGTGATCAGCTTTTTAAGGTAGTTATTGGGGATTCTATAACCGATTTAGAGGCTGCAAAACAGGCTGATTATGTCATCGCAAGAGACTTATTATTGGAAAAGTGTCAGGAGTTAGGTCTCCCGCACAGTCCATTCAATACCTTTTATGATTGTGTAGAGACAATTAAAAGCTTAAGTGGTGTTAGAACATGACAAATTTACAACAGCGATGGGAAGAATTAGCTGATATTAAAGATGAGCTTGCTACAAGAGATTGGTTTATGGGAACAAGCGGAAACTTGGCCATAAAGGTTAGTGAATCACCACTACAATTCTTAGTTACAGCAAGCGGGAAAGACAAAAGAAAAAGAACAAGTGAGGACTTCTTGCTTGTTGATGCTTCAGGTCAAGCAGTAGAAGAAACTCATTTAAAGCCTTCTGCAGAGACACTTTTACATGTAGAGATATACAACAAGACTAAAGCTGGATGCAGTCTACATGTTCATACAGTTGAAAACAATGTGGTATCAGAACTATATGGAGATCAAGGTGAAATAACCTTTAAAGGTCAGGAAATTATTAAAGCTTTTGATAAATGGGAAGAAGATGCAACCTTAACAATTCCAATCATATATAATCATGCACATATTCCCACATTAGCTAGAGAATTTTCAGAACATGTTCAGGAGGACACAGGCGTAGTCCTTATACGTAATCATGGAATTACAGTTTGGGGAAGAACCCCTTTTGAAGCAAAAAAGCTTTTAGAGGCAGCAGAGTTTTTATTTAGATACCAACTCCGCTTAATGGAGTTTACAAAATAAATGGAAGAGGAGAATCCAAATGGCTTATATCGTAAAACAAAACACTAAAGAAGAGATTAGAAACCAAGAGGAAGTAGCAGCATTTTTAACACAACAAGGTGTAATTTATGAGCATTGGGACATTACAAAATTACCAGCAAACCTTCAAGAAAAATTCTTGTTATCAGATGATGAAAAGGCAGAGATTTTAAAAGCATTTGAAGTGGAGATTGCTGCAATTTCTGAAAGAAGAGGGTACAAAGCCCAAGATGTGATTTCTCTGTCAGAGAACACACCAAATCTTGAACAGCTTCTTCAAAACTTCCAAAAAGAACATCATCACACAGATGATGAGGTTCGATTTATTGTAAGTGGAAATGGAGTCTTTATCATTCAAGGAGAAGATGGAGAGTTTTTTGAAGTATTCTTAAATCCAGGTGATTTAATCTCAGTTCCACCAAACGTTCGTCACTATTTTACTCTTCAAGAAAATCGTAAAGTTGTTGCTATTCGTATTTTCGTTACAACTGAAGGTTGGGTACCAATCTATGAAAAAGATGAAGTAGAGGCTTAAGTATTACAAAAAGTGCTGTCTGGAAATTGTTCAGACAGCACTTTTCCATTTACTGAGGCACTTTTTCGACGACTTTGTTTCCCACTAAATTAAGTCTTGAAAGTAGTTTCTCATTAGTAAACAAATAAACACCAATGATGACAATAATTGCTCCAATCCATTGTGCAACCCCCATACGTTCACCTAAAAAATAGTAGGCTAGAGCTGCAGTAAAGATCGGATTAAAATTTAAAAACATTCCTGCTGTGGTACTACCCACATTTTTAACACCTATATTCCAAAATACCATTCCAAGTACTGTAGCACCCACTCCAGTATAAAGGGCAGCTACCCAGAATGAAGGGGGAGGGTTTGTAATTTCTAAATCCTTAACAATGAATGGAACAATCATGATGACGCCAAACATACCGGACCAAAAGGTTGATAGAAAAGGGGATACCGTTCTCATAGCTACTTTTCCTAGAATTGAATATAGGCCCCAACAGACAACTGCAATCATCATGTAGATATCCCCAACATTAAATTTCAATTGAATAAGCTTTTGAAGGTCACCATGACTTAATACGATCATAATACCTATTAGGGATATTAAAATAGCAATGTACTTTTGAGCGGACAACTTCTCTTTAAAGAACAAGAAACTTAATAGTGCGATTGCAATAGGGTTTAAGGTTGAGATAAGGCCTACGTTATCTGCAGTGGTATAGGTTAAAGCTAAATACATAAATAGATTAAATAGAACAATTCCTGTTAAGCCCATCCCGATAAGAGGAAAGAGTGCTTTTTTAGGAAATTTTAATGTTTTTTCTTTTAGTAAGATAAAAGGTAGTAGTGCAATTAAGGCGATTACCCAGCGGAGTTCTGTTAGAACTAATGGACTGGCGTAACCAACTAGATACTTTCCAGCTATAAAATTCCCTGCCCATAAAAAACTAGTAGATAATAGAAGAATATAATAATAGACGGGCATACTTAAACCTCCATGCAAGAAGCATAATAGATAGTAAAATATTACTCTTTCTAACTGTATTTGTCATTGTATTTTTTATGGAATAGAAATTTTTCCAATATTTTAGAATCGAGAGTAATATGGGTTATTTGTTGCGGTTTCTATCAAAGGGTGTCGAAAAGAAGTGTTAAATGTAAGTAGAAATTTGTCAGTTAAAAAAACTTTTGTCTAATATTGTTGATTCTATTTACATTTTTAGAAATTCTTGTAATAATGCATCAGTAAACTATTTTTTTGATTTAAGGCGTTAAAGGATTAGGGAATGTAATAGGAGGAAAGAACGGTGTACCAAAGTACTAAAGAATTGCTAGATGAGATCCAAAAAAAGAGAGAAAAAATGATCGATTCGGCAAAAATGAGTGGATTTACTAGTGATGATACAGTACGATATAGTCAAGAACTAGATAAATTAATTTATGAGTATCAATGTTCCTTTCAAGGTGATAATCGAAAAACACCCGAAATTAGAACCAACTACAAACAAATGATTTTGATTTGGCCAAAGCAACTTGTAAAGGTTTAACTTATAATGTTTAGGAAGATTCTTAATGAATCTTCCTTTATTTCTTTATGGCTCATTGTAAACTGCTTTTAGGCGTTTTTTGAATAATATTTCTTATTTAAGAGAGGTTTCCCTAATGGAGTATATAACATTAATCCATAAAAATAAGAGAATTTTAGCTGCTCTCTTTCAAGTAGAAGGGGAAATGATAAACGTAGTTGTTAAGAGGCCCGATTTAATAAAGACTGGTGATTCGTTTGACTGCTTAATTGAAGGGGATACAATAGGAGCAACAGTACTAAAAAAAGATCAAAATAATCTTTATTTATTCGTCCCTTATTTCAAAATAGAAAAATTTCATAGCCGTAGACGAAGTATAAGATGTAGAATTCATTCTACTGGGGAAATCTATCCTTACTCAGATGCTAGTTTTAAGTATGATATTACGGTTATAGACATTAGCCTGAATGGAATAGGGTTCATTTCAGAGGTCTCAGTTGATTTGAATATCCATTACATCCTTCATTTTTATTTAGAAACTAAATTTGTTTCATGTGTTATTTCAATAAAAAATAAATCGAAAATAGAGAATGGTTTCAGATATGGCTGTGAAATAAATGAACTTAAAGATAAGAGTTTATTCTATTTAAGAAAGTATTTATTGAAAACTCAACTTGAAAAAATTTAATGGCTTGCTAAGATAGCAAGCCACAGATTGTCTTTCGTCTATTTTTTTGTAGAGAAAATGGTTGATTTCCGTTCCAGGTGCTTGCTCTTTTAATGAATAGCTTTCTTTTTAAATCTTCCACCTCGAACTTCGGCAATATCAGCAACGGCCAGAAATGCAGTTGGATCTAGCTCCTCAACAATTAATTTTAACTTCGCTTCTTCTAAGCGGGAGATCACACAAAAAATAACCTTCTTGTCGTCGCCAGTGTAAGCACCTTCTCCTTTAAGGTACGTAACACCTCGTCCTAAACGTGCCAATATGGCTTCTCCTATATCAGCGTGCTTATCACTTATAATCCAAGCAGACTTTGATTGATCCAACCCTTCAATAACAATATCAATGGTCTTAAAAGCGATAAAATAAGCGAGAATAGAGTACATGGCACGGTCCCAACCGAATACGAACCCACCACTTGCAAATATAAAAATATTAAAAAACATTATAATTTCCCCAACAGAAAAGGGTAGTCTTTTATTTATGAGGATAGCCAAAATTTCTGTTCCATCTAATGACCCTCCGTATCTTATAACAATCCCAACACCTGTTCCGAGAATAATACCACCAAAAACAGTTGCTAGCAGCATATCAGCTGTAAAAGCAGGTACCGGGTGGAAGAACACGGTGGAAATAGAAAGAATAGTAATGGCAAAAAGAGTGGAAATGGCAAAGGTTTTTCCAATCTGTTTGTAACCTATAAAAAAGAATGGAACATTAAGGAAGAATAGGAAAAGTCCGAGTTTAAACCCTGATAAGTGGGAAAGTATGATAGATATTCCTACAATACCTCCATCCATAATTTGATTTGGAACAAGAAATATTTCAATACCCACAGCCATTAATATGGCACCAATAAACATGAAAAAGCCTCTTTTAAAAATATTCTTTTTCGAAAGTTTTTTGTGTTCTATCTTCTTATTGATTTGTGCAGATATGCTGTCTGCTTCAGACCCTGTTTCCATTAAAACACCTCGCTGTTTTGTATTATTAATAAATATTATAATATGTTTACTGGTATTATTGGCTTAAAAAACCAAAAACTTTTGTATTCTTAGCTGAAATTAGAGTTGAACTCTTGTTATTTAATAATGTAATTGAAGGATCCTAGCTAATGTCTTTTTATTTTTTTTGGAAAAATAAGCCTTCATCTTGTGATTTTTATCATAGTGTAAACTTAGAATTATTATATAGTATTAAATAGGAAAATAAATTTGTAACCTTCTTTGTCTCTTCCAGAATGCCACATCATATACACTTCTCTTAATGATTTTTATTTTAATATCATAATTTTTCGTTACTATTTAAAAAATATTTAATACGTAACCCCAACCATTAACTTCCGCTATTTTTACTAAAAATTTGAAATAATGCTCTGAATTTTATCTACTTTAGAAGACTTTCAATATTATAGTCACCTAATATCGAAAAATTTGTTTGTACTATGCTTTTGTAAGCCATCATATATCGTATTACAAAGCATTGCAAAAATATACAAGAAAGCTAGATTCTTAAACTTTTCAAGGAGGGGGTTTTTACATGCACATTGTCGTTTGTGTTAAGCAGGTACCAGATACCAAAATCATTAAAATTAACCCAAAAACAAACACCCTCGACCGTCGAAGTGCACCTGCTATCTTAAATCCTTATGATGCACATGCAGTACAGGAAGCGGTAAGGATGAAAAAAGTTCAGGGGGACGGCCGAATTTCCGTTGTTTCAATGGGACCACCACAAGCAACAGCCATTATCAAGAAAAGTGTTGAAATAGGTGCAGATGAAGGATATTTGATATCTGATCGGGCCTTTGCAGGCGCAGACACATTAGCAACAAGCTATGCATTATCAAAAGCACTTGATAAAATCGCCAAGATCCAACCTATCGACATGATTATTTGTGGGAAGCATGCTATAGATGGGGATACGGGTCAGGTGGGACCTGGAATTGCAAGAAGACTAGATATCCCACCTATTACAAATGTAATTGAAGTTTGTGAAATTAATGAGGCTGAGAAGACTGCTCTTGTTAAACGAAAAGTGATAAACGGTTACGAACTTCTTCAGGTTAATATGCCTTGCTTATTAACAGTGGAAAAAGAGATAAATCATATTGAATATTCGCCACTTCCAAACATGTTAAAGGCAGCAAGATATGAACCCATTATATGGTCAGTGAATGATTTAGAGGATGTTGACCGCACTCAACTCGGATTAAAGGGTTCTCCAACTATCGTAGGAAAAATGTTTACACCTCCGAAGCCAGACGGCGGAAAAAGGCTTGAAGGCACAACAGATGAACAAGTTAAGCAGCTAATGGATGTATTAATGGATAAAAAGGAACTCTTTTATGTGAAGTGATAAACATGAATAAAACATTTTTAGAGTGGGGGGACTAGGATGATGGAAGAATACCGAGGAGTGTGGGTATTCATGGAACAAAATGAGGGTGAAATAGAGGGAGTGTCTCTTGAATTACTTGGTGCAGGGAGAAAATTAGCGGATAAACTAGATGTAGCACTTGCAGGAGTCCTTTTGGGTGACGGAGTGAAAGAATTATGCTCTAAAGTCATCGAATATGGAGCGGATGAGGTATATGTGATTGACCATCCTGTTTTAAAAGACTACCGTACAGAGTCATATATGAAGGGTGTCATCCATCTAGCTGAGAAGTATAAGCCTGAAATCTTCTTATATGGTGCGACACCAAATGGAAAGGATCTAGCTAGTGCTGTGGCAACCGACTTAAGTACAGGATTAACGGCTGATACGACAATGCTTGATGTAGATTTAGAAAAAAGACTACTCGAAGCAAGTCGACCTGCATTTGGCGGTAATATTATGGCTACAATCCTTTGCAAAAAACATCGTCCTCAAATGGCGACAGTTCGTCCTAAGGTCATGAAAGCACTTGAACCAGATGCAAATAGACAAGGGAAAGTAATGGAAGAAGAAATTCCTTTAAAAGAAGAAGATATGCGCACAAAAGTGTTGAAAATTGTGAAGGATGTAACAAAAAAAGCTAGTTTAGCAGATGCTCATGTTATTGTTTGTGGAGGAAAAGGAATGGGTGATGCACAAAAGTTTGAGCTCATTCATGAACTTGCAAATACAATAGGGGCTAGTGTCGGAGGTACGAGAGATGTCGTCGAAGCCGGTTGGCTCCCACATGAAATGCAAATTGGTCAGACTGGAGAAACGGTAACGCCCAAAATCTATTTTGCAATCGGTATATCAGGGGCGATTCAACATGTCGTTGGGATGAAGAACTCAGAATTTATCATTGCGATAAATAAAGATCCTAACGCTCCCATTTTTGATGTAGCTACGTATGGAATAGTAGGAGACGCGCTGGAAATTGTTCCAAAGCTGATTCAACAATTCAAGGAAATCCGTAAAGAAGAAGGCGGTGAGATTAGCTATGCCTGAAAAGTTTGATGTAATCGTCGTTGGAGCAGGGCCAGCAGGTACTTCTTGCGCATACACATGCGCTAAGCATGGATTGAAGGTATTGCAAATTGAAAGAGGAGAATATCCAGGAAGTAAGAATGTAATGGGTGGCGTTTTATATCGAAAACAAATGGAGGAGATTATTCCGGAATTTTGGAAGGAAGCTCCGCTAGAAAGACCTGTCATTGAACAGCGCTTTTGGATGATGGATAAAGAATCGACGGTCACTTTCGGCTACAAAGGGCTGGAGTGGGGTGTCGAACCTTATAATAACTTTACCGTTTTACGTGCACCGTTTGATCAGTGGTTTGCCCAAAAAGGGGTTGAAGAAGGTGTCCTACTCATTAATGAAACTGTTGCGCTAGAATGCATAGTTGAAAATGGGAAGGTAATTGGAGTACGTACGGACCGCCCAGATGGTGATGTGTACGCCGATGTGGTTGTGTTAGCTGATGGTGTTAACTCGCTACTAGCGAAGCAGTTAGGATTCCATAAGGAGTTCAGACCAGATGAAGTGGCTTTAACTGTTATGGAAGTTATTAATCTCTCAAAAGAGAAGATTAATGACCGATTTAATGTAGAGGATAATCAAGGGTGCACCATTGAAATATTTGGTGATTCTACTAAAGGTAATCTTGGAACCGCTTTCATCTATACAAATAAAGAGAGTGTGAATATCGGTGTGGGCACAACGCTTTCAAGTATGATAAAAGCGAAGTTAAAGCCTTACGACCTTTTAGACTACCTAAAAAACCATCCTATGGTTAAACCGTTACTCGCTGGAGGAGAATCCGCAGAATACTTAGCTCATTTAATTCCGGAGGGTGGCTACAATTCCGTCCCTAAGGTTGCAGGAAACGGAGTTCTCGTTGTCGGTGATGCTGCACAATTAGTTAATGCCATTCACAGAGAAGGCTCTAATATGGCCATGTCTTCTGGAAAAATGGCTGCAGAAGCTGTCATAAGAGCAAAGGAACGCCAAGACTTTAGTGAAGCTAGCTTAAATAGTTACCGTGAAGCACTATATAATAGTTTTATTATGAAAGACCTAGAGAAGTACAAAGATGCAGCACACACATTTGAACACTACCCACAATATTTTAAAGATTATGTACCAATGATGAATAAGGCTGCTAGTAAGTTCTTCACTGTTGATGGAACACCTAAACGGGAAAAGCAAAAACAAATTATGCGTAGTGTAACTAGTGAGAAAGGTACCTTTAAGGTGATTCAGGATATATATCGTGCATGGAAGGCGGTGAAATAATGTCTACAAAAAACATCGAAGAAAAGCAGTATCTACTTCGCTTTAAATGCGATACAAAGTCCCATTTGACTGTGTTGGATCATGATATTTGTATGACAAAATGCCCTGATAAGATATGCACTGTTTTCTGTCCAGCGGAAGTTTATAAGTGGGAAGGAACGAGGATGCAAGTGGGATATGAGGGTTGCCACGAATGTGGAAGCTGCCGAATTGGATGCCCTTATCAAAATATTAAGTGGGAATATCCAAAGGGTGGTCATGGGATTGTGTTTCGGTTGGCTTAACTAGAACACAATAAGCACCCATGAGTTTTGGGTGCTTTCTAAATAGGGTTTAACGGTTTAACAAGAAGCCAGTAACTTTTGTTACTGGTTTTTCGTATCACCTGTTTCCTGTTCTAATGCTTGTACTTGTCTTTCTAGGCGCTCAACTAGCCTTTCTAACCTCTGAACCTGGCGTTCTAAACGTCGGACGTCTCTACTTAACATTTCACAGCAGTCTAACCCCATTTTTAAATCACCTCAATATATTCTATAAATGCGAATAAAAATGGCTTGTATTCCTGCCTGTTTTTAAAGCGAAAACTAGTTAATTTTAAAGAAAATAAATACTCCCTTAATGGGGCTGTCCTAATAGAAAGTGTAAAAGAAATTAATTTCAGGTTTCAGTTAACTGATGTCGAATTTAATATGAATTTGTTGGTATTCCACTATATGTATGGGATTTCACAAATGAATGTAAAAAGAAGAAAAGCCAGGAGTTTATTAAGGGGATAATTTAGCTGATTCTTTCTTGGAAATTGGAGGAGTATAAAACATCACTTCTACCTTGAGTCTCTATCTCTTTAACTGCATCGTAAGCTTTATGGAAGCACTCAAACATAATGGAGGTATAACAAGGTTTTCTCCCTCTGAAGTTCCCGTTCCGATCTGTAGCGAAAACAATGACTTTCCAAGTATAGTACTCGCTTTTATCTTTAGGATGACCTTCTAGTGCAATTAACCAGTGTGAGACTTCCGTATCGTCATTTGACCATTTTAATAATGAACTGTGATCATTCACCCCAATTGGAATTAGAGCCTTTTGATAAAATTCAGTATAGTTTGGATAATACATTTTCTCCCTCCTTGTATAAAACACTTATAAAATATTTCTTACTATTTATTATATGATGGTTCTGGAAAAATTACCTGTGTAATTGTTAAAATTTTTAGAAAATTGTATAGATAGTTTCTAATTAATTTGATAACTAACCGGAAAAAAGTATTTATGTTTGTATCTGTGATTGGAATCACAACTCCTTTTGCCTAAGCGATATATACTGTAGCTAGAAGGTAACCGAAAGGAGTAGTTATTATGCAAGGTTGTATGAGTTCTATGATTGGAAATCAAGATATTGAATTAAGTAAAGGGTTACGTCAACTTAAGGAAGAACATCCATCACTACTAAAGCAATTAGAAAACCTTTTGTTCACATGTAACAGAATAGATGCTAACGATGAAAGAGAAGAAGCTTTCACTAGCTTAATTGATCAAGTAAAGGCATTTTTTCACGAGTTAGAACCTCACTCTGAAAGGGAAGAGGGTGTTCTATTCCCAATGATGGAAACGTATATTGGGAAGGAAATGGGGCCAATTGCTGTCATGGAGTATGAACATGACCAGGCGAAGGAGTGTATAGGAACCTTTTTGAAGGCAACAAACAACAAAAGTGAGTTTACCAATGAAGAAATCATTAAATATTCACATGTAATAAAAAATGCTTACTATATATTGGTTGACCACTTCGCTAAAGAAGAAAACATCTTATTTCCGATGGCCGAAAAGCTTTTAAAAGTAGAAGAAAAGGAAGACCTTTTTATTAGAATTAATGAAATCAAATAAGGATGAATGGGGCTTCCCATTCATCCCTATTTTTTATGAATGTATTTCAGCTATTCTTTTATCAGAAGGTAATAACAGCGTGATTAATCCTAATAGTGGGAGAAACCCGGTTAATATAATGGTTAAAGGAAGGCCGATTAAATCGGCTAAGTAACCTAACACAACTGAACCTAGAGCCCCCATTCCGAAAGCCAATCCTACAGTTAACCCAGCCATGGTCCCGATCTTTCCTGGTACTAGCTCTTGTGCATAAACGACTGTTACTGAGAAGCTAGACATGAGAATGAAACCAGTTAGCGCAAGCAAGATAAATGCAACTGTTGGAGGTACAAAAGGAATAGCGATAGAAAGTGGTGCTGTACTAATCATAGATAGAAAGATAACATTCTTTTTTCCAAATCGATCGGCTAAAGGGCCTCCAAAGAAGGTTCCAACTGCACCTGCGACTAAAAAGGCAAACAAATATACTTGGGCTTTTTGTATAGAGAAGGAGTATGTGTCTATAGCATAAAAAGCATAGTAGTTCGTAATCCCTGAAATATACCAGGAACGAGCAAATATTAAGAATAAAATTAGAAAAAGATAAAAAATAATAATTTTCGAAATTCCTTTTGGATTAGTTGTAACTTTGCTCTTTCCCTTTAGAAGGGCATGATCAAAGCTCAATTTCCTAGAATACCAGTTGGCAATATAGATTAAGAGACTAACTGCAAGGGCTGCAACGATGGTAAACCAAGCAGCTCCGATTTGTCCTAATGGCACAAGAATTAAAGCTGTAATTAAAGGAGCTAACGCTTGACCAGAGTTGCCCCCAACTTGATAAATGGATTGAGCGAGTCCCCTACGTGTTCCAGCAGCCATGTAGGCGACTCTAGAACCTTCTGGATGGAATACGGCTGAACCGAAGCCAATAAATAAGACCGATATTAAGATCCATTCAAAGCTAGGTGATAGAGAAAGACCTAAAACACCGAATAAGGTAAAAGTTAATCCAATCGGCAAGGCATAAGGCATTGGTTTCTTATCAGTAACGATTCCAATGACTGGCTGCATAATGGATGAAACAATATTTAAAGAAAATCCAATTAACCCTAATTGCGTAAAAGTTAAGCCCATTGACTTTTCAAGTATCGGGAACATCGCTGGTACTACCGCTTGAATAGAATCGTTAAGCAGATGGCACAGACCTATAATAAACAGAATTTTGTAGGCTGTACCCTCATGCTCTTTAGAGATGTTTTTAGAGACGACAGCAGGTTGACTCATTATGTTTTTCCTTCTTTCTAGAGCATTCATTTTTAAAAATTTGATAATGCTATAATACTCCAATTCTCTCGGGAACAAAACGATTTTGTTTTAATTAAATATGCTATATTATGTAATATATATAGAAAATAATGGAATTAGAGAAGAGGGAGAGTATGGAAGCAGTAGTAGAGAATGTGTTTACAAAAGAAATTCTTCAGTATTTTCTACAGCAATTTAATTTAAACGAAGAGAATAAAAAACTCGGAGATTTTGAGAATTATGTATTTGAAGTGTTTAAAGACCAAACCCCATTTATATTGAGAATTACCCACAGCTCTCATCGAAGTGAAGATCAGTTGTTATCTGAATTAGATTGGGTAAATTATTTACATAATCAGGGTGTAAATGTCCCTAAAGTATTAACTTCTAATAATGGAAAATTAGTCGAGTCGGCTATGGCTAGTGATCATAGTTTATTCTTTGGATGCTTATTCACAAAAGCGGATGGTTTTCCAGTAAAGGTCCGTAATGATAAGCATTTTAACCCTCCCTTATTTTATGCTTGGGGCAAAACAATTGGAAAAATGCATCATGCAACTAAGGATTACAAGCCTGAAGGTGACGTGTCAGCTAGGGAGCACTGGGATGAAGAAGAATTACTCAACATTGAAAAATATATACCGAACAATGAGCAGCTGATTATACAGAATACGAAAGAACTCATTCAAAAAATAAGTTCCTTACCGAAAAATAAAGATATATATGGATTAATTCATACAGATGTACATTCCGGTAATTTCTTCTTTGATGGAGAAGAAATCCATGTGTTCGATTTCGACGATTGTTGTCATCACTGGTTTGCTTCTGATATTGCCATCCCCTTATACTATTCAGCGCTGTGGCACCTTCCAGATGCAGAAAAAAATGAAGGAAATGCTTTTTCTAGCATCTTCTTAAGTTCTTTTATCAAAGGATATGAAACAGAAAATAAACTTCCTCCAGATTGGAAAGAGCATCTTCCTTTATTTTTGCAATTAAGGGATGTACTGCTTTATTCTGTTTTTCATAAAAAATACGCTCCGGAAGATAGAAATGAACGTATAAATCAGTTATTAGAAGAATTTCGTAGCCGTATAGAGAAGAAAGAAACTATTGTTGATATTATATAACCAATAAAAAAACGCTGGGATTCCAGCGTTTCAAATTGTCGACAAAAGGCATCGAGACTTTGATACTTTTTGTCTTTTTTATTTACTTCGGAGGGAAATGGTTGATTTCCGCTCCAGGCGCTTTCTTTCCGGGGGGCGTTCGCCCGTAGCGGAAAATCAACGGTTATCCAGAGTAGGACTTTATTTAATAAAAATAGACAGTAGGCAACCTCGAAGTTTTCAAGTTTGTCTACTGTCTTAACGCTGGGACTCCAGCGTTTTTACTTGTATTGTTTTCTTTTTATAAAAACGTACCAAAGAATAAATAAAGCGAATCCAATAGCGAGGACTGCATAAGTGATATTTGAATACACGCCTATAAAATGCTCAATTTCTTCCCAAGATTCCCCTAACATTGCACCTAATGACACAAGAATAATGTTCCATATAAAGGTCCCTATCGTTGTAAAGGTGATGAAAAGAAAGAATTTCATATTAGACATCCCAGCGGGAATCGATATGAGACTTCTTATTAACGGAATCATCCTACAAAAAAGGACCGTCCAATAACCGTATTTATCAAACCAAGAATCGGCTTTGTGAATGTCTTCCTTTTTTACTCGAAGAATATGTCCCCAGCGATCAATAATTTTTTCTAAGCGCTCAACATCTAGAAGGAGACCAACTCCAAAGAGAGCGACAGCACCAGCTAAAGAGCCTGCTGTTGCAGATAGTATGACGCCTACTACAGTCAAATCTGAGTATGTAGTTAGAAATCCTCCAAAAGGAAGGATGATTTCTGAAGGGATAGGAGGAAATAAGTTTTCCAATGCCATCATTAGAAAGATTCCTATATACCCATACTGCTCCATGAATTCCGTTATCCAGTCCATAAAAAACCTCCAACTCCACAACTAGTTAAGCACTACTTAAGTATTTCTACAATTGGTAATGAAATGATCACTTTTGTACCTACATTCTCTTTACTTTTGATCTCTATTTTTCCATTAAAAGAATGAAGGATTCGTTTGCAAACAACAAGGCCTAAACCAGTCCCTGTCTTCTTCGAAGTGAAGAACGGGTTGAAGATACTTTCTAACAATTCATCAGGAATTCCAGTTCCGGTATCTGTGATAATCAACTGACAATTCTCTTTATCTACAGAAAGCTCTATATCCAGGTTACCTCCATCACTCATTGATTCAAAAGCGTTTTTCGTAATATTAAGGATAACTTGTTTCATTTGATCTTTCGTGCAAGCGACATGAATTGCTGTTTTAGGCATAGAGCATGTCCATTTTACATTAAACAAATTTGCTTCTGAAGAAATGAGAGGCTGTAGCTCGAGAATAATCGTTCTTAAATCAATGATCTCCATCTTCTGCACAGTTGGTTTACCCAAGATTAAGAACTCGCTAACAATCTCATTAATTCGTTTAATTTCATCGTTTATCACTGAAAAATAGAATTGGTCATTTGGATTTTTATATTTTTCACTTAACAGTTGAACAAGCCCTTTTATGCCGGTTAGGGGGTTACGGATTTCGTGTGCCGTACTAGCTGCTAACGTTCCAACTAGTTCTAGTTTTTGTGCTTCATTTTGCTGTTTTTCCAACGCCGCTTGCCTTTTAAGCAGCATATATTTGAGCAGCAAATATAAAATGTTTGTGAGGACCAAACTAATAAGAATAATGATAAGAGCATCCGTAAATATTTTATCAAACTCAAGATCCTTTATCTTTACTTTTATGGTCCATGGAAGACGGTCAATAGGTACAGTTATCCAAGTTCGGTCATTAATCTCACCTATATGGTTTTTATTAATTCCCATTATAATATCATCGTTTGCATTTATAACTAGTAACTTGGTGTCTGGGGTTAATACATTCATAATATTTTGAACATAATCAACACGTAATAAAGCAACCGTAATAGATTGTATAGAATTTTCTTCATTTAGAACAGGGACAGCTAACCCTATAACTTGTTGCCCATTTTTAATAGAAGCAAGGTTATTTGAAATGATGGTGTCTTTTGTTTTTAAGACTTCCTTTATATAGGGATCATCTTCTAATTCATTTTTTTTGATAAGATTATTCGAGCCAGTCATCACATGCCCATGGTGGTCGAGAAGGTAAAGCCCGCCATAACGAGGATCGGTTTGGTGAGCACGTTGTAAAAGTGGTCCCATTTGTTCCACGTTGTTGATTAAGGTCCCTGCTGTAAGAGATAACATCTCAAGGGAAGTAACAGTTTCACTTATGAATTGATTCCAATGTGTCTCATGGATTGAAGCAATCCACTTGGCATGTTCAACTCTCTCTGTATAGTCTTCCTTCATTCTTAAGTTAATAAAGAATATACTTAAAATAATGGTAGGAATGATAACGACAAGTAAATAAATAAAAAGATTTCGATAGTTTTTTTTCATATTTTAATTAACTCCGAGAAACAGGATAAAGTAAGTACTATTATACCATTATAATGTTTATGATAAGCATTACAGGAAGAATTATTTCTAAAGCTGTTTGACTAGAAGAATAGAGCATTCGCTAAAATGAATAAATTGACAGTGTTTGTTACGGTTTTTTATAATGGTTTTAAGTAGCTAAATAGGGCTATTGGCGTAACGAATGTATAATAAACAAGTTCATAAAGAACTTTTAAGAGGGTATGAGTCAAATGGGAACAGATGAAATTAATCAATCATTAAAGTTATTTATCGTTCTATCGCGTGCATATCGTGCTGTGAATGAGCATGTGAATAAACTCATTCAAACATATGGTTTAAATCCTACGGAATTCGCTGTTTTAGAGTTACTATATCATAAAGGTGACCAACCTCTTCAGCAAATTGGTGGAAAAATCCTTTTAGCAAGCGGAAGTATTACGTATGTCGTTGATAAACTAGAAAACAAAGGATACTTACAAAGAACTGCTTGTCCCAATGATCGCAGAGTAACGTATGCGCAAATCACAGATAAGGGCAAACAGTTTATCGAAGAGATTTTTCCGGAGCATGAAAAGCGTATCCATGAGCTTATGTCAGAACTAACTGAAGATGAAAAAAATACAAGTATTACCTTATTAAAAAAACTTGGATTATCTGTTGGAAAGTATTAAGTGGCCCTTTAGGTAGTGACCCCCAAAAGTTAGATTTCTACTCTAACTTTTTGGGGTCACTTTCCAAGGGCTTCTTTTTTTGAATTTAATGTTAAGGCATCATCCCATCTTTCTAGCGAGAATAATGGGTCAGCCATAAAGTAATATTAGGCTAATTTATCCTTTTTAATATATAATAAAAAGGTATTGTCATAATTTTTAGAAATAGGGGGAGACATACGTGAAATTTGAGGAATATACATATACTCGACCAAATTTAGAAGAAGTAGAAAAGAGCTTTGAAGTGGCGCTAGAAAAGTTTAAAAACGCGTCTTCGGCGGATGAACAAAATGAGGCAATGAAAGAGATTAATGGAATCCGTAATGATTTAGGAACGATGTTTAACCTTGTCTATATCCGTCATTCTGTTGATACAAATGATGAATTCTATAAAAACGAGCAAGATTATATGGATGAAATCCAACCTCAAGTAGAAGGGTTGGTGACAAGATATTATGAGGCTCTTGTAAATTCTAAGTTTCGTCATGAACTAGAGCAAAAGTGGGGAAATCAACTATTTGCATTAGCAGAGGCACAACTTAAGGTGTTCTCACCAGAAATAGTCCCTCTATTACAAAAAGAAAACAAGCTTAGCTCTGAGTACACAAAATTAATGGCTTCAGCTAAGATCATGTTTGAGGGAGAAGAACGTACACTTGCACAAATGGAGCCTTTTACTGAATCAAAGGACCGTGACATGAGGAAGAATGCAAGTGAAGCTAGATTTGGATTCCTATCAGAAAATGAGCAGGACCTAGATCGTATTTACGATGAACTGGTCAAAGTTAGAACTGAAATTGCTAAAACGTTAGGATACGAAAATTTTGTTGAGTTAGCGTACTTCCGTATGTACCGAACAGATTACAATGCGGAAATGGTGGCTAACTTCCGTAATCAAGTTAAAGATTTTATCGTACCAATCGCTACAAAATTAAAAGAACGCCAGCGTGAAAGAATCGGAGTAGATGAGCTTAAATATTATGATGAAGGCTTTAATTACAAAACAGGTAATGCGGTACCTAAAGGAAGTCCGGAGTGGATCATTGATAATGGTCAAAAAATGTACGATGAGCTTTCTAAAGAAACAGGTGATTTCTTTAAGTTCATGAATGAAAACAATTTGATGGACTTAGTAGCGAAAAAAGGAAAAGCAGGCGGCGGATATTGCACCTATATCGAAAACTATAAATCTCCGTTTATTTTCTCTAACTTTAATGGAACGTCGGGAGACATTGATGTTTTAACACATGAAGCTGGTCATGCTTTCCAAGTATATTCTAGTAGTCATTTTGAGATCCCTGAGTATAACTGGCCTACGTATGAGGCGGCGGAAATTCATTCTATGAGTATGGAATTCTTTACTTGGCCTTGGATGGAATTATTTTTTAAAGAGGATACGGAAAAATACAAATTCTCCCACTTAAGTTCTGCGTTATTATTTTTACCATACGGAGTTTCTGTAGATGAGTTCCAGCATTGGGTATATGAAAACCCTACTGCAACACCTGCCGAACGAAAACAAGCATGGAGAAACATTGAGAAAAAGTATTTGCCTCATAAAGATTATGATGGAAACGAATACTTAGAGAACGGTGGCTTCTGGCAGCGTCAAGGTCATATATATAACAGTCCATTCTATTATATTGACTATACGTTAGCTCAAATCTGTGCATTCCAGTTCTGGAAGAAGTCAAGAGAGAATCATGAAGAGGCTTGGACTGATTACTTGAACCTTTGTAAGCTCGGAGGTAGTATGCCTTTTACAGAGTTAGTTAAATCAGCAAACCTTATTTCTCCATTTGAAAAAGGCTGTGTTGAATCTGTAGTTGGCGAAATTGAAGCTTGGTTGAACTCAGTTGACGACAAAGCATTATAAGTATAAGAGCGTAGCCATTATGGCTGCGCTTTTTCTATCTTCTAGATAACTAGGCCACATATTGCACTTGTCCTACAAAGAATGGCTCTTAATGAGCTAGCTTTTCCATAATTCATAGAGGAGTAATTATCTAAAGGTGAAACAATAAAAAAAATATAGCATTCCATATTATTTCTCTTTTCAATCATGATCGGTAGGAAGTATGATAGACATATTGGTCTGAAAAATGACTCCGAAAGTTCACAAAAGAGAGGAAAATATGATTTGTGGGAATTAATTGTTGCTTTTATTCTAGGGGTAGTAGAAGGATTAACTGAATTTGCTCCTGTATCATCAACCGGTCATATGATCATTGTCGATGATATGCTTCTTAAATCTAAAGAGTTATTTTCACAAGAGGTTGCTAATACATTTAAAGTCGTGATTCAACTAGGATCTATCTTAGCGGTAGTGATTTTGTTTAAAGATAGGTTTATAGACCTTCTAGGATTAAGTAGGAGAAAAGAAGAATCCACGAAAACGAAACTTGAATTAAAGCAAGTCATTGTTGGGCTAATTCCAGCAGGGATTTTGGGTGTATTATTTGAAGATTATATTGATGAACATTTATTTTCTGTCCATACTGTTGTAGTAGGTTTAATCGCTGGTGCTATCCTAATGATCATAGCGGATTATATCTCTAAAAAAGAGGCGAAGGTAAAGTCCGAAACAGTCGATGAAATCACATTAAAGCAAGCCTTCTTAATGGGGCTCTTTCAATGTTTATCTTTATGGCCGGGATTTTCTCGTTCAGGATCGACCATTTCCGGTGGGGTCATTCTTGGAATGAGTCATAGAGCTGCAGCTGACTTTACCTTTATTATGGCTGTACCAATTATGTTGGGTGCAAGCTCATTGTCTCTTTTCAAAAACTGGGAGTACTTTTCAATCGATGTTTTGCCATTCTTTATTGTAGGGTTCATTAGTGCATTTATTGTGGCGATTATATCAATAAAATTCTTTTTAGCGCTTATTAGCAAAATAAAACTATTGCCGTTTGCCATTTATCGAATTGTATTAGCGGTTGTTATTTTGGTTATGATTTTATAATTTTTGCATTACTGGTTAATCCAAATTGGAAGAGGAATGCCATTGTTACGGCATTCCTCTTTATTATGGGGATTATAAGAGGTTATGCTTTCTCTATAACAATAATCCCTTCGTTTAAAGTTGCGCTTAGATTTGTGATTTCTGGTTCATCAAGAATGAAGTCCGCAATTTTGTCTTCAAGCTGTTCTTGGATTACTCGACGCAGTGGTCGGGCACCAAATGACGGGTTGTAACCAAGTTCAGCTAGCTTTTCTTTTACTCCGTCCGACACTGTTAGATTCATATTTTGTTCATTCAACATGTCATTAAGCTCTTCTAACATTAGGTTAACAATTTGAATTAGATGTTTACGGTCTAAACCTTTGAACTCAATAATGCTATCAAAACGATTTAGGAATTCAGGTTTGAAATATGAACCTAAAGAATCAACAATACTTGAAGTTTCATCATGATTTTTGTCAAACCCAACATTTATTTGTTTATGTCCAACACCAGCATTAGAGGTCATAATAATCACAGTTTCTTTAAAGCTTACGGTTCTACCTTGGCTATCAGTAAGTCGTCCATCCTCAAGGATTTGCAAGAACATGTGTTGTACATCTGGGTGAGCTTTTTCAATTTCATCTAGAAGAATAATGCTGTAAGGGTTACGTCTAACTTTTTCAGTTAACTGACCTGCCTCTTCGTGACCTACGTAACCTGGAGGAGAACCTATGATTTTGGAAATGCTGTGTTTTTCCATATATTCACTCATGTCTAGGCGAACCATCGCATCTTTTGATCCGAATAATTCTTCAGCTAGTGTCTTAGATAACTCTGTCTTACCAACCCCTGTAGGCCCAACAAACATAAAGGAACCAATTGGGCGGTGTTTAGATTTAAGCCCTGCTCTACTTCTTCTAATCGCTTTCGAAACTTTTTCGACAGCAGCTTCTTGACCAATCACCTTATTAGCTATATTTGAATGTAGATTTTGCATTTTTACTTGCTCATCTTCTTGGAGCTTTCCTACTGGAATCCCTGTTTTCTTTTCAATAATTTGTTGAATCTGTGCGACATCAACCACAGGGCGTTCAATGTTTTTATGATTTAAGGCGTCTTCTAATTCCTTTTCCTCTTTACGAAGTGCTGCCGCTTTCTCATATAACTCATCTTTTAGAACTGCTTCTTTTTCTTTTGAGATTTCAGCTAATCTCTTTTCAATCTGTTCTGTTGAATGATAGCTTGAAGTAAGATTTACCTTTGAGCCAGCTTCATCCATTAAATCGATAGCTTTATCAGGTAGGAAACGATCTTGAATATAGCGATGTGATAAAGTTACGCACGCTTCAATGGCTTCGTCTGAAAATGTCACATCATGGAATTGTTCATATTTTTCTTGTAGCCCTTTTAAGATGGCTACCGCTTCATTTACTGATGGTTCATGGACATGAACAGGTTGGAATCTACGTTCAAGAGCTGCGTCTTTTTCGATACCTCGATATTCCTTAAGTGTTGTGGCACCAACGACCTGTAATTCGCCTCTTGCTAAGGCGGGTTTTAAAATATTCCCTGCATCCATAGAACCTTCTGCAGATCCTGCTCCTACAAGTAGATGGATTTCATCAATAAACAAGATGATGTTTTTACGAGTCTGTAGTTCAGAAATAAGCTGCTTCATTCTCTCCTCAAATTGACCACGAATTCCTGTACTGGCAACAAGGGAGGCTACGTCTAATAAATAGACTTCTTTATTTTTAAGTTTATTAGGAACTTTACCCTCTGCAATTTTCGCTGCTAAGTCTTCTGCAACAGCAGTTTTTCCAACACCTGGTTCCCCAATTAATACAGGGTTATTTTTATTGCGTCTATTTAAAATTTCGATAACTCGATTTACTTCTTCCTCACGTCCAATGACTGGGTCAATCAGGCCAGCTTTAGCCATCTGAGTTAAATTACGACCGAATTGGTCAATGAAGCCTCCTGAGCCTCCAGAAGGGGGAGAAGCCTGATTTTCATGATTGTTTGAATGTTGTGTTGAGGCTAATCCATTAAATAGTTCTTCAATTGGATTTCCATTGTCTTTGAAGTTTGGTAACCCAGACATAGATGGACCAAATGCGGAGCCAATTTTTTTACGTTCTGTTTGGTAGCAACTATGGCAAAGGTGAATCTGATTTTCTGTTCCGTTAATATTCATTCTTACTTGTACATTGGCATTTGTTTGTTGGCATTTTTGACAAAGCAATGAAATGACCTCCTCTAGAGTTCTAATTTAAAAAAGTAATCTGTTTATGAAAGTTCCTATATAAATAGTGTTTGACTTTGACTATATTTGACCTTTTCTGATTTTTATTATACTTTGACCTTTTTTGACTTTCAACTATTTTGCTTATGGGAAAATAAACCTCCTCAAAATTTTCCATACATTTAAAAAAGCTCGTCATTGTTTGTCCTTCTGCTCATATATTGAAAAGGAAGGAGGGGATTTTGTGAAAGTGAATTGGGGAGCAGCCTTTCAAGTTGCAGCGGTCTATGTGGGGACTGTTGTGGGTGCTGGGTTTGCTACAGGTAAAGAAATAGTAGAATTCTTCTCCCGATTTGGATTTATCGGGCTTGTAGGAATTTTAATGAGCGGATATATGTTGATTTTTTTAGGCTCAAAAATGATGAGAATTTCTGCACAAATTGGAGCAAAATCATATGAAGAGTTTAATGAGTATTTGTTTGGAAAGTTTTTTGCAACAGGCATAAATATTTTAATGCTTTTTATGCTCCTAGGAGTTTGTGCAGTGATGCTGTCAGGAGCTGGTGCAATATTTGAAGAACAACTCGGTTTAACTAAAAATATCGGTGTCTTGATAACCATTGGTCTTTCTATCATAGTAATGTTTGTTGGTATAAAAGGGCTGTTTGCTGTAAATACATTCGTGGTTCCAATGATGATCTGTTTTAGCTTTTTATTATTGATCTTATCCATTCAATTGCCAAATTTCATGAACCAACTTTTATACATTCCATATGCTGAGGACGGTTGGAAATCAGTTGTTGCTCCATTTTCATATACTGCTTTCAACCTAGGACTAGCTCAGGCGGTACTTGTTCCTGTCGCAGCAGAAATCAAAGATGATCAAACAGTAAAATGGGGCGGAATAATTGGAGGCCTTGCGTTAACCATTATTCTAATAGCAAGTCATGCAACACTGGTCATGCTACCAAATATTGAGTTTTATGAGATTCCGATGGCTGTTATTATGAAGAACTTAGCTACAGGATTTTACTGGATATTCGTCATTATCATATATGGAGAGGTTTTCACATCAGTTATTGGCAATATTTTTGGGGTAGAGCGGCAGATTAGAAAATATATTACGGTTCCGAGCATGGTGACAGTTTCAGCAATCTTCATCATCTGCTATTTTATCAGCTTAATCGATTATGGAACTCTTTTGGCTTATTTATATCCACTCTTTGGGTATGTAAGTATCATCTTTATCGTTCTGCTTTGGATGAAACCATTTCATCCAGAGAACAATACGTAAAAAAATGGAGAGGGGAGAGAGACCCCTTAATTTCTGCTGAACCTTTAAATGGAAAGAGACTTTTTGAAAAATAGTATAAAGTAAAAATGAAAGACTCAGGAACCCTGAGTCTTTTATTTTTACTGATTATTTTCTTTTAGAATAGTCTCTGCCATTTTAAGGAAAGCGTCTTGGTGGTCTTCATTTTCCTTAGAAAATACAGTTAGTTTTATAGGGTTTTCACTGCTCTTTACTAAATAGCTTGTTACTACATCGCCACTACCGGCTGCTTCAAGGACGGTGCTTTCTTTAAAAAAGTCAGAATCAGGCGATTCAACAGTTTTTATTTCACTGCTAACGGCATTCAACTGAGCCTTTGTTGTTTCTTCAATAGAATTCCACTCTACCTCTTGCGGTAAAAGCTCAATTCTCATGAAGATTTGGTCATTTTCTTTGTACATTAATACATCTTTGTGTGGTTCCTCAGCTGTTAGTTCATAGTCTGGTAGAACATACATAGAGTATCCTTGATTATCTCCATATTTCAGGAATGCAGTCTCTTCTTTCAGCTCACCATTTACCGAATACTCGATGTTGTCTTCTAGAATTCGGATTACTTCATCTTGATTGTTTTCTTGATCAGATGTCTCTTCTGTATTATCTTCACTATTGTTTTCAGTAGACTCCTCATTTTGTTCTGTATCAGTACCGGAACCGTTGGCAGAATCGGTTTCATCAACTTTTGAACCGCACCCAGTTAAAATGAGCATTACTAGTCCAGTAAGTAGTAAGAATTTTTTTAATCCAAACATTCGAATTTCCTCCCATAACATACAAGCATTTCCATCTATTTAGACGTAAAGGAATTAAAAGGGTTACAAGATTTCAAAAAAGTTTTTGATAGATTAACTAAACGGGAAAATGACAAAAAGAAATAAGTCAAAAATTAAATGAGAAACAATTAAAAGTGGGATGCTCTTCTTCCAAGTGTACAACCAGCCCCATAATAGACCGGCAATCAAAGCTGCAAATGGTAGCATGAATGTTCCTGAGTACAAATGTACAGATGCGTACAATAATGCAGAAATAACAATGCTTGTCCATCCATTTACATAGCTGCTTAATCTTTTCTGAATAAAGCCTCTCCAAAAAATTTCTTCACCTGGAATAATCACTAATAACAGAACTATGTAGTGCCATAGTACTGACGGAGATAAGCGGTTATATAAACTATCTATTTGCTTAGAAAAAGGAAGATTAAGAAGATCTAACATTGAATTCCCAACCCAAAATAAAACGAAAAGAGAAATACCGGATAATGCTCCATATGATACATACGTTAGAAATGGTGCCTCATCGTCAATTTCTTCGTTTAAGATGGCATAGGTAATTAAAAATAGCATCGAAGCGGTAAAGATATACCAAAATACGTTTTTATCCTGAAATGTTAAGAAATAGAGCAGATGTGCAAAAAAGAAACCGGCAATAAGTCTTACATCGGTAAGACGTTTTAGCATAAATAAAAACTCCTTTCTGACAAACCAAGCATTATTGTAACAGAAAATCTGATCTATTTGTAAGGGAAAAGATTACTTTTATGCAAACTGAACTGAAAAATTCACTCATTATGTAACAGTTAGGTATAATTTCCCTTTGTAGGATCATGTCAGTGGTAATAGAAGTCAAACTAGAATGAATTCATTTAACAATCGTTTTGTTAATATGATTATACAAAAGTTTATACAAAAGAATAAAGCAGCCATACTTGGCTGCTTTATTAATACGCTTTCATTTTTATATAGCTGATTCCTTAATCACTTTGTAGTTCTTATGATTCACAACGGTTCTTTGATCTAATTCTAGATCACGGTAATTATCCATGTATGTTAAGTCAACAATTACTGAATTTTCGTTCACTTTTTCAACTACTCCGCGCAAGCCTTCTCTAAATTCTATAATGTTTCCAACTTCTGCTTTTTTCAATTAGCCTCTCTCCCTTTCCCTTTTTGGCTATTTTATAAACCATTTTGCACTAATTTTTCGGATTCGTAAAGAAATTTATTATGTTTTTTTGAAAAATTTTGAAATTTTCTTGAAACTTTATAAGGGTTTTGAAGTGAAAATTACTGTAACCACTATGGTTTAGTGATTTACTTTCAGATTATTTAAAATATTTGTATAGTCGTTAATCTGAATATCATATTTTAATCGTAAGTAAGAGGAAGCAAAAAGGCTTTAAGATATTCACAGAAAATATAGGACCTAATTGCAGTATGGCACTTGCTTTCTTCAGTATAAAAATTATGTTACTATTTTTTTGTGTATTTGGTATTTGACTTGTATCTAAGAGCAGTAGTGGACAACCAAGGACGTTCTAATTTTTATGTGACCCACAACTAGAAGTTGAACAGCAAAGTCTATTAAAATTGTTCTCCTTATGAAATTTGTGAAATTTTTTAACTATGGAAGTAGGCGATAGAAATGAACGAAGAACTAGTAATTGAATTGTTAGAAAAGCTTAGAAATGGAACGATTTCCGAATATCACGTTAATAAAGAAGAGTTTCTGGTTGTAAGAGAAGTAATTGTTAAACGTGAAGACTTCAAACATTTTAGAGGAATTGCCCAACGGGGTGGGGGCGTAATATATCAATATTTAGAAAACCCAAGAAGTTAGCATGTAAAATACTATCGAGTTGAAATAGGTGGCTCTTCTGAAGTTTCAGAATAACCACCTGTTTTTTTATTTAAGAAAGGTTAATTGCTATGTATTTATTATGCAAATTCAAAAGAAAGTTCATAAAATGACAAAAGTATTTACAAAAAATTTATTTTTATGCATAAAGAACTATATTTTCCATGGAATTAATAGTAAAATATACATAACTATAAATTGAGAGGTGACATTAATGAGTACTTTCCATCCAACAGAAAAGTTAGTTCATTTAATTGAATGGAAACGAAAAGAGATGATAGATTCAGCGCATCAAACCGGTCTCTCAAGTTTACAAACGTTAACGAAAAGTATAGAGCTAGATCATTTATTGAACCTTCATCAACAGGCGTCAACAAAGAACTCTGATCTTAAGTTAGAAATATCTGTTTAAAACACTTGTATATATGCAAGTGTTTTTTTGTTTAATCTTACTATAATATAAATATCTTCTATTATATTGGAGAACCAACTTTTATGAAAAGGAGAACGTAAATCATGTTCACATACAAAGGAAAAACCGTGGTGGTTACTGGTGGGGCAAATGGTATTGGGAAAGCAATTATTGAAGCATTTGCTCAAAATGGAGCAAATGTAGTTATTGCTGATGTTGACTCGGATAAAGGGAAGGAATTAGAGAGTAAGTTAATTGAAAAGGGATATCCATGCACTTTTATTAAAACAGATGTCCAAAGTGAAACAGAAATAAAGAATCTAGTTGCAGAGACGATAAGAGAATATAAGAAAGTCGATGTGTTAATAAATAACGCAGGAATATCAAAATTTCACGACTTTTTCGAGATGACCGTTCGTGAGTGGGATGAAATCATTCATACAAATTTAAGAAGTGTTTTCCTTTGTACAAGGGAGGCTGCTAAATTTATGCCACCTAGTGGCTCTATTGTAAATATCGCCTCAACACGAGCCTTCATGTCGGAAAAAAACAGTGAAGCATACTCAGCTACGAAGGGTGGAATCGTTTCTATTACCCATGCGCTTGCCATGACTCTTTCTGAAAAACGTATTCGGGTGAACTGTATTAGTCCTGGATGGATAGAAACAAACCATTACAATGACTTAAGGGAAGTTGATCATGAGCAACATTTATCAGGAAGAGTTGGGAAGCCCGAAGACGTCGCAAGATGCTGTCTTTATCTATGCGCTGAGGGCAATGACTTTATCACAGGTGAAAACATTACATTAGATGGAGGAATGACAAAAAAGATGATCTATGAACACTAATCTTTTTTTCTTAGTAAAAGTATATTAACCATAAATACAATTGAAACAAAAAGTAAGCATGCTATCATAGTTTGAAAATTAGCTCCTCCCCCGATGTTTTCTTCATCTTACGGGATTTTTATTATCATTGGATGGACCGGGTGTAAATTTTCTGTTAAAAACAAGTTCATGTTTATGTCCCTAGGTCTAAATTGTTTAAAAATTCATACAATTGTATCGATGTCATAGTATTTTAGGGGGAGGAGATAAGATGGGGATTAAGCTAATTAAGATTTCTGCGGTGTACTTTGCGATTGGGGTATTGATTGGGTTTTATATGTCTATTTCTCATTCATATGTATTAACACCCGTGCATGTTCACATCAATTTACTTGGATGGACTGCATTAACACTCGCAGGGATCCTGTACCACCTATTTCCAAGCTTAGAGACTAGCAAGTTAGGGAAATGGCATTTTTGGCTTCATAATATCGGTCTTCCAATTATGATGATCTCTCTTGCACTTATGATTATTACTGGAAATTCAGCACTTGTTCCCGGAACTGCGATCGGTGGAACGATTACAACTCTTGCTGTATTAGTTTTTGCGTGGAATGTGTTGAAAAATCTAAGAACATAAGAAAAAGAAGCTGTCACACTGGAATTTACCCGTGGACAGCTTCTTTTTCAATTGTGTACAATCATTTATTTTTGTTTTTCAAATCAGTACTTATCTTTTTAGCATATTGTTTTAATCGTTCAATAATTTCTTTCTTTGTTTCCTCATCATCAATTCCAACAAACCCATAGACAAATGAGGTGCCTTCTCGTTTTTTCCATTTTGGTTCACCTAAAACGCGTACTAGTTCGTCATTAAGTAAAAAGGACACTTCCATTAAAAATTTTGTTCGTTCAATTGGAAGGTCAAGTGTTGACTTGAACTTAAGACCATTAGGACTCACGTCTAATACTTGAACTGAGCCAGCCTTTGACTGTCCGCTAACTCCATTAATACTTAATAATTTAAACGTACCTGGGATAGGATTTTGAAATTGAAAGCGAAAGGGTTCCTCTCGTTTATACATCACCATTTAGAATCACCTAGTTTAATAAATTCTTTAAAAACTTGGCTATATTAATGAACATTGTTTTCAGTGTTGGCCGAGCATAAAGGTATTTTTTAAGAAAATAAAAGACCAAGTTTTGCAAAAGCTTAAAAAATATCGGACTTCAAATATAGTATAGGGCTTCTGTCTATTAAAATAAGAAAGGTCATAAGTAAATATTACCTGCCATTCTTTAGTAAAATATATATGCTATTGTGATAATAATCAATCACTTTTTTGAAAATGGTTGTTGAGCTAAAAATGGACTTTTTATGGCAATTTTCTTACAATTGAAATATTAGAGAAATAATGTATTACCAGGGGGAAGAAATGGAATTCTTAAACAAGTTAAAAAACCTTAAAGAAGAAATGAGCAAAGTAATGGTAGGAAAGGAAGAAGAGGTAGAGATTTTAGCCATCGCGCTTTTATATAATGGCCATATATTATTAGAGAGTGTGCCGGGGACAGGGAAGACTATGTTAGCAAAGACTTTTGCACGAATGATCAATGGTAGCTTTTCGAGAATTCAATTTACACCAGATGTACTTCCAAGTGATGTAACAGGAATTCAATTCTTTAATCCAAAAGAGCAGGAGTTTGAATTCAGGCCAGGTCCGATTTTGGCAAATATCGTTCTAGCTGATGAGGTGAATCGTGCAACACCTAGAACGCAATCAAGCTTACTAGAAGTAATGGAGGAGAGACAGGTAACGATTGATGGGCACACAATATCCCTTGAGGATCCTTTTATGGTAATTGCTACACAAAACCCTGTGGAGTCTCAACAAGGCACTTTTCCATTACCAATTGCACAAATGGATCGATTTTTCATAAAGATGGAAATGGACTATCCTACATTTGAAGAAGAGAAACAAATGATTCATATGCACCGAAGTGGAGGACAAGCTGTCGATGTTCGCCCTGTGTTAAATCAGGATGATATTAAGGTGATGAAAGATGAACTGAAGAAAATTACTTACTCAAATGAAGTTGAAGATTATTTGTTAGAAATCGTAAGGAAGACAAGAGAGCACTCAGATATAGAATTAGGTGTAAGTCCAAGGGGAACTTTGGCTTTAATGAAGGCTGCCCAAGGAAAGGCATTATTAACAGGCAGAACGTTCGTTGTTCCGAATGACATCAAACTAATGGCTCCTTACGTTCTTAGTCACAGAATCTTCCTATCAACAGAAGCTTCATTAACCAAATCGGCGGAACGTGTAATTGAAGAATTAATTAACTCAGTACCTGTTCCGGTTGAAGCAGGAGTGTAAGGAATGGAATGGAAGAAACATATTGTTGAGGACAGAGGCTTCACCGTCACTTCATTGATCGCTTTCCTTCTTTTATTAGTTGGCTTTTTTACAACTGTTTGGTTTGTGTTTCTAATAGCAGTTTTATATTTTGTGCTTTTTTATGCCAACAATCTTTATTTGAAAAATGTCGGTGAAGGGTTAAAACTTAATAATAAGAAAATCATTAACAGATACTTTATTGGGGAACGTGGAGAATGGCAGCTTATATTTGAAAATAGTGGTCTACCGATTATGCGAGGAGAGGTCAGAATTGTTTTTGATGATTGTTTAGCTCCTATAAAGGGAGATGTAGACAATGTGTTAGCCAATTACGAATTGACCATGCCTTTTTCCATCAATCGAGGAAATAAAAGAGAGATTCAAATCCCCTATGAAGCTAAAAAAAGAGGGGTTTCAAAGATTAGAAAGATTGAAATCACTCTGCCTCATTTCTTTGGCTTCGGTGAAACGATTTTAGAGTACAAACATTTTGTGAAGCAAGAAGTACTTGTATACCCTAAGACTATACCAATTAAAAATATTCAACATTTCTTATCGAAACAAAATGGCGAATCGGTTGTGAATCATTCCCTTTTTGAAGATTTGCTAGCGCCTTCTGGAACAAGGGATTATCTTTTTTCAGACAGCTTTAACCGGATTCACTGGAAGGCGAGTGCACGGAAGCAAACGTTACAAACTAAGGTATATAACCGTTTAGCGGAAAGAGGGTATCACTTATCATTAAATATTTCGGATGGGTATTCCATTACTAGTCAGTTAGAACCCTTATTAAGTAGCGCTGCAGAGTTAGCTTATTTTTCAATTAAAAATGATATTCCTTTCTCATTAAGTATTAATATGAGAGTTGCTGGTTCAACACCCTTTTATTATATACCTCAAGGAACGGGAAATAAGCATCTTCAAAAAGTGCTAGAAACCTTAGCCGTCATTGGTCAGCATTCTTATATTTATCCCTATGATAAAATGCTCTCCTTCTATAATAGACACTTATCTGTACAACCTTATTTTATCCACGGAGGAGTAAAGTCTGGTTCCTTCACTGATCAGATAATTCCTATTCGGAAAAAGGGAACATCCTTGTTACAGATTGAGCTGTTTGATCAATATGCCAATCTTCAGCCGCTCCACATAAAAGCAAGTGAAGGGGTGAGTTAGGAAGATGATTAGATTACTTAAAGTCACATATCTTCAAGGAATAGAGATTTTATTTGGGGGAGTTCTATTCGTTGTATTATTTTTTTCCATGCATAAGCCGGCTCCCTTGGCTGCGTATACGATTCTTACGTTCTTTGCTTCTCTATCGTTTACCTTGTTACTTCACAAGTTTAAAGAAAAAGGGAAGATTATATTTCTAGTGGTGATTCTACCCATATTTTTTAGCGTTGGTTTTTCTTTTTTACCGATATCACTATTGGTGCTTTTGGGAGTATTAATTTTTATAAGGACGCTCACACATTACAATGACCCTGAAAGGGAAAGCGAAGGAAAATGGATTTTAGTCACATTTGCTATGGGTGTCATCGGATTGTTATTTACGATTTCTTCTGGACATACATATAGCAACCAAATTCTGTTTTTATTATTGTTTCAGCTTGTATTTTCTATAACAGGTGGTTTTATCATTCGATTGCTCACAATAGAAACTGGTACAGAGGAAAAACAGGGTTATACTCGTTCGTTTATCTCAGTAATTGGGATCCTATCTATCATTTCTGTATTAATTGCTGGAGGCTTAAACATCTTTCGATGGATTTTTCTTAGAGTGTTTGAGGGCATTGCTTATTTTGTTGGAACCTTAGCTTCCCCATTGTTAATATGGGCAGATAATCTAGTAATTGAATATGAAGATGAAAAAACTCAGCAAGAAAATCAAATGGAACCTCTTCCTCAACAGGAGGCAGTAAGGGATACAACTACTTCTCTTATTGATCCTGCATATATCATTTCTGCTTTGTTTTTCATAGGACTCATTTTCCTATTCATTTATTTTTATAAGAAAAAGAAAGCGATTCATACAACAAGAACAACAAAAACTGACTCCTTTTATTCATCTACAGAGTCCGATATTTCTATCAACAAGTCATTTGGGTTTAGAGGGAAGCAAAAACCACCTTCACACCCTATTAGAAAAGAAATATTTGAATTTGAGAAATATGCTGACAAGCTAAAGCTTGGTCGAAAATATTACGAGTCTTTTGAAGACTGGATGACGAGACTTGGGTTAGAAAACTTTGAGAAGATTAATGATTCTTATGAAAAAGTCAGGTATGGTGGGGAAGAACACCTCCTAGCAGACGATGAGTTTAAACATGAAATTAAACTAAAGAAAAGAGAATTAAAGAACCTGCAAAAAGAGTTAATGGAAAACGGTGAAATAGAGAAGCCTATTAAAAGGTGGAAGGGAGTCTCTAAAGCCGAAAAAAGAGAGACTCTAAGGACTATCTTTAAAAATAGAGCAAACTAACCTGCTAGTTACAAGTTTAGATTTATTTTATAACAAGTCAGTGGAAAATCATGCATCCGAATGTTTCTGCATATATTTCATGTAAATATAAATGCGGAGGGATCGTATGAGACCTGAGATTGAGAAGGCGCTAAGGGTAAAGTGCTTGTCCCAAGATATTTTGGAAGTATTAATGGAGGACCAAACAACTTTTAATGAAACCGATTTAAGAAATGTAATTGAGATGTTGGCAAGGTCAGTAACAGATCTTGCCAATGTCTACACAGGCTTAGAGGAAGATCATTCGACAGCGCTAAAAGGAACCGTAGCAAAAATGAGAATTGGTTTCAATACACTACAATTTGGTAAGGTTAAACAAAGACTGGAAAATGAAAGCGTTTAACTAAAAAAAGTGTGAAAAATCCTTTAAATATAAGGGTTTTTCGTTGTCTTGAGGGTCCGAAAATGCTATTCTTTTTTCTGAGATGTCATGTGTCTGATGACTTGGTCAAAGTTGCTATGTGGCCCTTTTTACTGACTACATATATGTAGGGAATCATGTGAATTTCAACTGATTTAATTTAAACAACCTACATGAAAACACAATTAATGGAAAAATTAATAAAAAGGAACACGGTATCTTTAACTTAAATTAGTTGATTATATGAGTATGCAATAATAAGTTATTAGGCAACCAGAAATAAATTAACATCTTAATTGGGAATTCTTATTAGAAAAAGGAGTATGATTATTATGGTAGAAAAACAATTCAAAGTTATTGCTGATACAGGAATCCATGCTCGTCCAGCAACATTGTTAGTACAAGCTGCAGGTAAATTTGATTCTGATATTCACCTTGAATACAAGGAGAAAAAAGTGAATTTAAAATCAATTATGGGTGTAATGTCACTGGGTGTAGGCCAAGGTGCTGACATCAAGATTATTGCTGAAGGTAGCGATGAACAAGAAGCTCTTAAGAGTCTTGAAGAGACATTAACTAAAGAAGGGTTAGCTGAATAATGAATTTGCTAAACGGTATTGCAGCTTCAAGTGGAATAGCGATTGCTAAAGCATTTCGCTTAGTAGAGCCAAATTTATCTTTCGAAAAGAAAACTGTTTCTGACGTTGGTGCAGAAGTAGACCGTTTTCAGGCAGCGATTAACAAATCTAAATCTGAACTAGAAGCTATTAGGGATAAAGCAAAAGTGGAACTTGGCGAGGATAAGGCAGCTATTTTTGAAGCTCATCTTCTTGTTCTAAGTGACCCAGAATTACTAAATCCGATAGAAGACAATATTAAATCTTCTAGTGTAAATGCAGAATTCGCATTAAAAGAAACAGCAGACATGTTTATCACGATGTTCGAATCTATGGATAATGAATACATGAAAGAACGTGCAGCTGACATTCGTGATGTTACGAAGCGTGTACTTTCCCATCTTCTTGGAGTTCAATTAGCTAACCCAAGTATGATCTCTGAGGAAGTCGTTGTTATCGCTGAGGATTTAACTCCTTCTGATACAGCTCAACTTAATCGCCAATTTGTTAAAGGATTTACTACAGACATTGGTGGAAGAACGTCTCACTCAGCAATCATGGCGCGTTCCATGGAAATCCCTGCCGTTGTAGGAACAAAATCGGCAACAAAAGATATTAATACTGGGGATTTAGTTATTGTAGACGGTTTAAAAGGTGAAGTTCATATCAACCCAACAGAAGACATCGTTGAGAGATATAGAAATGAAAATGCTGCTTATGAGGCACAAAAAGCTGAGTGGGCTAAGCTTGTTAATGAGGAATCATTCACTGCTGATAACCATCATGTAGAACTTGCTGCTAATATTGGAACGCCTCAGGATTTAGAAGGCGTTATTAATAATGGTGGAGAAGGTGTTGGTCTATACCGTACGGAATTCTTATATATGGGAAGAGATCAGCTACCTACTGAGGAAGAGCAGTTTGAATCTTATAAAGCAGTTCTAGAAGGAATGAAAGGTAAGCCGGTCGTCGTTCGTACATTAGATATCGGTGGAGATAAAGAATTACCATATCTTAACCTACCAAAAGAAATGAATCCTTTCTTAGGCTTCCGTGCAATTCGTTTATGCTTAGAAGAGCAAGGAATGTTCAGAACTCAATTGCGTGCTTTACTAAGAGCAAGTACTTTTGGGAATTTAAAAATCATGTTCCCAATGATTGCAACGATTGATGAATTCCGTCAAGCAAAAGCTACGCTAGAAGAGGAAAAGCAGAAGCTTCTTCAAGAAGGAGTAGCAGTGTCTGACGATATTGAAATTGGAATCATGGTTGAGATTCCTTCCACAGCTGTTATCGCGGATCTTTTTGCAAAAGAAGTAGACTTTTTCAGTATTGGAACCAATGATTTGATTCAATATACAATGGCAGCAGACCGCATGAACGAAAGAGTCTCTTATCTATACCAACCATATAACCCAGCTATTCTTCGACTGGTAAAAATGGTCATTGATGCTGCTCATAAAGAAGGTAAATGGGCAGGTATGTGCGGAGAAATGGCAGGAGATGAAACAGCTATCCCTTTACTCATAGGATTAGGATTAGATGAGTTCTCCATGAGTGCTACATCCATTTTGAAAGCTCGTTCTCAAATTCGTCAATTAAACAAAGCGGATATGGAAAAGTTGGCTGCTGAAGTTCTTCAAATGAGAACAACTGAAGAAGTCATTCAAGCAGTTCAAGCGGCTACACAAATGTAAGTTTACATTTTTAAAAAAGGGGTATTAGTTTAATAACACTTAGGTTGGAAAGCTTAAGCTTATTCATTCCCCCCTTAAAAGATCAACTTTTATTAGTTGGTCTTTTTTTTTGTTAAATCTTTGTCGAAAAATATTTACAAACTTCTGATTTACAAAATCTTACTAACATTGTATTATTTAGTTAAATTTAATTACTCAATGTTGACTATTTAATATTGAGTGATATTAGGAGGTTATAAATATGTTTTATATTCAAGCAAAACAAATCGCCAAAAAGTATGGATCTCGATCGGTGGTTAAGGATGTTAATTTTAAAGTGGATAAAAATGAGAAAATAGCCGTCATAGGTCCTAATGGAGCCGGGAAAACAACTACATTAGAAATTCTAGTAGGATTAAGAAGTTATGATGAAGGAGAAGTTGTTCACTGGTCTAGTAGCTATAAGGAGCATATAGGAGTTCAATTACAATCAGTCCCTTTCTTTCCGGGACTAACAGCTTTAGAGAATTTGAGGCTATTTTCTGCGTTTTATAAGAAGAAATTAACGAAGGAAGAAGCTAGGGAATTACTTGTTAAGTGCCAAATAGTAGATGCAAAGGACACGGAAGCTTCTAAGCTTTCCGGTGGCCAACAAAAAAGATTAGCTATTGCAACAGCTCTTGTTCATGACCCAGAATTAGTATTTTTAGATGAGCCTACAGCTGCATTAGACCCAAGATCGAGAATATCTACCCACAACCTAATCAATCAACTTTTTTTAGAAGGAAAAACGATTGTTTTTACTACACATGACATGGACGAAGTAGTAAAGCTAGCTACAAGAGTAGTAATGATTGATGATGGAAGGGTGATAACAGAGGGGAATCCCGTTCAATTATGTAAAGAACACAGAGTAAACGATTTAGAGCAACTATACTTAAAACTGACAGACCATTCTTTTCATCCAATTGAATGCTAAATGGAAAAGCCATAACAGTTAGAAATGGGGCTTCGTCATATAAAAAGTAGATAAAAAAAGGAGAAATATGCATGATGTCAATTATATTTAGGTCTATGATTATTACATCTCTAAGAGATAAAATAACGCTGTTTTATTCACTCTTGTTTCCAATCGTTTTAATGGTCGGTTTAGGATTATATTTTGAGGGTGGAGATATGCCAATAAGAATAGTATCAGGAGTAACAGCAATCAGTACAATTTTTTGGGGAATGCAAGGAATTGCTTTTCAAGTTCATCTTCAAAGAAACAGAGGGGTATACAAACTATTAAAGCTAACTCCAATGCCAATTCTCTCATTTATTTTTATTATGACTTTAGCGAGAACTCTAATAGGTACGATTTTAAATATGCTAGTATGGGTTGGTGGGATTCTATTTCTTGGTATCGAAGTTGGGGCAGGAGCTATTTTTATTTCCGCGATCTTAATAGCAGTTGGATCCCTATGCTTTACAGCCATTGGCTTTTTAATTGCTAATCTTGCTCAAAATGAAGGACAAATCAATATGTATTCAAACCTTTTGCAATTGCCTATGATATTTATGAGTCAAGCTTTCTATCCTTTAACAAATGCTCCGCAATGGGTGAGTATTGTAGGTAAGCTCTTACCATTTGAGTATTACGTTCAAGGATTAAGAGGAACCTTAACTGAAAGTCATGGAGATCTTTTTCTAGCATTTTTAATCCCTTGCTTGTATTTAATTGGCTCGATGCTACTAGCTGTACCTACCTTCAAGTGGGATCCTCATGGGGTAAAAACTATAAACCGTGTAAAAAAATATTCAACATAAGAGGATTTACGTGATTGATCTTTTATGATAACATACTATTCAACATTGAGTATTTTATGTTGAGGAGATAACGTAATGACGCGACTAATGGTATTAGGAATACTTCGATCAAAATCTATGTCAGGATATGAGATTCAGCAGATTCTACAGGTAAGTGAGGCCGATCGATGGGCGGGTATCCTACCAGGATCTATCTACCATGCATTAAAAAAGATGGAAAAAGAAGAACTTGTTGAGGTCGACAAAGTGGAGCAAACAGGCCACCGAATAAAGGCTATTTATAAGATAACCTCTAAAGGAGAGGAAGAGTTTCAAAAGTTACTTTTACAATCACTAAAATCTTCCTCCGTTAGTTTGCCAAGTGAACTTTATACAGGACTTAGTTTCATTCATAGTGCTCTTAAAGAAGATGTACTTGAAGCCTTAAGAGCTCAGAAAGAACTACTGATCAAAGAATTAAGGAGGCATAAAGAGGGAATTGAGGTTAAAAGGAAGTATATGGAAGTAGATGCTATTACAGAGTTAACATTTGAGAATATTTATAAGCAATATGATATCCAAATTGAACTGATGGATTCACTGATAAATATATATGAAAAAAAATAAACGGGAGAAATTTAACGGGTTCGGTTTTGAGGTGCAAACAATATAATTAGCAGTATATTTAGAAGGCGAAATCGCATTGATTTCGTCTTTTTATTTTTGTTGTTATATTACCGTTTGTGGTGAATTGGATTATAAAATAGCACCATAATTGGCTTACTGTTTAATGGAATGACAATTTTTATTGTCACATGAAAAATTGGTGTTAATTCATACGTTAATATGATTGCTATTTTAGAAAGGAGAAAAAATTAAATTTCTGTTCGACTTTTAAAACGAAAAATGGCAAGAAGGAAATAGAAAAACACCAGCCCAACGTTTAGGTCTGACTGATAAAATTTTTACTTTTAAAGATATAATTTATATGCGTTAAACTATAAAAGGCAACTTCCAAATTAGTGGTTGTTGCCTTTTTGCACTTTAATAGACAAAAAACTAATAAAGTCCCTGCACATTTACTGCACGGTATTGTAACATTACAGACACAAAAACTTTAAGGTTTCTGCAAAAATACAGAGTAATATTTTTTGGTACAAAACAATATATTGGAGGTTATAAATATGAAAAAGTTTGCTATATTATCCATTTCTTTAGCAACAAGTATGTTTTTAGCAGCTTGTGGAAACACTTCAAATCAACAAAATCAAAAAGAAGTCGGTGCCCCTGTACAAAACGAACAAGTAGACGCTAACTCTTCTTTTTACTTCACAGCAAACGAGGGGAGTATTTCGAAGATTGATGCTTTAACAAACAAAGTTATCGAAACATTTAAAGTCAAAGGAACTGTACACAATGTACAAATTTCGCCTGATGATAAGATTATTGGTGCTACTATTGTACCTTCAGGAACACATGAGGAACATGAAGAAAATTCCGAGGAAGAAACCCATGCTGACCACGGTTCCAATGATGAAAGTCACGATACAAAGGGAGAAACTAATGAAGATACTTCTCACGGTGAACACGGTACAAGCGAAGAAAATAATGATGGTAAAGCAGCCTTTTATGATGCTGAAACAAATGAATTGATTGAAGAAGTAGAAGTAGGTTCACATCCTGCACATATTGTCTTCACAGAAAATAATCAATATGCACTTGTAACGAATAACGGAGATAATAATGTATCTGTTATTGACATGAAAACTTATAAAGTTATTCACACAATTGCAACAGGTAATGGACCACATGGTTTTAGGATTTCATCAGATAGTAAATTCGCATATATAGCAAATATGAATGAAAACACCGTTAGTGTCATTGATTTAGAAGAAATGAAAGAAACGAAAAAAATAGTAGTAGGTAATGTACCAGTTACAACAGGAGTTACAACAGATGGAAAAACTCTTGTTACAACTTTAAATAGCGAAAATTTGCTATCTATCGTTGACATTGCTACTGAAAAAGTAGAAAAGGTTGCTGTTGGTGAAGGTCCAGCTCAAGTTTATATTCAATCCGATGATAAATTTGTGTGGGTTGCAAACCAAGGAACTTCTGAAAATCCATCAAATAGTATTACCAAAGTGGATTTAGAAAACAAAAAAGTTGTCGCTACGATCGAAGTAGGTAAAGGTGCTCACGGTATTGTGACGAGCGAAGATAATAAATTCGTATATGTGACAAATATGTATGACAATACAGTTAGTGTTATTGATAATGACAAGAATGAAGTAATTGCCACTTTAAATGTTGGCGAAATGCCAAATGGTATAACCATTCAATAAACAATAAAACTTACTAATTATAAAGTTAAAAGCGTGGTCATTTGACCACGCTTTGTGTTATTTTCATTGTTGAGTTTGCACCTCAAAACCGAACCCGTTAGGAGAAATTATACCCGTTTATTTTTTATGTTAGCGAAATTGTTAAGAACTATAATCTATTTTTAAATGGATTCTTCCATTCCATTAATAGGCCATAATTTAAGGATTCCTCGTCCTCTAAATAATTTTCTACTGGTATAACAGGTGTTCTCCCGCAACGTAATAAGAAAGTAATAACAGGGTCTCGAAGTTCCCCCTTCATTAATCGGTCTACATATTCCCCAGCAGATAAATCCTTTGCATGCAGATGATAACCAGGCATTCTTCCTCCGCCTAGTAAACGGTCTAAGTCTAAGGAAACAACCGTTTCGTACATAGATTGCATAAGCCATTTACCGAGTCCTAACTTCCTATATGGCGGACTAACACAAATGTCTACTACATAAAGTGTATTTCCTTTATCGTCATGTTTTCTTATGTATCCATCATCTGTGATATCAGACCAGGTATGGTTAGGATGCTCAGGATTATGGTTAACGATCAAACCCGTCATGGATCCACATACTTTGCCTTCTACCTCGATACAAATGGCTCCTTCTGGAAAGAGGGTGATATGGTTTGTTAATTGTTCGTTATTCCAGAGGAGTTCAGACGGGAAAGGAGGCGGGAAAGCTTCGCGTTGAATCCTTATAAGCTCATTGAAATCTTCTTTGTGGTAATTTCTAATTACTGCCTTTTTCGGTTTATCACCATCAAATACGTAAATCTCCTTATGTAAGGCCATTCTGTTACCCTCCGTTCATCGTTTTCTTTGATTGTAAAATGATTAGCATGGATGGTCAAACAATTCATCCTCCACCATTAGAAGAATGCCCATATCAGTCTAAAGAATGAAGTAAATACCTTCCATGGATTGTTATGGAAAAACAAAATTTTTCCTAAAATAAAGATACAAAGTCAAGTTAAAGAAAGGAAGATGAAAGATGATTGCTTTGGTAATTAGCTTTCTATTTCATGATAGATACTTAGAGATTAAAGACAAACAAAGAAATGAAATTTATGAAATTCAAAGTTCATTCACAAACAGAGTTCTGCGCTAACGCTTGCCCCTAGTAAGGTTTTTTAAATAAAGAACGGGGTATAGAGTCAATAAAACTATTCTACTCCGTCAGTTCAATAAGGATCTCAGTCTAAAGGCTGAAAAAAGTACCATCTAATGATTGTTCATATAAGTATACATTTTTTCTAAAATAAGGATATGACAAAGAAGGGAAGATGAAAAATGGTTGGATTGGTTGTAAGTTTTTTATTTCATGATAGATACAAGGAAATTAAAGATAAACAAAGAAATGAAGTTTATACGATTCAAAGCTCATTTACAAATAAAGTTTTACGATAATATTGCCCCTCGGTTACAAATTTATATAAATTGATGGTTCCTATGAAAAAAGGAACCATTTTTAATTTTTGTAACTGTAATTGAAATAACAGTACACCAAAAAGAAAAAACCGGAATCTGCCTAATTATGGTTTAGGCATTCCCGGTGGATAGTAATAAGGAGGAACTTTAATCCAACTTCGCTTTCTCATTAAGTCTTTAAGTGAAGTGCCAAATTTCATTTTCTCAATCATGCATTGCATGAATAGTGCCCCAACATCATTTCTTATACTTTGGCTTGCCGATGCCGCACAATGCATGACAGCTGCAACTGTTTTTATACTTAAACCGTTTGTGATTTCATCATCTGTTAGTTTTGTTCCCAATGGTACTCCGTTAGGGTTTGAATCAGGGCGTTGTTCACTTGTACGAGGTAAATGAATTCCTTCTTTCTTCATAAATTCCTTAAACCTTTGCCCTTGTGTATCACATTGAGATAAGCTTTCTTTTAATATTTTGATGACGTCATCATCCGTTGTTGTATTTAAACCAATTTGAATATATATGGTTGCTTCATCCATTAAGGTTAAATACAACCAGCAACTCATAACCTCTCCGACGTGAAGCGGGTTTTTTGGTTCATGATCTAAATTCATTTGCAAATAATCCTTTAGAACTTCGAACATACTCGTCATGAAAAATCCTCCTTCTCAATATATTTTTTTCCATAAGCTAAGGGAGAATACATTGAAATGAAAAAGTAATATAGAAATTGATATTCAGATTCTATTTGTGATTTTCTGAAGCTCTTTAAGGTATTAATTAAGAATTTTCTGTATAATATTAGTACAGTTCTTTCATAGGAGGTTTTAAAAAATGGAATATAATTTAAATGGAAAAACAGCATTAGTAGTTGCATCTAGCCAAGGGTTAGGAAGGGCCATTGCGGAGGGGTTATTAAAAGAAGGAGCAAATGTCGTCATTTCAGGTAGAGATGAGGACAAATTAAAAAAGGTGCACGAAGAGCTTACGGCATTAGGTAAGGGGAATGTGTCATACATAACGGCTGATATTACGAATCGAAGTGACATAACTAATTTAGTGAATGGTACTGTTCATACATACGGGTCCATAGATATACTTATAAATAATGCGGGTGGTCCACCAGCGGGTACTTTTGAATCAATTACAGAGGAGCAGTGGCAACAAGCGTTTGAACTTAACCTCTTATCCTATATCCGATTAATTAAGGAATCGCTCCCATACTTGAAAAAGCAAGGCGGAAAAATCATTAATATCGCTTCTTCTTCGATTAAAGAACCAATTCCAGGGCTAATTTTATCAAATACCTTTAGAACGGGCATCATTGGCCTCTCAAAGACAATTGCCCAAGAGCTTGCTGATTATGGTATTTTAGTTAATACCGTTGCTCCGGGAAGAATTGCAACTGACAGGGTAAAGCATCTAGACAGCATAAATGCTGAGAAGCAAGGTATTACGAGACAAGAAGTAGAAGAAAAGGTAAAAGCAACAATCCCGCTTAAGCGATATGGTACACCTGAGGAATTTGCTAACGTAGTTGTCTTTTTAGCTTCAGATGCTAATGCGTATATGACTGGTAGTGCATTTTTAGTCGATGGTGGTATGGTGAAATCAATTTAGTTTCCATCAAATGAAAGTTAGAAAGCTTGGCACTCGCCAAGCTTTTTAATTTTTTCCTATTTTTACGTTTAATGGTTTAGAAAAACGGATATGGTAGCAGTAGGGGGGATTGTAGACATGCTGTTTCATATTCTAAAAAAGTCTATAGTATTTGTTTTTCTTTTTTCACTTACTGGTTGCGGTATAGGATCAGAACAATCTATTATAAACCAGCATGCCGGAGCCATTTTAACAAAGAATAATGAACTTCAATTTCAATTTAAGATTAATGAGAAAATGTTTACAGATGAAAAAATGTATAAGGTAAGGCTAATCATACATAATGAGAAACTAGCTTCTGCACTGGGGTCAACAGAAATCATATACGGCGAGGATTTTGTTCACAATGGAGAATATATTGAAGTGAACAAGGATAAGGCAGATTTGTTCTTTATGAATCCAATTCCATTAAAAAAAGATTTACATACGTTTGAATTAAAAAAGATGATTACAAATGAAGAATCCATCTCTGTTGAGGTTTTTAATGACCAAGAGGTTATAGGAAGAGGATTTTTAACGAATTTTGCTTCACAACTTTAAATGAACAAAAAGCTGATCCAAATTAGAGATATTTTGGCTCAGCTTTTTTTATTTGGTGAACTTTGAATCCTATTTGTTCACAGAAGACCTACATCATAAAATTATCCAAATAGTAAAAATAATGATAAAATTATATCAAACTAATCCTTTTTTAAACCACCTAAAAGGTAATTTGATAGATTTAAAGATGGAGGGATTTCTTTGGCATATAGAAATGGAAAATTAACGCTAAGACCTGTTACTGAAGATGACCTCCCACGTTTATGGGAACTAACGTATAAAGAGGAGTCGCCGGAATGGAAGAAGTGGGATGCACCATATTTTGAGCATAAAGCTTTGTCGTACGAAGAATATTTGTCTAAAAGTGATCAATTCATTAATCAGGATGATTTTTGGGCCATTTTAATAAACGATAAACTAATCGGAACAGTAAGTTACTACTGGGAGCATAAACCATCCAATTGGTTAGAAATGGGGATTGGTATTTATGATCCCCAATATTGGAGTGGGGGATATGGTACTCGTGCATTGAGTCTATGGATCACTCATTTATTTCAAACTTTGCCATTAGTCAGAGTAGGATTCACGACATGGTCAGGTAACTTCCGTATGGTAAAGGTTGGCGAAAAGCTTGGAATGACTATGGAAGCTAGATTGAGGAAATGTCGCTTTTACAATGGCGAATATTATGATTCCATTAGGATGGGATTGTTAAGGGAAGAATGGGAAGAGTTTAACAAGAAATCTAAGCTATAAAGGATTAATTTTCAAATTCTAGCCAGCTAGAATATTAAAAATAGACAGGAGCGATAAAGATGATTTCACCAGAAAATACAGTTGTAGGATTTATAGGAACAGGCGTTATGGGGAAAAGTATGGCGCGCAATTTATTACGTGCGGGCTATCCTGTTGTGGTTTATACACGGTCAAAAGAAAAAGCAGAGGACCTATTGCAGGAGGGAGCTAATTGGGCAGATTCTCCTAAGACGATTGCAGAAAAGGCTAATGTCATTATCTCCATCGTCGGATATCCTTCTGATGTAGAAGAAGTGTACTTAGGGGAGAATGGCTTAATAGAAAGTTGCGGAGAAAATACATACTTAATTGACATGACTACTTCTACTCCTTCATTAGCTATAAAAATCTATGAAGCTGGGAAGGAAAGAAAGGTCCACGCTTTAGATGCACCTGTATCAGGTGGAGATATCGGTGCAAGAGATGGGAAACTATCCATCATGGTAGGTGGGGACCATGAGGACTTTTTGGCTGTTGAACCGATTTTTAATATCCTTGGCACAAATATCGTCTACCAAGGAAAAGCTGGATCAGGACAACATACAAAAATGTGTAATCAAATCGTCATTTCGTCTAGTATGATCGGGGTATGTGAGGCTATTGTTTACGCTGAAAAGTCAGGGCTTGATCCTGAAACAGTGTTGAAGAGCATATCTTCAGGTGCTGCTGGAAGCTGGGCTTTGTCTAATTTGGCTCCAAGAATGATACAAGGGAATTTTGAACCAGGTTTTTATATCAAGCACTTAATCAAGGATATGAACATTGCATTAGAAGAAGCTAAAAATATGGATATGGAAACACCTGGGTTGTCATTAGCTATTTCCTTATATAATAAATTAGCCGAAAACGGAGAAGAGAATAGTGGAACTCAGGCCCTTTATAAATATTGGAACCTTGAAAAATAGTAGAAACGGTCTCATTCAAGAGACCGTTTTTTAGTGATACGGGTTCATATCCGTTATCTTCCAATTACCATCGATAAAACTAAATGTTACACGAAGTGTAGCTTTTCCACGTAGTTCATCTTCTGTTTGTTGCACTAATGTGTATGAATGATCATCATTCTTTTCAAATTGATAAGGTTGATCTGAATCAAATAAAAGTGGACCATCCATAGCAATGGCATACAGCCCATCAGATTTCACTTCGGTTTTGACCTTCAATACATTCTCCACTAGCTCAGGATCCATAAAGTCGGTAAAAAGAGGTAGTAGGTCAGTCAGACTCTCATAGCTTTTAAATTTCATGAAAATGTTAGGGTCTATATCGTCATACATCTTATTTAAAGATTCTTCATATCTGTCTAGTAGATCTATGGCTTCGGTTGCAGAAAGGTCTGGGATCGTTTGCTCATTTTGAGAATTTTTTTGCTCATCCTCAAGCTGCTCTATGTTATTTTCCAGATAAGAGGTATAGCCTTTGTCCTTTAAAATGCTATCAGCTATTTTAATGAAATCTAAATCAGATAAATCACCTTGTTGTTCCACCATTTGATAGTAGCCTTCATCCTCCCACAAAAGAATTGTATGAGTAGAGGAAATCTTGAAGACACTCCCTAATAAGGTCACGGTTAATGGAATATTATTTCCTTTTGTCATATCTAAATCAGGTTTTTGCTTTTGCATTCTATAGATGTAGAAGGCATCGGGATTTTCTTTATGTTTAAAAACATGTTCATAAATAGGAGTATCATTTGAACCAGAGGTTTTAACATGCTCAAATTCATAGCCTTCTGGTACGTAAGAAGGTGAAGACATGATTGGTTTTTCTTCTTTTTTATCGGGACTCCCTTGCTGAGTGTTTATATTATCTTTAATGACAAACTCATACATCCCTGTGAAAAATAAAGTAATAAGGGCTGCTGTCAAAATAAGTGGAGCAAATCTTTTAACTTTCTTTTTCTTACTTTGATTAGGTGAGCTTATCTTTCTATAAACATTGCTTTCCATTCTACTAGTAAATTCAAACCCGGATAATTCTCCTTCAAGCATTTGATTTTTCATCTCTTTGAATTTCTTCTCCATATTCAACACCCCTTTCTACTAAAGATTTTCTTAACAACTCTTTTCCTTTAGATAGTCTAGATTTTACTGTGTTAATATTCAGTTGGTATATTTCACTAATTTCTTTTTGCGAACATTCATGGAAGTAATATAAGAAAATGATCTCTCTATATTTGATTGGAAGCTTGAAGACAGCATCTATTAGTTCATTTTTCTCTGATCGCTTTAGGAATTGTTCTTCTGCCCCCGATTGATTTTCTCTTAAAAAGGAAGAAATATAATCTGTAATGTAAACCTTTCGATAGTTCCAGCTTTTTACGTAATCCTTACAATGATTAACAGCAATTCTGTATAACCATGTTTGGATGGAGGAATTCCCTTTAAATGAATCAAGTTTTTCAAAACATTTGATAAAAATCTCCTGAGTTAGGTCTTCGGAAGTTTGTCGATTACGAACATAAGAATATGTGAGATGGAGAACAGAAGTGCCGTAATCATTCATTAATTTCGCAATGGTTTCATGTTTATTCATCTGTTAGCCTCCTTTCTAAGAAGTTGTTTCCCTTTAGACGATACTCGCTTGGGAAAGGTTGATAGGTTTCTTACTTTTTTTAAAAGATTTTGGGAAACATGCAATTTGAATTCTTATGTTGCATAAAGAGTTAACAAAAATCGAACAATAATCGAAGAAATTATCTAAGGAGGACTATTGAATGGCGAAGCGTACAAAAAAGAATGATCCACAGCAAAAAAACAAAAAGGGTTTTGATTCAGCAGTCATTAACCAAGAATTTGCACATGAAGTCGGTAGTCATGTTACCAATCAAATTCATAAAGATAAAGCAAAAAAGGAAAAAGCACCTAAAAACGATGGTAAATATGAAGGTGGTCTATAAAGGGAAAAGTGCAAGCGAGATGCTTGCACTTTTATCATTTATTTGCTTAAGAACTTTGCCATTCTATCTAGCCCTTCACTAAGCGTTTCCATGGAGTAGGCAAAAGAGAGCCTAAAATAACCTTCCCCAAACTCAGAAAAGGCGCTTCCGGGAACAACTGCAACGCCCGCTTGTTCTACAAGTTTTATGGCAAAATCAAAAGAAGATGTGTAGCCTGAAGGCATTTTTACAAAGAAATAGAAGGCTCCATCGGGCTTAACAATATCAAACCCCATTTGACAGAGTCGATTATATACGTAATCTCTTCTAATTATGTACTCCTCTTTCATAGAAACTGCATCATCTTTCCCTGCAGTCAACGCTTCGTATGCAGCCATTTGTGAAATTGAAGTTGCACAGGAAACATTGTACTGATGCACTTTTAATATATGCTGTGCTAAATATTGAGGCGCAAACAGCATCCCAATTCTCCAACCTGTCATAGAATGAGATTTGGATAATCCATTAATAACAATCGTTTTCTCTCTTAAAAATGTACCAATGGAAACATGAGCTTGATCATAAACGAGCTCACTATAGATTTCATCTGCTAGAATAAATATTTCTTTATCTTTTAGAAGATCAACGATATCTATAATTTCTTCCCTTGTTAAACTAGCTCCAGTTGGGTTGGATGGATAGGGGATAACAATACATCTTGTCTTATCTGTTATGTATTTTTTAATAATAGAAGCAGTCAGTCTAAACTCGTTATCTCGTGTGTCAGCATGCACAGGCGTTGCCCCACACATACGAATAATGGGCTCATAACCGGGATATATTGGGCCCGGCAAAATAACTTCTGTTCCTTCCTCTAAAATGGTACGGAAAGTGATATCAATTGCTTCACTAGCACCAGTAGTAATAATCACTTCATTTTCAGGGTCATATGTCAGCTTATATTTATCTAGAACAAAATCTGCAGCCGCTTTACGAAGTTCGATTGTCCCAGCATTATGTGTATAAGAAGTGAAATTGTTATCGATTGCTCGTTTTCCTGCCTCTTTTACATGGTCAGGAGTTGGGAAATCAGGTTGTCCAATGGTAAAGGAAATCATATCTTTTGTTCCTGCAACCATATTAAAAAACTTGCGAATACCTGATATCTCTAGTTGCTTTACTTGATTGTTTATTAGATGTTCCAACATCATCATCCTCCTAGTACGTTCCTTTATTTTATCACGTAAATCCTAAATTTAAATATTCCTTGTAAAAAAGTAATCTTTTATGAAATCTATGTAAAACGGCTTGTCAATAAAGGACAAAAGAGGTACCTTGAACGTAAAGGGAGGAGGAAGTAAATTGAGTCATAAGGTATTAGTTCCATTCGATGGTTCATCATCTTCAAAACAAGCAGTACAATTCGCGATAAGCTCACTAAAAGAAAGGGATAGCATCCTCTTAATTAATGTTCAAAGACCACAATATGAAGAGTACCAAAGAGTAGGTAATATTTCTAAAGAGGAGCTTGACAAGTTTTACGCCCAGCGAGGGGAAGAAATCCTTCAAAAGGCTGAAAACGACCTGAAAGAATCAAATTGTAAATATGAAAAAGTCATCAAACTTGGCTTGCCTTCATTAGAAATTACAAAAGCAGCTAAAGAAAATTCTGCCCACTCCATCATTATGGGTTCTAGAGGGATGAGTCCTGTATTAAGCAATGCTTTAGGAAGTGTTACATATAGTGTATTACATTTAGCTCCATGTCCGGTTACGATTGTCCCTTGTAAAGAGTAAATGTCGAAATCACCATATAAAAAACCCTTTGGAACTTCCAAAGGGTTAAATCAATTTCTCGTATCTCTAGCGGACAAGGAAACCATACCCTCTAAAGTGTAGCTATCGAAAAAATTGTAATCATATTCCTTATATTAATATCCGTAGTCCCAATCTACTTCGTCTTCATGCCATAGAACAGGGGAGACAGTACCGAAATCCACAATTTTGTTTTCAAGTTTGCAATTGCAATGATCGCAACCACATTGTTCCTTTATTTCATCAAAAACTGAGCGATCAACGTCTTCAATAATCGTTACTTTTTGGTCTTTTTGATAAAGAATCGCTGTCCCTTTCATTTTTAAAAGCACCTCTTTATTTGATTTAGCAAAAGCTTTAGCTGTTTACGTTTGTATTGTATTCCTTAAATGAAAGAAGGTCTAGGTGTTTGTGATACAATTCACAAAATTATCATATATCGGTGTCACCATTTTTTCTTTTTTCTTCTAAAGGCAATATTCAAAAGGGATTGAGTAACGGATATAACTACATATAACAGGAGTAACATAAATAGTTTGATTAGTGATATAATTTATGGAGAATTATATATTTCAGGAGGTTTATGAAGTGGAGTCAAACTTTGAACATGAGCATATTCAGGAAAGGGTAGAATACGGTGGGTTTTGGATACGTTTTGCTGCGTATTTAATTGATTCCATTATTATAGGAATACCATTAGCCATTTTATCGTTTGTCGTTTTTATCCTCTTTTTCGGGGCAAGTGGTGCATTTGATGCATATATGAGTGACCCAGCCTACTTAGAGACTTTATCAGAAGAAGAGGCTATGGCCTATTTATTCTCTTACTTGGGTGCTATGTTTGTCAGCGCTACTTTAAATTTAATCATCGCTCTTGTATACTTTGCTGGTTTTCATTCATCTAGATGGCAAGCAACTATCGGGAAAAAACTCCTTAAGTTAAAAGTAATAGATACAAAAGGAAATCGAATTTCTTTTTGGCGTGGTCTAGGGCGATATGCTGCACAAACGTTCTTATCTGCCATTCTATTAATTGGGTATATTATCGCAGCATTTACGGAGAAGAAACAGGCACTGCATGATTTAATTGCTGGAACAGTGGTAGTTAAACACGACTAGTTGTGATAAATTATGAAAAAAAGACTGTATCCTATGGTATTTAACATAGAGTACAGTCTTTTTTGATATGTAATTGTTCTGATATGTAACAACTTCTGCTATTTAATTTACAAATCTTCTTAAGTCGACTTGCATCTTCACTGATTTCATTAACTGAATGATAGGGTTTACGCTCATTGCTTATTACTGCAATTGATATGGAACATATTGGGGTTTCTTCAATAGAGCCCTTTCTATTCTGAACTATAACATATCCATTATCAATGTCTTGCTTTTCATAAAATTCAGTGATGATTTTTTCAAATTCTAATACAATGGATTCACAGATTGGTTCGTATTCATAGTTAGGAAGTATGGCAATAAAGTCATCCCCTCCAATATGTCCAACAAAGGATTTTTCCTTTTGTTTAAGCAATACGTATTTATTTAGGATATTGGCGGTCTCTCTAATGACGTCATCTCCCTTAGCAAAACCATAGACATCATTATAAGCCTTAAAATGATCTAAATCTGCATATAAAATACTAAACTGTGGTAATGAAAGAGCTTCCTCTAATTTTTCTTTAATAAGTGTATTTCCAGGTAACCCTGTTAGTGGATTTGTGTTTCGTGCGATGAGGACCTGTTCTTCTGCTATCTTTATAAGCAGATTTTTAATATTAACCGCGCCAAAGTATTGTCGATTCTTTTCTATGATGATGTAGTCATATAACTCATCTTGTTCTCGTTCCATGGCGATTTTACTAACTTCAGTTATAGGCAGATAATAATCTACTATTAGAGGGTTTTTGGTCATTAATAAATCAACACTGCGACCCATATATATATCAAAACCATACTTTGAGGATAACTTGTGATAGAATTTAGTTTTCATCACTAATCCTAATGGTTTATGATCATTAGCTATCACTACGATCCCTTCTAACAGAGGTTCTTTTTCGAATATGTCGTAAAGTTCTGAGCTTTTCTGATAGGGACTCACCCAAGGTACTGACTCAGCAATATCTCCTATATAGCTAATCATCTAACCCTCTCCTTTAAAACTCCAAGCTTACCTCGCAACAACATCTATTACTATTGTACTATACACTCATGGGAAACTTTGTTAATTAATTGTAAATAATTTTATGTTAGTGATTATAAAGGGTAAAAGAGTATAAGTGTTGAATATATATAGAAATTGAATAGGGGGACTCTAGACAATGCTAAAACAAGAGATTATAGCTCAGTACGAAGAATTAAACGAATGGTTTAACTCATTAATAGAGCTTGAAGATGAGAAATGGTTTGCTCCTATTGATATAGGTAAATGGTCCGTAGCTGCAGTAATTGGACATCTCCTCTTTTGGGATAAACATTCCTTTGAAAAGCGATACCCTCATTTTAAAAGTGGTGCACAACTAGAACCATATCCTGACTTCCAAGAGTTTAATAATGCTGCTGAGAAGTATGCAGAGAGTGGAATTACTAGGGATCAACTTATTGATGAGTTGTTACAAGTAAGAATAGAATTAAAAAACAAAATCAATAGTTGGGAAGATGAGGAGCTAGATACAGCGTTTTTTATTGGAAATCATTCTATTTCTATTAGACAATACATAGTAGATTTTATAGAGCATGATCATTATCATAAAAGGAAAGTTGAGAAAGTGATTAAATAGAAGAATTTAAAAAACAAGCTTAAAGGGCTTGTTTTTTATTTTATAATGAAGGTTATACTTAAAAGTCTAGTTATTTTACAGTAGGTATTCAGTCACAATTTTTTCCTAAAACTTTTAAAATTGTTTAAAGAATTAATATTCTTTCATGGTATAGTAGATTATATATTTTCTTATTTGTAAAAAGGGAAGGGCGAAACGAGAATGGATCAAAATAAAGGTATTTTGTTGGAAAGCGGAACCAATGAGTTAGAAATTGTTGAGTTTAGTATTGGTAATAATAAATTCGGAATTAATGTCATTAAAGTAAAAGAGATCATTAATCCTGTTCCTATTATAAAAGTCCCTCATGCTCATCAAAATGTTGAGGGAATCATTGAACTACGTGGTGAAGTGCTGCCAGTCGTAAATGTTGCAACTGCACTAGGTTTTCCGCCGTCAACGAACCCCCAACATGATAAGTTTATTGTTGCCGAATTTAATAAGCAAAAAGTAGTGTTTCACGTACATACTGTAACCCAAATCCATCGTATTTCTTGGGGGCAAATTGAGAAACCTTCAGATATGTATCAAGGTGCAGATAGCCAAATCATCGGTGTTATAAAGCTTCATGGGGAAATGATATTATTATTAGATTTTGAGAAAATCGTCGTTGAAATTAATCCTGAGTCGGGTATTAATGTTCAGCAAGTTAAGAAGCTAGGGAAACGTGAGCGTTCTTCGAAAAGACTGGTAGTAGCAGAAGATTCACCATTACTTCGTAAGTTATTACATGATACATTGGCCGAGGCAGGATTCCAAACAGTGGAATTTTTTGAAAATGGACAAGATGCTTTGAGCTATTTAGAAAATTTAGCAACTTCAGGTAAAAATGTAGTTGACGAGGTACAGTTAGTGATTACAGATATCGAAATGCCACAAATGGATGGTCATCACTTAACAAAACGTATTAAAGAAAATAAAGACCTGACTAAATTGCCAGTTATTATTTTCTCATCTTTAATAACAGATGACCTTAGACATAAAGGTCAAATGGTGGGAGCTAACGCACAGGTAAGTAAGCCAGAAATTGCAGAATTAGTTCTTCTAATTGATAAGTACATACTCTAAATTTACGTGAAAAGGAGGTGTCATTTTGGAACTTGTTGAGAAGGCAAAAGCCTTTGCTAAAAAAGCTCATGACGGGCAAACAAGGAAAGCCACATCTGAACCTTACTTTGTTCATTTAGAAGGAGTTGCGAATATCTTAAAATCTGTAGGTAGTAATGAAGAGTTAATTGCTGCTGGATACTTACATGATAGTGTAGAAGATACAGATGTGAGAATTGAGGATATTAGAGAACAGTTTGGAAACCATGTAGCCGTTATTGTTGAAGGCAATACCGAAAACAAAAATTTAACGTGGGAAGAAAGAAAACAACATACCATCGATTCAATCGCAACAGCCCACATTGATATAAAGTCATTGATCTGTGCTGACAAGTTGGATAATATCTCAAGTATGATTGAAGCGTATGAGAGAGATGGCGAAAGCATATGGAACCATTTTAAACGCGGGAAAGAAAAGCAGCTATGGTACTACTCTTCAGTGGCTAATCAACTTATCGAATCGACCGAATCACCACCTGATCATTTTTATAAGCTCAAAGAAAAGGTAAACTATTTTCTTCATAGATAAAAAGAAAAAGAAGCTGAAGTATCTCAGCTTCTTTTTGTATGGCTAATTTTTAAAAATAACTTTGACCTAGTTTTTTAAATACAGGCTTCTCGTAACTCCGTTTTTTGCGGGTAGGGAACGTTTTCTCTTCCTTATTTCCTGTATAGGTAACGAGTAAGTTCTTGGCTGTATTTAGTGATAATTGAGCCTTTGGATTTCGAACTTGGTTGTCTAGTTTACCTAGGTGAGGCAACTCATCAAAGTCACTTTTTGACGGTGGTAAATGAAATGAGTAGTTCCCACATACAACTAATACATCAGATTGCTGTTGGCTAAATTTTGGATTTTTCGAGAAATGGAGACCGACTTTTTTAGCTTTACCTTCCCTTATCAGCTTAAGTAAAGCATCATGCTTTAATTTATATAGAAATTTTGGATTCGGAGCAGTCTTGGCATGACGATTCACAGTGAAGATTGCTTGTGAGAGGTTTTCAACCGTTGGGTTCAGTTGAGGAGAGTCTTTCTTGTCCTGATTCAAATTTTTGGCTCCTTTCAGTTTTATATACACTATTATAACCTTTTTTTATTAGGAAAGAAACATGCCTAATTCGAAATCAGTTGCATTTTACCTGAATAGAGCATATTGTCGTTGTTAAACACATTTTCAATAGACTTGTGCCTATTGCTTTAGTCAAATAAATTTAAAAACACCCTAATGAGCATTAAGGAGCATAAAATGATCATAAGCAATTCCTTTACCAAAAAAAGTTTGACAAATTTGTGAACTTTATTAGAATATTCTATAAAGGGGATGAATTTTATGGAGAAAAATTCTTTAAGTTTGTTGCTTTTTATTAAAAAGGTTACAACTTTCGGTTTAATCTTAGGGGTATTGGTTTTTTTAAGCAGTTTCTTTGTAAGCGGTATCACAGGAGATTATCTATTACACATTGGTATTAGTTTTGTAGCATCTTCTATGATGATTTTTGGATTTGGATTATTTATTAATGTTATGGGTGATGTAGCTCCAAAAGAGAGAATATAGAAAAAAATCCGGCCTCGATAGAAGCCGGATTTTTTATATATAATGGGGGCATTACATTTTTTAGTGACTAGCGTGTCCGGATGACAATACCCAGATTGAACCTACGACAATAACAACTGCACAAAACACGCCATAACCGATATTAATAATATTTGTTTTTCCGTCTTCACCTTCAGTCATATGCATGAACATGAACAACTGAAGACCAGCCTGTAAAATAGCCATGGATCCGATAATCCACATGATTACACTGAAAGACATTTGCGTTTTAAGTGCAACCCATGCAGCTGCAAATGTGAGTGCAAGGGATGCAATAAATCCAAAGACATGACTGATTGGGAAACTGTTCATTTTCTTTTCCATTACGAAATCATCCCTTTCAGATACACGAAAGTAAAGATAAAGATCCAAACAACGTCTAGGAAGTGCCAATACAATCCAATAATGAATGTTTTACGGGCTGTAACAGGCGTTAAGCCTCGTTTTAACAACTGGACGATAACAAAGGTCGCCCAGAAAATACCGAATGTGACGTGAGCACCGTGTGTTCCTAGTAATACAAAGAGGCTAGAAAGGAAGGCACTTGTTTGCATCGTTGCACCAGCATGGATATAATGAATGAATTCATTAATCTCCATGTATAAGAAACCAGCACCAAGCAATAGCGTAAGGATAAACCAGATTAGTAATCCTTTTAAATTATTCCTACGCATTTCAAATATCGCTACGCCCATTGTAAAACTACTTGTTAGAAGGAGTACAGTTTGAATCATTACATCCTTCATGATAAATATATCCTTGTGAGTTGGACCGCCAGCATAGCGTTCATAAAGAACACCATATACTCCAAAAAGAGTAGCGAACAGTACAATTTCTGCACCAAGGAAAATCCAAAACCCAAGTATATTCATACGATCTTGTTCTCGTTGATATTCAAGAGGTAAAGAAGTGTTCACACTAGCTGACATGATTGTGCACCTCACCTTCTACGTTTCTCCATGACTTTTCAGTTTCCTTAATTTCATCAACGTGGATATGATAACCATCGTTGTAATCAAAGGATCTATAAATTAAACCAGCAATGATTCCAAGTGCAGCAATTGCAGCAAGGATATGCCATTCAAATACTAAGAAGAAACCGGCAATACCAAAGGCTACACACATAATAAATGGCAGTCCTGAATTACTTGGCATATGAATTTCTTCTATTTCACTATCCTTTAGCGTTAAACCTTCGCCACTTTTCTTCATGTGCCAGAAAGCATCAAGTGTTTTAACTTCTGGTAACTTAGCAAAGTTATAGTGCTGAACAGGTGAAGCTGTTGCCCACTCGAGTGTTCTAGCGTCCCAAGGGTCACTTGAGATGTTACGATCTGCATAACGGATGCTCCAGTAAATGTTGTAGCAGAATGCTGCAAATCCAAGAGCTAGGATTACAGAACCTAATGCTGATAGCATGAACAATGGAGCAAAACCAGACTCTTCAGAGAAAGTGTATGCACGTCTTACTGCACCATTTAAACCTAGGAAGAACATTGGCATGAATGTTACGTTAAAACCGATAACGAATAACCAGAAATGCCATTTACCGATTTTTTCATTTAACATATAACCAAACATTTTTGGCCACCAGTAGTATAATCCAGCAAATACAGCGAATACTACTCCAGGGATCAATACATAGTGGAAGTGTGCTACTAAGAATAATGTGTTGTGGTATTGATAGTCAGCTGCACCCATTGCAAGCATAACTCCCGTTACACCACCAATAGTGAAACATGGTACGAAGGCCAGTGACCAAAGCATTGCATTGGTCAACTTAATTCGACCTTTACGCATGGTAAATAGCCAGTTAAAGACTTTAACACCTGTTGGTACTGCAATTAACATCGTTGTGATTGAGAAGAATGAGTTAACAAGCGCACCAGAACCCATCGTGTAAAAATGGTGAACCCATACAACCATACTTAAGACGGCAATACCTACAATTGCGTATACCATTGATTTATATCCGTAAAGAGTTTTACGTGCAAAAGTTGCAATGACTTCAGAGAAAATACCGAATGCAGGAAGTGCTACAATATATACTTCAGGGTGTCCCCATAACCAGAACAGGTTAGCCCATAGCATATCAGATCCTCCACCAGATAAAGTGAAGAAGTGCGTACCGTAAAGACGGTCAAATGTCATTAATGCAAGTGCAACTGTAAAGATTGGGAATGCCGCTACAATAATGGCAGACGTTACTAATGTTGTCCAAGTAAACATCGGCAGTCTCATTAATGTCATGCCTTTAGTTCTCATTTTAAGAATCGTAACGATAAAGTTAATACCAGTCATTAAAGTACCGATACCAGCAATTTGTAAAGCTACCGCGTAGTAGTTATTTCCGATTCCAGGGCTAAATTCTTTACCTGCTAACGGGAAATAGGAAGTCCAACCAGCATCAGGAGATCCCCCGATTACGAAAGATATATTGAATAGCATCGCACCACTAAAGAAAAGCCAGAAGCTTAATGCATTTAGTTGTGGGAAAGCAACATCTCTTGCTCCAATTTGGAGTGGAACAACAACGTTCATTAAACCAATTAAGAAAGGCATTGCCATGAATAAAATCATGATGACACCGTGAGTTGTAAAAATCTCATTGTAATGCTGTGCATTAAGGAATTCCATATCAGGTCTAGACGTTTGGGCTTTCATTAATAATCCGTCCATTCCTCCACGGAAGAACATCAATACAGCAGCAATAATGTACATGATCCCAATTCGTTTATGATCGACAGTTGTAATCCATTCTGTCCATAACCATTTCCACTTCTTAAGGTAAGTGATACCTGCTACAACACCAATCATCGTTAGTAGAATAGCAATCTGTGAACCTAGTATTAGTGGGTCACCAGTAATTAATATCTCATTCCATCTAATGTCCATTATGGTCACCTCCGTGTCCGTCATTAGAGTCTGAATCTGAATCATCATGACCATGTGAATCCTTGTTCATGTCTTCAGATTGATCATCGTTTCTGTAGTTATCTTCTTCTTCAAACGTTCTACCACGGTATCCATGATTTTTATAGTACTCAGGATGAGTGTACGTTTTAGAGTTAGGATCCGCATGGTTCACCCAATCTAAGTGTGTCCCAATAAAGGTCATACGACCTAAGTGAGTTGGTTTTAACAACTCTTCATATTTATCTTCAGTTAGCTCAGGAGCTGTCTCGTGAACTTCTTTTACCCATTTATCAAAATCTTCTTGTGTTTGTGCTAAAACTTCAAATTCCATCTCTGTGTAACCTTTACCGTTAAAGTTCGTGTTACGGCCCCAGTAAGATCCTGGGTTATCAGCAACAAGATACATTTGAGTTTCCATCTTACCCATTGAATATTTCTGACCACCTAATGCTGGTACCCAGAAAGATTGCATGGTACTTGCTGAAGTTAACTTAAAGTCAACAGGTGTATTAGCAGGGATATTAACATAGTTGACTGTTTCAATGTCCTGCTCTGGGTAACTAAAAATCCATTTCCAATCGGCAGAAGTTACATGGATCGTGATGGGTTCTTTTTCCTCATATCCTTCAGGAACTTCTTCTAAAGCATAAAGAGTCTTTACTGTTGGAATAGTAAGTGCAATTACAATCAAAATAGGAATTGCTGTCCAGATTACTTCATACAATGTATTTCCGTGTTCCTCTGGTGGCTCATAATCCATATTTTCAGGCTTTTCTCTATATTTCCAAACAATATAACCAAATAGCGCAAATACGACAACAACGACTAATCCCATCCAAATAAGTGACCAATTTATAAGCTCTGTGATACTTCTAGCTACAGGTCCTTGTGGTTGAAATACAATCATTTCACAACCACTTAGAAATGGAAGGGAAAAAAGTGAAATAAGTAACAGTTTTAACTTCAAAAATCTCACTCCTTTTAGAAAAAAGATATAACAATTTGTTCAAACGTTCACAAAGAAAGTAGTACTAAATGCAAGAATGTTCATTTATTCACAAACAATAGAAATATAAACAGCTTGTAGAAAGAAACTGACAAGTTGTATTTTTAAACGATGCTTAAAACACTGTATAGTAATATTTCCACTGTGTAGATGATGATAACATGAAAAACAGAAAAAGTTGTGACGAAATAAGTAAGGAAAAAAATGTAAAATAAGTGATCACCTATATTTATACTCTTAAAAGCGCGCCGTTACTGACAAAAGTATATTAGAATATAATATTTGACAGTTTTGTGAACGTCAATATTAAAGGTGAGTAAGTTGTGAAAACGGATACATATCGTCGTTTTTCTTATTATTAGGGATGAGAAAAATATATAAATGAAAGGTGATTAAGAAGTTGTGAGGGGGGAGTTTGCAACACATAAAAAAGGCATCCCCAAATGGAAGATGCCATGTAAAAGAATTCACGATACAGAGATAATATTAAGAATGAATGACTACTTTAGTTCCATTAGGAACAGTAGATGCCAACTCTAATACATCTTTATTATGCATTCTGATGCATCCAGAAGACACCGCTTTTCCTATAGAGGAAGGATTGTTTGTTCCATGTATGCCATATCCAGATTTAGATAAAGTGAGCCACATAGCTCCATATGGACCACCTGGGTTAGGCTCTCTATTTACTATAACAAATTCTCCAAATGGTGTTTGTGAGACCATTTTTCCAACTGCAATTGGGTATCTCTTGACTACAGTTCCATTTCTTAAAAGTGTTAACACCTTGTTATTTACTGATATGTCAATGGTATAGGGGATGGAAGCTGGATTAGGTAATCCAGGTATTGTTATACTTTGTCCAACGTAAATTACATTTGGGTTTGTTATATTTGGATTTGCTGTTAATAGTTGTTGCAATGTACGTCTATAGTTCTTAGCAATAATCGCTAATGATTCTCCTCTTTTTACTATATGCTTCAAAACAATCACTCCAAATCGTCTTAAATTCTCAAATGTGCAAATAGATTCTTTTTAAGTGAAGGAACCTTTTGTAAAAAAGGTCCATCTATACTGCATAAAGGGAGTACATAACTAGGAACTCACCTAATAAAATGGCCATTATGAATATTGGTTTAAATACATTACGTTTAGTTATATATAATGAAAATGAATAAGGAACGTTCAAAAAAACTGAAAATATTAAACCATATGGTGAACAAAATTCCGATGGGCAAAATAAACAGAAGTGACTATATGCTTAGTAGCCAAGTTCAACTAATGGAAGAGGTTTACCAACTCAGAGAAGATGAAGAGTAATGAGTGATTGTATTCAAAATCTGAAGATAGAATATTTAAGATATAGTAAAAAACTCAACGTTATGCTTGACGTTGAGTTTTTTTATTGAGGATAATAAAGGTATCTATTGAATGATTTGGTTTATTATACTAAAATTAATAGAATTATAAGATAATTCTATTAATTTATTACATATTAGGATGACGAATTTTAGGAATAGCTTTTACTACTGCATCCTTTACAATAACTTCTTAGTGTGGAATGAGGATGATCAAATGGAGTTAAAAGAATTAATAACTGAAGAACTGAAAAACGATAGAACAGGTCGTAAGATTGAGAAAATCATCTTTAATATTATATTAAAGCATATAAAAGACATGGTCTTTATCATGAAAGTAGAAGAGGGACCACAATTCCGTTATCTATTTGTGAATCAGGCAGGTGCAGTCTTTACAAATACGATGGATCAAATGATTGGTAAGACCATAGAAGAAGTACTCCCTTTCGATCGAGCTAGTGCCTTACAACAGGCATATGAAAGCGTTCTTAGCTCTAATAGTGTTCAAACATATTCTGATGAACTAAAATTGCCAGGTGGAGAAACCTTATACAGTCAATCTGTACTAACACCTGTCCGAGATGAAAATGATGCTATTCGTTATATAGTGTCTGTTACAAGAGATATAACTGATGAAATTAATGAGAAAAAGCGCCTAATGCTTACAGAACAACGATATCGGTCAATTGTAGATCATAATCTTGATGGGATATTTGCTATTTCATTTGATAGTAAGATTATTGAGGTGAATCCTGCTGGACAAAAATTAGCAGGATACTCAGAAAAACAGATGACACATAGATCAATTTATGACCTGGTCGCTGAAGGTGACCATTCTAAGTTTAAAGAGCTTTTTGAAAGCACTATTTCAGGGGTAGCTTTGGAAACATTAGATTGTAGGTTTGTTCATAGTAAGGGGCATTTTATTACGGTTCATATAAGAACCGTCCCGATCGTTATTGATCATGAGATTAAAGGTATTTACATTATTACAAGAGATATTTCTGAACAGGCGAAAAATGCAGAAACCGTTAAATATATGGCTTTTCATGATCAACTAACAGGGTTGTTTAACAGAAGAGCGTTATTAAATGATTTAGAAGAAAAAATAAAAAGGAATGAAAATAAGGAACCATTTGCATTACTATCTATTGATCTTGATCGTTTTAAGTACTTAAACGATACTTTAGGTCATCTTGCCGGTGACCAAATACTAATTAAGGTAGGAGAGCGTCTAACAGAGGACAGGAAGCAAAACTTCAAGGTATATCGACAGGGTGGAGATGAATTTATTATCCTACTAGAAGGAAATCGCCGAGATGCCACCCGACTCGCTCAAGATATTTTATCCAAGTTTTCTAAGTCCTTTTACCTGCATTCAGATGAATATTATATCTCTCCGAGTATTGGAATAAGTACGTATCCAAGTGACGGAAAAAACGCTGAAGCACTAATAAAAAATGCTGATGAAGCTCTATATAGAGTAAAAGAAAAAGGGAAAGCTCATTTTCAATTCTATAGAACAGAGATGAAGTCTTTATTTACAAATGTAGTCTCACTTGAAACTCAACTTAGAAAAGCATTGGATCGTAATGAGTTAATCCTATACTATCAACCTCAAGTCGAGTTACAAACAGGTAAGATAACTAGCTTTGAGGCATTACTTCGTTGGAATAGCAGTGAATACGGAATGGTGTCACCTGCTGATTTTATTCCACTAGCAGAAGATACAGGCTTAATTATCCCAATTGGGAATTGGGTCATTGAGACAGCATGTAAACAGATTCGGGATTGGAACAAACAAGAGGGCAATAAGATAAAAGTGGCTATAAATATATCTCCAAAACAATTTCAATACAGTCTTGTAGAAACGATTAAAATGGCATTAGAAAAGTATAAAATCCAGCCTTCACTACTTGAAATCGAAATAACAGAGGGTGCTATGCATGATACTTCTGAAACAGCACCGATTTTAAAAGGATTAAAAGAATTAGGAGTTGCCATTTCAATTGACGATTTTGGGACAGGCTATTCGTCTTTAAATTACATCAAACAGTTTCCAATCGATGTATTAAAAATAGACCAATCTTTTATTCGAGATGTACATAATAATGAAAAAGATGCTGCCATCACAACGACGATTATTCACCTTGCCAATAGTCTCGGGATGGAAGTAATTGCTGAGGGAATTGAAACGAAAGAACAGGCGGATTTCTTAATCAACTCTAAATGCTTCAAGGGGCAAGGGTATTTTTACTCAAGGCCAATTTCGGCGGAAGAATTGGAAGAAAAAAAAATTGTTTAATAAAGCTTCTAAAATATAAAAGGTAAGAATCCAACCAATGTGATTCTTACCTTTTTTAATTCTTAGATTGTAGAGTGAAAACCGTAAGTTCTGGTTTAGATAGAAAACGAAACGGTAGACGTGTCGTTCCAAGTCCTCTGTTAACGTATAAAGTTAACCTTTCCCCTATGGAGTAAAAGCCTTCGTAATATTTTTCCGCAAATGGAGGTTTCACGAGTACACCTAATAAAGGAATTTGTATTTGGCCTCCGTGACTGTGACCACTTAGTTGGAGTTGAATTCCAAATGTTGATGCTGCATCTGCTAAATCTGGAGCATGGGAGAGCAATATCTTGAAGGCATGTTCTGGCACGTTCTCTATGGCAACTTGAATATCAGGCCTCCCGAGCATGGCATCGTCTATTCCAGCTACATAAATACTACTATTATCAATTAACTTGATTTCTTCAGCTTCATTTAACAGTAGGTTCATACCAGATAATTCTATAATGTTTCGATAAATGTCTGATCCGTATCCTCCGTGATCATGATTTCCATATACGGCAAACTTTCCAAATGGAGCTTCAAGTCTTTGTAGAATCGGAATAATTCTTTCGCCATCTAAGAAACGATTGGGTTCATCAATTAAATCTCCAGTAAAAAAGATAACGTCTGGTTTTAAAGAATTGATTTTCTCTACTAAACTCTCAAGTTGTGTTAGATCATATTGAAAGCCTAAATGTGTATCACTGAATTGAACAATCTTAAAACCATTGAATCCCTCAGGAATATCGTTGTGACTGATCATCTCAAATACGATGTCTAGCAAATTTGGTTCAATTTCTCTAGCGTAGTAATATCCACCAGAGCTAAGCCCAATGGTGGCAATCACACTGCCTACTGCTTTTTTTAGGAATGACCTTCTTGAAACCTTTTTTGGCATGTTAAGACCCAACCTATCATTAAATATCTTATTAATACTACCAAACTAAATGATGAAAATGAAGGGGGTTTTTAAAATGTAGGATTATAAACTATTACAATAGTTTATTTTTCTGTTGATGTACAGTTAACACTTGTCATTTTTGCAAACGTTTGCCTAATTAGGTGCAAATGAGCAATTCTTATGGTTTTATTGGAACTTATTCATTTATTTATTAATTTCCTCTATCCATCACTATTCAATATTTAGTACAATATTATTTTAGAAGGCATATTTGTATATGATAAAGAATAATGCAATCGTTAGCATATAAAAGTAAAATTAAACGGAGGATCACATGGCGATAACAATAAAGGATGTTGCTAAATTAGCTGGGGTATCTCCTTCTACAGTTTCTAGAGTAATATCTAAAAATCAAAAGATAAGTTTAGAAACAACTAAGAAGGTGGAACAAGCCATGGAAACTCTTGGTTACCACCCTAACTTAATGGCAAAGAGTCTAGTTTCCAGGAGTACAAAAACAATTGGCCTTATTTTACCACTATCAGCAGAAGAGGTTTTCCTTAACCCCTTTTTCTCAGAGGTATTAAGAGGTATAAATGCATATTTAAATTATGTAGGGTTTGATTTATTGATGTCAGCAGGAAGTACAGAAACCGAAGAAAAGGAAGCTTTTAACCGTCTAGTATTTGGTGGAAAGGTAGATGGAGTAATACTATTAACTTCAAGAGAGAAAGAGCCAATGACTCCACTATTGATGGAACGTAATTTTCCTTTTGTTATTATTGGTAGACCAAAAGAGGAAAAGGACATTTTCTATGTAGATAACGATAATGTCAAGGCTTCATATGATGCAACCGTACATCTAATTGAACAAGGTCATAAGAGAATTGGCTTTGTAAGTGGACCAAGGGATTTGTTAGTATCACGGGACCGTGAGGATGGTTATAAAAAAGCGCTGCAAGAATATGGAATTGAAAGTCGCCCTGATTGGATTACAGAGGCTAAATTCTTACAAGAGAGTGGTTATAATGCCATTTCATTTATGTTAAGCCTTCCAGAACGTCCTACAGCTATAATCGTTACGGACGATATTATTGGCCTAGGTGTGTTAAAGGGACTATATGAGTTAGGATGTAAAGTTCCAGAAGAAATTTCGATTGTAGGGTTTAATAATATTTCCATGTCTGAACTAGCTACTCCACCATTGACTACTATTGATATAGGAATTTATCAGCTAGGTTATACAGCTGCACAATTATTAATCAGACAAATCAAACAAGAAGAATCAGTATCAAGATCTGTCATTGTACCTCATCGTCTAGTAGTAAGGAAATCGACTACTAGTCGGTTATTGGATAATTAAACGAAAAAGAACTAACCTGGAGGGGTTAGTTCTTTTTGCTATTTTATTTAATTCTTAATTCAGTTTGAGCATCAAAGAAGTGGCATTTGTTCATATCAAAAGCAAGATCTAATTGTTCGCCGTTTTTAATGTCAGAACGAGAGTCAATTCTAGCAATTAGATTCTGATTGTTAAGTGCTGTATAAAGAATGGTTTCAGCACCCATTAATTCAGCTACATCAATCTTTACAGTAACTTTTGTGTCCGGTGAAGATTCTAAGAACAATGGCTCATCATGAATATCCTCTGGGCGAATTCCGAGAATAATATCTTTGTTAAGGTAGTCCTTAAGAACCTTCATTTTACCTTCAGGAACTTTTACTTTAATGTCTCCTGTTTGGAAAACACCGTCACCAAGCTTCCCGTTAATAAAGTTCATTGCAGGTGCTCCAATAAATCCACCTACGAATACATTGTCCGGCTTATCATAAACCTCTTTAGGTGTACCTACTTGTTGGATGACGCCATCTTTCATAACAACGATTCTTGTAGCCATCGTCATTGCTTCTGTTTGGTCATGTGTTACATAGATAGTCGTTGTATTTAGTCTTTGGTGAAGCTTAATAATCTCTGCTCTCATTTGAACACGGAGCTTTGCATCTAAGTTTGATAAAGGCTCATCCATTAAGAAGACTTTTGCATCACGTACGATTGCACGTCCTAAAGCAACACGTTGACGCTGCCCGCCAGAAAGAGCTTTTGGTTTACGAGTCAAATATTCTTCCAAGCCAAGAATTTTTGCAGCTTCACGAACACGACGGTCAATCTCATCTTTTTTGAATTTTCGAAGCTTAAGTCCGAATGCCATGTTGTCATATACGTTCATGTGTGGATATAAGGCATAGTTTTGGAATACCATCGCAATATCACGATCTTTTGGAGCTACGTCATTTACTCTTGTCCCATCAATATAGAAATCACCTTTAGAAATTTCTTCAAGGCCAGCAATCATACGTAACGTAGTCGATTTTCCACAGCCAGACGGACCAACAAAAACAATAAACTCTCTATCTTGGATATGAAGATTAAAGTCTTCTACGGCTGTTACCTTTTTATCATAAATTTTGTATATATGTTCTAGTTTAAGTTCTGCCATTGTTAACACCTCAATTAAATTTATCGTGTTTTTCTCTTCTTAATCATAAAATTCTGGGCAGAGTGTGTAAACGTTAACATGCACAAATAAGCTCATCAATAATTATGCAGTTGTTACAATTAATCAATTATTTAAGTACTCAGACACTAAAATACTCAAATATGCTGCAACAGAGCCTTTAAAAGTACGTACATCAATCCCTGTTTTTTCGTGGAATTTTTCCAATCGGTATTGTAGAGTATTTCTGTGTATATAAAGCTTTTTGGATGCAGTGCTGGCATTAAGGCCACATTCTAAATAAACCCTAATGGTTTGAATTAGTTCTCTATCCTCAACTAACAAGTTTTGAACAGACACTGATAAATCCCTTCTTAATACATCTGGTACATTTTCTATCATGATAAAGGGGATAGCTTCAGGCAAATGGCTAACCTTTTGTGAAGGTAGAAAGGTTTTTATCGTTTCAGCAGCTTTAGATTCCCATGTAAATTGCCTCTTTAAGTTTGTTCCTTGTACAGGCGATCCAATATATAAGTAGAGGTTCGTATAAAAATCGCTAGCAATTGCCTCTACTAAGTCTGTAAATACAGTATCTTCTATTTTGTTATCTATTGGGTTTTCCATTAAAATAATGCCTTCTTTTAAGCTCTTCCAGATGACACTTACTTCTGCAAAGAACCCTTCTTTTAGTACATCGATAAAGCTATGTAGATCTGGTAATTCTTTATCAAATCTAAAAAAGACGCATCTATACCAATGTCCTACAGCGTAGCTGTTTTGATTAACTTCCTTTTGTTCAAATAAGTAAGAATACCAAAACTGTTCCGATTCATTCATTAGTAATTTAATTTCACTAGTGACCTGAAAGAGACTTGATAGAAGTTCGAGTTCTTGAGATGTTACTCTTGTTGTATCTATGGCAAAAGTCTGACCTTCCTTGCTTGTAAACCAGCGGTAATGTGTTGCTTGATTCGATGTTTCGTAACTATATATCATTTTGTCCTTAAAATGGTGTTTTAAGTTCTCAAGCACTATTTATAACTCCTTTATTTTGAATAATGTCTGATGTGGAATTCAGCTTAGCAGAGATGGTGTTCATTAGAGGTTATTATAGATCGTAAAGCAAGTTCTAAGCTAATTATAAGATATCTTTTATATCCCACCAACCGATAAGTTATCGTGTAAAAAGACTATGAACCCTGATTGTTTGATAGAAAAAGAAAAATTGTACGAAAATTCTCTAAATAGTGGTAAAATTAATATGAATGAACATTCATTTTTTAAAAGGGGGCATTTACTATGAAAGATAAAGTTGTGATTGTCACTGGTGGTTCCAGTGGTATGGGAAAGTACATGGCGAAACGCTTTGCTGAAGGTGGAGCAAAAGTAGTCATCACTGGAAGAAATTTAGAAAGACTTCAGGAAGCGAAAAGCGAAATAGAAACTGCAGAAGGTCAAGTATTAACTGTTCAAATGGATGTTAGGGAAATAGAACATGTTAAGCATATGGTAAATGAGACGGTTCAACACTTTGGAAGAATTGATTATCTAGTTAATAATGCTGCAGGAAATTTCATTTGTCCTGCTGAGAAGTTGTCAGCAAACGGGTGGAACTCCGTTATTAACATTGTGCTAAATGGAACTTTCTACTGTAGTAGTGAAGTAGGTAAGTACTGGATTGACAATGGGGTTAAGGGAAGCATCATAAATATGGTGGCTACATATGCATGGAATGCAGGTGCGGGTGTTATTCATTCTGCAGCCGCAAAAGCAGGAGTATTATCTATGACTAGAACTCTTGCTGTGGAGTGGGGGAGAAAATATGGCATACGTGTAAATGCTATCGCACCAGGGCCAATTGAGAGAACAGGAGGCGCAGATCGTTTATGGGAATCCGATGAAGCAGCAAAAAGAACATTAGATAGTGTTCCACTTGGCCGACTAGGAACTCCAGAAGAAATTGCTGAGCTTGCCTTCTTCTTATTCTCGGATGGTGCAGCATATATTAATGGTGACTGTATTACTATGGATGGAGGACAGTGGCTAAATCAGAATCCGTTCTAGTAGTTCCTTTTGATAAAGGCTCTTTTCATAAAATTTGTTGCTATTTAAGTGCTTTGAACTGCTCTTAAACGGATTATGGTGCTGTTTTCTTTATTTTGGGCAGAAAAGATGCCACAAAGCAGCATAGAAGCCGTGCTGGAGACCATATTAGAATAGCAACAATCTAAGCGAAAACAGCCTAGAAAAATAACGGCTGATTTAATTTATTTTCAGCCGTTATTTTATTATATATAACTAACTGCTCTACACTTTAAGGCTTCCCAAGAGGAGATAAATCTTTCTTTAGAAACTTTAACTTGTTTTTTTCCTGAAAGAGGATCATTTAAATAAACATAATCCGTGTCATAACCTACTAACACAACAGCATGTAAATCAAGCGGAGTTTTAATCACTTTATTCCCATGTTTCCATGATTCCCATCTGTCTGGTAGCCGGTAATCTCCGGTGGTCCAAACAACTACTGGGTATCCTGAAGAAACGTGATTTAAAATTTCATCAAAGCTTCTATTTGTTAAATTTATAGCTCTTCCTGGTAAAAATTCATTCACTAAATCTGTGATAGGTTTATCAAATACTGCATAACCTGGGTTATTACCTGTCATATCGCCTACAAACCCATCACCAGGATCTCCCCATTTCAAAATGTCTCCATTCGATTTTACAAGGGGGTCACGATCCTTTTTGACACCCTCGAACAAATCCATTTTATCCGTTTGAACTCCAGCGTACTGAAGAACCATCGTAAGGCTAGTTACTTCACAACCATATTTTAACTCAGGATTCTGTTTGATTAAAGGCACATCTAATAGGACTTTTTCTTTTTTCTGAGGTAATTTGCTTTTAGTGCTTTCTTTCTGACTGTTGATTGCTTTACTTGTTGATTTTGGTTTAGAACCCAGACTCTGTTTTGTTAAACTTTTACCTTTATTTAAAGGTTTCCTTTTTATACTAAAGCTATTGCTGTCTTTGTTGTTTTGTGTTTCCTTGCTAGGGGCTATACTTCTTTCATTCTGCTCGTCAGCAACCGTTTCATTTTGGCTGCAACCCAACAATAAAAAAAATGCTAAAAGAAAGGATAGTTTTTTCAAGTTGAAAACCTTCTTTCTACCTTAGCTTTAGTGTTATTTTCCCGTATTCAAAAGGGGTTTATGATGGTATCATGTTGCCAAAGGTAACATTTTTATCATAAATAAATATTGAATATATAGTATAATTATAATTCATACATAAGGGGGGATGTAAATGGATGCGTTGGATGTCTTAACAGATTTAGACAATGTACACCCTTTTTTTCAGCCGATATTCAGCGCCGATGAGCATCGTATCATTGGGTATGAAATTTTGGGTAGATATAAACAGGGTGACACCTATTTAAGTTTAGGACCAATCTTTTTAGATCAAGCAATTCCGGAAGAATACCGACTTGAAATTGACAATATTGTTTTAACAAAAGCGTTGAAACTTAGTTTGGAACTTGAGCAAGATGTTCTCATATTTATTAACAGAGATGCGGATCTCCTCATGCACGATGATGAGGAAGAATTTCTACACCTTCTATTACAGTTTTCAGAACAAGGGATTCCGCTTAATCGACTAGTTTTGGAAATTTCAGAAAGAAATTACAATGGAGATATTGAACATCTTGATCATCTCTTGAATTATTTTAGGACGTATGGAATTAAAATAGCTATAGATAAATTAGGGAATGATAGTAGTCATTTAGATCGAATCGGGCAACTTTCCCCTGATATCTTAAAAGTTGATCTTCAGGCATTGCGATCCACACAAACTGCTTCTTCTTTTACAGATATTTTGTATTCACTTTCTATGTTGGCAAGAAAAATTGGGGCGACTTTATTATTTGAGAACATTGAAATGGTTTACCAGCTTCAATTTGCATGGAAAAACGGCGGGAGGTATTATCAAGGGTTCTATCTACACCGACCCTGTTCTTCCTTTGTAGATAGGGATATATTAAAGGAAAAGTTAAAACAAGAGTGTCATCAATTTATTAATTATGAAAAGAAAAGACTAGAGAAACTATATGCAATCACAGAAACATTTCAAGTGAAAACACAAGAACTTTTAAACAAATATAAGAAATATCAAGGTTATAATGAACTTCTTCAAAACCTTGCAAGGGAAATGGATCATATTGCTTTTAGAATGTATGTATGTGACGAGGATGGTTTTCAAGAATCAGCTAACATCTTTAAAAGCAAAGACTTATGGATGATGCAGCCTGAATATATTCGGAAAAATTGGAGTTGGCGCCCTTACTTCTTAGAGAATATTGTAAGAATGCGGAATGAAAGAAAAGGAATATTGTCTGATCTATACAGTGACATTGAAACAGGTGCCACCATTCGAACTTTTTCCTATCCTTTAAATTCAACACATTATTTATTCATTGATCTATCTTATGAGTTCCTCTTTAATCAAGAAGGATTACTCTAATTGGTAGAAATGGTTGAATAAAGTAGGTATCTAACTCTCCTTTAGGTGAACACTATAAATAAAACTTTCCTAAGGAGAGGATATTTTTGAGTCAATATATGTTTATATTGATGGTTATTTCAATTGGTGTACTTGTTTTTTCATTGGGCTACACTCTTGCTGTTGCAAGAAACCAAAAAGCTTTAAAGGGTGTATTAGATTCAAGTATTCCAGAAAAAGTTCAGGAGCACGCTTATATAAGAAATCCAATATTTTTAACTTACGCAATTATGGTTGCTCTAGTAGCTTTAATCATAACTTTTGCAGCTATTGCATGGTAATAGGCTCTTTCAGAGGGCCTATTTATTTTGAGCATTTTTAAGGGGATTCTTAATAGCACTTTAGTTGGACTTTTCATCGAAAATCTGACTTTATGTTACATACTTTGTCAGAAAGGGTAGTTATACAAGAAAGAATATATTTTTTATGTCATAATGTCCCGCTATTTTACGAACGATTATGTGAATATTAAGAAATATTTGTTGATAAAATGGTAAGTACTTATAAAAGGTAAGGAGAGTGATACATTGCAAAAACTAAGGGCAATTTTGATAACTTTTCTCGGAATCTTGTTTATTTTTCCTTCTATATCCCAAGCACAAATGAATTTAGAAAAGAGAGAGGATGTACTCGAATTTTTAGAGTACGCTTTTGAAGCACAAGTTTCACTTAACGAGCATGAAAGAACCCTTGAAGAAATAAATGATATACTTTCTCCTTTTTTTTCAGAGGATTATAGAGGACTTTTCTTGGAGGAGAATTTAGTTGAAATGGACGGGAAGTTCATAACTTTTGGAACCGATTTTGCTTTGTACTATATCCCTTTCTTTAAATTTTCCGATCATACAAATGTCGTCTTTCAAGAGAATGAGATATATGTTTATGAATTTTTTCCTGCCAATGGAGAGGGTCCAGTAACTTACAAAGATCACTATGAAGGGTTACTCTTAAAGAAAATAGATGATGAATGGAAAGTTCAAGAATACTTATACGACAATATTCCTGAAACCATCATTCAAAACGAACAAACAGCAAAAATAGAATTTAACCAACCTTCTAGTGTAAAGGACATTGTTAGTCCATATTCCCAGTTGAAATTATTCATGAGTCCATTAGAGGGGTTTATTAGCTTAGGAGCCCACTTTTCTACACATGAAGTAGACGGGCTATACGCACTCTTTCCTCAGAATAAGATAGCTTATAAATAAATATTTAAGGTAGGTGAGTCCACCTACCTTTTTGTTTGCTTAATCAATATTTAAAGCTTCTTTAAGCTTATCCATATCAAACCCTGTTATAATTACATCGTTTATGACAAAAGTTGGGGTTGAAAAGGACTGATAGCGATTAACAAGTTCATCTCTTGCCTCTTTATCCTGCTTGATATCCTTTAGAGTATATTCAAACCCACTTTCAGTTAAAAAGCGCTTCGCGAATTCACATGGTGGGCAATCTGGTTGAGTAAAAATCGTAATCTTTTGCACGATGTTTCTTCCTCCGTAAATGTTACTTCTTAGTTAGCTTGTACAAATAATCAATCAATCCCATAGAACTTACTTCCATGTCGAGAGCAAGGATGGTATTTACTTCATGATTCTTTGGAACACCTTTCGTTGATAAGTATTCCGTTAATCTATTTACGAGCAAATCATTCGTCTTTTTAACCTTCTGTTCAATGGTTTCTCCCTCTTCATATCCTTTCTTTGCTGCCTCTAAAAATTCATCCAACCAAGCCGATACTTGCTTAAATACTTCTTGAGGGTTCGCCGACATCCCGTAGTGGCCAAAGAATATTAAATCGGGATTTAAGCTCTTAAATAATTCAATTGATGTTAGCATCTTTTGTGGATCAAATTGGTTTGGGGACGTTGATGGTAAATAGAGTTCAATTCCATCTCTATACAACTGTGGATAAGATATTCCCGCTGTATCTCCAGTAAAGATACCATTTAAACTAGAGTGATGAATACTAAAGTGGTGATTAGCATGGCCTGGACTGTCATAAAAAGTCAATGTACAGTTATCACCAATGGAAAGTTGTTCTTTATCCATTTTTTCCAATAAACGATCTTCAGGAATTGGAAGAATTGGATCAAAAAGCAGGTCGAATTTCTCGCCGTACACTGCACGTGCTCCAGCAATTAATCTTGATGGGTCTTCAAGATGTCGTTTTCCTTTAGGGTGAACAATAACCGTGGCGTTTGGACATTTCTCAAGAAGTAGCCCAGCTCCACCCGCATGATCTAAATGAATATGTGTAACGATAATATATTTGATATCATCAGGAGAGTATCCTAGTTGATCTAATCCTTCCAAAACATAGGGGATTGACGGGCTTGCACTTGTCTCAATGATGGTTAGATCCTTCTCAGTCAATACGTATGTACCAGTTCGCTCTTCAAGCTTTAAGTCAAATCCATCAATTAAAAATAAATTTTCGGCAAGCTTTGTAGGTTTTTTCAAAAAAAATCACTCCTTTTTACAGCTTTTACTTGTATAAACACCTGACATTATTTTATGCTGTTAATATTGACATGTAAAGAAAAAGGGTTGAATTTTCTGAATTTATTCTGTGTGGATAGAAAAATGTCAAAAGAGAAACCTATGAGTAATCTTTTAGGTTTGTTTTCGAAAGGAGAGAGAGTATGTCACAACTTCAAGGTATTATTACAAGATTAAAGAACCTTCAAGAGCAAGGGAGTGGGGGCGAGCCAGCTCAACGCTTTTTTGAAGTTAACGGCGAAAGAAAGTGTCAGGTTACATTTCACCCAAAGACAGAAACATTCGAGTTAGAAGTTTACAATGAAAAGGAAAAACCAAAAAGATATCAATTTGATAATATTGATATGATAACCATTGAAATTTTTGATTTAATTCAATAGTTTTTTACATAGGGACCTTAGCGGTTCCTTTTTATTTTGGATTAATCCATTTATGGGAAATGAAGGGAATGGTATAATAACCTTAATTTTACTTTTTGTATGGAAAGAAAATTGGAACTTTTCGAGGCGGTGTTTGGATGCTTTACTTGTTTTTGGTGATTATGTTTTTCACGATGTTGTTGATGTTAGCCGATTTAATCAATACTAAGAAAGAATTAATTGAAACTAGAAAAGCGATAGAGGAAATTCGGGATATCTTAAAGAAGGATAAGTAGGCTTAAACAACCTCATACATTGAAACTCTTTTATTGGATAAATATATATAAGAGGTGAAGAGTATGATTCCAACGGTTAAGTGCCCAAATTGTTTGTACGAGGATAGAATGGACCATGTACTAACAGCACAATCAAATCAAAATGTCATTTATTTGTGTTCGAAATGTCATTATGAAGTCAAAGATATTCACACAAGCAAAGGATAAAACTTAGCATGATGCATTCGCCATGGAATAATTGGTCTAAACTTTATAAAGCTTTAATGAACTTATCAATTCCAAAACTGTGTTAGAATAGGATAGAGTGAAAACATTTTTATGGGGAGTTTTCTGCAATGATTAGTCTACACAGTGGCGAATTTTTAGAAATAGATATTCGAGATTTAATGATACCTTCAGAGAGAGTGGCTCATGTACAGGTGAAAAATAACTTAGAACATGCATTATTAGTTCTTACGAAGAGTGGTTATACAGCTATACCTGTTTTAGATCCTCATTATAAGTTACACGGTTTGATAAGCACACCCATTATTATGGATTCAATTTTGGGATTAGAAAGAATTGAATTTGAACAGTTAGAGGAAAAACGGGTTGAAGAAGTTATGAATCATAACGTTCCTAGGTTAGGGATCCAATCTACCATAAAAGCATGTCTAGAACTACTTGTCGATCATCCATTCCTTTGTATTGAAAGTGAAGACAAAGTCTTTGAAGGTATTCTAACGAGAAGAACGGTATTAAATCAATTAAATAAGCATATTAGACGACTTAATAAGTAATTGTCTTTAAAATCTAAATCTAAAGATGCCTCCATTCGGGGGCTACCTTTTTTTACGCAAAAAAATGGCATTACGAATATTTTTGAAACAAAGGTGTGACAAAAATGGGAGAGGCTATACATAAACAAATACAAAGAGAACAACAAAAAAAGACGAAAAGACCATTTGTCCTTGCTGCGGTCATGCTTGCTATGTTTATGGCAGCCATTGAAGCTACCATTGTTGCGACTGCAATGCCCGCAATTGTCGGTGATCTCGGAGGCTTTTCGCAATATAGCTGGGTGTTTTCAGCCTATTTATTAATGAATGCTGTGACTGTATTAATATATGGAAAATTATCTGATTTATTTGGAAGAAAACCAATTATTACATTTGGAATTATTATCTTTTTAGTTGGCTCCATTCTTTGTGGTTTCGCAGAAAGCATGACGATGCTAATTATTTTCAGATTTATACAAGGTTTCGGGGCCGGAGCTGTTATGCCAATTGCGAGTACCATTGTAGGGGACATTTATACGAAAGAAGAAAGGGCTAAAATACAGGGCTACTTGTCTAGCGTTTGGGGAATCTCTGCGGTAATGGGACCAGCATTAGGTGGGCTACTAGTTGAATTTGTTAGCTGGAGGTATGTCTTCTGGATTAATATCCCGCTAGGAATACTAGCCATTATTGTATTGTGGATGTACCTTCATGAAGATGTAGAAAAGAAGAAGCACGAGATTGATTACCCAGGTGCTATTTTACTAACCATTTCAATTGCAACGTTAATGGTTGTTCTCGTTGAAGGAGGAGTAAATTGGGCATGGACCTCGTTACCAACGATTAGTTTATTTTTAGTAAGCATGATTGCTCTTGTGTTCTTTGTCCTCCAGGAAAGAAAAGCTGCCGAACCAATGATGCCCTTCACGATATGGAAAGAGCGCTCCATTTTTATTGCTAATATGACTTCGTTAACAACAGGAGTTATGTTGATTGGGATTTCAAGCTTTTTACCTGCATTTGTTCAAGGGGTTATGGAACGATCACCTATTGTAGCAGGCTTTACATTAACGACCATGTCTATTGGCTGGCCAATTGCAGCGACTGTAGCGGGTAAGCTTTTACTAAGAGTCGGTTATAGAACAACTTCTCTAATTGGCGGTGTCTCCTTGATAGTAGGTAGTATTTTATTTGTAACTCTATCTCCTGAAGCAGGTCCCATTTGGGCTGCGGTCGCCTCTTTCTTTGTTGGAATTGGAATGGGGTTAACCACAACATCCTTTATCGTTTCTATTCAGAGTACCGTTAGTTGGCAGCAAAGAGGGGTTGCTACCGCTGCAAATATGTTTATGCGTAATCTTGGTAGTACCATCGGTGCTGCGCTATTAGGAGGAATTCTTAATAGTCAAATTAAGTCTTACATACAGAGTAAAGGGGAAGAGGTACCAGAGGATTTAACCCTTGATTCTGCTAATATCCTGCTAAATGAAGAACAAAGAGCTGCACTCCCAGAAGGAATTAAAGACGTGTTACAGGATGGATTAACGGTATCACTACAATCTGTATATATCGCTGTACTCATTTTTGCGATTATAAGCTTCGTACTCATCGTCTTTCTTCCTAGAAAAGAAAACTAATGATTAGAAACCGGATGCGATTAAGTATCCGGTTTTTATGTTCGCCCAGCATGGGCGAACTCTAACGGGTGAAAGTCCCGAGTATGACCAAGTAGCGGTAAGTACATAGCTGAAAGCAAGGGTGTCCACGGTGACGTGGAATCTGAAGGAAGCTCGAGGCAA
>NZ_JBIACK010000016.1:0-115185 GCF_042865285.1 Cytobacillus spartinae | reverse complement strand
CGAGGAGGCTTGGCGAACGCCCCCCGGAAAGCAAGCGCCTGGAGCGGAAATCAACCATTTCCCCTCCAAAATAAATAAAAAAGACAAAAAGCATCGAAGTCTCGATGCCTTTTGTCGACAATCTGAAAGGTCAAACACCTTGTGTTTGACCTTTTTATTATGCTTCATCCTTTACGCGATGAATTTTAACATCACTGAGGATTTCCTTTACAACATAGCTTGCCATAATTAGTCCAGCAACAGAGGGCACAAAGGCATTCGATGATGGCGGCATTTTAGCTTTCCTAATAGGGGCTTCATCCTTACCAACTACTTTTCGAACATCCTCCCTAATGACAATAGGGCTTTCATCCGAGAAAACAACAGGAATCCCTTTTCTGATTCCTTCTTTTCTTAAGCGTGTACGAATGACTTTCGCAATTGGATCCGTATGAGTTTTTGAAATATCAGCAATTTGAAAACGCGTTGGATCCATTTTGTTTGCAGCACCCATACTAGAAATAATAGGAATCTTACGCTCTAAACATTCTTTCATTAAATGGATTTTGTAAGAAATCGTATCAGAGGCATCTACAACAAAATCTAATCCATATTCAAAGATTTGTTCATACGTTTCTTCTGTATAAAACATTTTTAAGGCAATTACTTCACACTCAGGGTTAATGTCCTGAATTCTCTCTTTCATTAAATCCGCTTTAGGTCTTCCAACCGTGGAAAGAAGGGCGATGATTTGGCGATTAACATTTGTTATATCAACATCATCTTTGTCGATTAAGATTAGACGGCCAACTCCTGATCGAGCTAATGCCTCAGCAGAAAAAGACCCTACTCCTCCAATACCTAATACAGCAACAGTGCTATCTTTCAACTTTTGTAAGCCTTCTTTACCAATTGCTAGTTCGTTTCTTGAAAATTGGTGCAACATGTATGATCAACTCCAGCTATAATTTAATGGTTTTTAAAGAATCTCTAATTAAGGGAAAGCAATCTTAAGTATTTCCGTAAGAAGCCTACATATTTTTAAAATTCTTATTTATGTATTACCCGATAATGAATATATCATACTTACGATGAAAAACAAGGTATATCGATAGGAATTTTGGGTTTTTAGTTGATTATTGATCTTACCTGGTTTTCGCACACAAAAAAACCATGCTAATCAGCATGGTTTTAAATTTAGAATTCATGAAGAGTGCCAATCGTGCCGTCGCTTTTCGATGCCTTCGTTTTGAACCCGCACTCAGCAGGTGGGTGTTCTGTTTCAAGCTTTTGTAAGTCCTAAACCAAAGGCATTTACGCTACTTAAAAACCCGAACTCCCGAAGGTATAATGTTAGGTCAAAACTTTAGGTTATACCACGAACACATCAGCACTCTTATCTCTTGTTAGTATCATAGCACATTATGAAAGTGGTTTCAAGGAAGCCAAGCTAGGTCATTATTCACTTTTCTGAATTTTCAGTGATAAATTAAGCTCAACTAATTGTGCTTCACTTACCTCACCAGGAGCTTCCGTTAACAAACAGCTTGCACTTGCCGTTTTAGGAAACGCAATCGTATCACGTAGATTTGTTCTGCCTGCAAGTAACATAACAAGGCGGTCTAACCCTAATGCAATCCCACCGTGTGGAGGTGTTCCATACTCAAACGCCTCAAGTAGGAATCCGAACTGTTCCCTTGCCTCTTCTTCTGTAAATCCAAGAACACTAAACATTTTTTCTTGAACACTTCTCTCGAATATACGAAGTGAACCTCCACCTAATTCATAACCGTTTAGGACTAAGTCATAAGCTTGAGCTCTAACTGCTCCTGGGTCAGAGTCGAGAAGTGGTAGGTCTTCTCTCACAGGCATTGTGAACGGGTGATGAGCTGCATAGTAACGTCCTTCTTCTTCTCCGTATTCAAGTAAAGGCCAGTCCGTAACCCATAGGAAGTTAAATTTGCTTTGGTCAATTAATTCTAATTCTTTTCCGAGTTTTAATCGTAGAGCGCCAAGTGCATCTGCTACAACATTCGTCTTATCAGCTACAAAAAGAATTAAGTCTCCTTGTTCTACAGATAATGCCGCTGTAATTCCACTTTGCTCTTCATCCGTGATGAACTTAGAGATTGGCCCTTTTAATCCTTCTTCCTCTGCTTTTAACCAGGCTAGACCCTTAGCACCATAACGGGCAACAAATTCTGTAAGGGCATCAATGTCTTTTCTAGAATATTTGCTAGCAGCATTTTTAACATTGATTGCCTTTACTTGGCCACCTGATGACACAGCCCCTGCAAATACTTTAAAGCTTGAGTCTTTAACAACTTCAGACAGGTCTACTAGCTCCATTCCAAAACGAGTATCTGGTTTGTCAGAACCGTATCGAGCCATCGCCTCTTGATAAGGCATACGAGGGAAAGGAATTTGAACATCTAAGTCTTTTACTTCCTTCATCATTTCCTTCATCATGTCTTCCATCAAAGCAATGATGTCATCTTGACTCATAAAGCTTGTTTCGATATCTACCTGTGTAAACTCGGGCTGACGGTCTGCACGTAAGTCTTCATCACGGAAACAGCGTGCAATTTGATAGTAACGCTCAAAGCCACCAACCATTAATAATTGTTTAAAAATTTGTGGTGATTGTGGTAAAGCATAGAATTCACCTGGGTGCACTCTGCTTGGTACAAGATAGTCACGAGCACCTTCTGGCGTGCTCTTTGTTAGGATCGGTGTTTCCACATCTAAAAACCCTTCTCGGTCTAAGAAATCCCTCATTACCTTTGTTACCTTATGACGCATTTTAAACGTTTCGAACATGACTGGTCTTCTTAAATCTAAATAACGGTATTTTAATCTTACGTCCTCTGATACATCTGTCTTATCAGCAATCATAATCGGAGGAGTCTTAGCTTCATTGATAATCGTTACACTTTCAGCCTTTATTTCAATTGACCCTGTTTTTAAATTTTCATTTACCGTTCCTTCTTCACGAGCGATAACAGTGCCTTCAACATGCAAAACATATTCATTTCTAATTTTTTCGGCAGTAGCTAAAGCCTCCCCGGAAACTTCAGGGTTGAAAACAACTTGAACAATTCCTGTTCTGTCACGAAGGTCAATAAAGATTAATCCCCCTAAGTCTCTTCGCTTTTGAACCCAACCTTTTAACGATACTTTTTCACCAATGGCTTGTGCAGGCACTTCTCCACAAAAATATGTTCGTCCGTACATTGTGATCCTCCTCTATTTGTATGTTTCTTTAAACTTTTCTATAAAAGCATCTAGTGGCAACTCAGCTTGCTCTCCAGTAGACATGGTTTTTACATTTATTTTGTTTGCTTTTAATTCCTCTTCACCTAAAATAGCTACATATTTCGCATTTAGTCTATCGGCTGCCTTAAATTGAGTCTTAATTTTTCGATCTAAGTAATCTCTCTCAGCGGAGAAACCTGCTAAACGTAACTTGTGTAGAAGACCTACCGTGTAATCTTGTGCTTCTTCACCTAGAGCAACTAAATAGCAATCTATTTCATCATTAATAGATAGCTCAATATTCTCAGCAGCCAAAGCGGCAATTACACGCTCAATACTTAGGGCAAATCCGATTCCAGGTGTATCTGGCCCACCAATTTCCTCGACTAAACCGTTGTATCTTCCGCCACCACATAGAGTAGTAATCGCCCCAAACCCTTCTGCATCGCTCATGATTTCAAAAGCGGTATGGTTATAGTAATCCAGCCCACGAACAAGATTAGGGTCCACTTCAAAAGGAATATCAAGATCAGATAAATACTTTTGTACTTTTTCAAAATAGACCTTTGATTCATCATTTAAAAATTCTAGTATAGATGGTGCTGATTTCATTAGTTCGTGATCTCGATCTTTTTTACAATCCAGAATCCTCATTGGATTCTTTTCTAAACGACTTTGGCAATCCGAGCAAAATTCTTCAATTCTCGGCTGGAAGTGATTAATTAACGCTTCTCGATGAGCGTTTCGGCTATCTTTATCCCCTAAACTATTTACAATAAGCTTTAATTTCTTTAAACCCAGCTCTTTGTAGAGAGACATTGCTAGAGCAATTACTTCTGCATCGATTGCTGGATCGGCACTTCCTAAAGCTTCAACACCAAATTGAACAAACTGACGAAAGCGTCCTGCCTGAGGTCTTTCATATCGGAACATCGGTCCTGTGTAGTAAAGCTTAACGGGTTGATTCGCATAACCAAACATTTTTTGTTCTACATATGATCTAACAACAGCAGCAGTTCCTTCAGGACGTAGGGTGAGACTTCTTCCTCCACGGTCTTCAAAGGTATACATTTCCTTCTGGACAATATCCGTTGTATCCCCTACACTTCGTAAAAATAAATCGGTATGCTCAAAAATGGGAGTCCTAATTTCTTTGTACTGAAATTTTTTGCACAGTTCCCTTGCTTTTTCTTCTATCATTTGCCACTTTTCAACTTCACCCGGTAAAATATCCTGGGTTCCGCGTGGAATATTAATTGACATAGAGATCCTCCTCTGAACAAAACTATATGTAAAATTTGTCTTTTCCTAAAAAATATCTCTGTTAAACAGATGACAAAACAAAAATAAAAAAACCCCCGTCCCTTGTATATTGAAATACAAGGGACGAGAGTTGTTATTCCCGTGGTGCCACCCTAATTGAAATTGCAAAACGCAAATTCCTCTTTTACAGTTAACGCCTGTTAACGTTCATCTCCTACTAAAGTGAACTTTTTCAGAGAGAAGCCTACGGAGTGTTCATTCATTAAGTCATCATGTGGAAATGTTTTCAGCCTAACGACATTTCCTCTCTTTTCACGTGTATTCTTAATTACTATTCTCCATCACTGGTTATTGATTATGTCATTTTATTTATCTAATATTACGGACCATCTATCCAATTGTCAAGATACTTTTATCCATACATTTTCTAAAACATTTTACGAACGTTCTAGTTGTTTTTTTAACTTTCTTACATCTCGTAGTGTTAGCCCGAACTCAGAAGCTAGTTCAATCATGTTATTGTTTTGTTCTTTTTGAATAAAGTCATGAAAGTCTACTCCGAAAAGTTGACTATCTCCATTTTGTGCAGACATACCCTTCTCACTAAATCTCATTGAAATCACCTTTCGTACGTTAGTCCTCATTATTCTGTCCACTATTATTTAAAAAGTTACAAAGAAATTAGGATTCACAAAAAAACTTGATTTTCTCGATGCCCTCAAGGGATTAGACATTAAAAAATGAAATTTATAGAAGGGAAATCGGCTTGTTTAATAGAATTTTTAAACTGATGCTTTTAAAATCGTAATCATTTGTCCAAACTCCATATGGGCTTCTTAGATTTTTTCAGAAGGAGGTAACATTTTGCATAGAAAAAGATGGTTGTCATTTTTCATATGTTTAACACTCTTAATTGGAATAGTCCCTATCCCGAATGTTGTAAACGCTGAGGGAGATACTGTAACAATTTCATCTACTGTATTAAATGTCCGAGAGGGACCAGGACTAAGCTATAAAGTACTAAAACAGGTAAACAAAGGTGATACCTTTGCGTTAGTAAAAGAAGATGGTGATTGGTTACAGATCGACTTGGGCTCCAACCAATATGGCTGGGTAGCTAACTGGTTAGTTAAAAGAAACTCTGTTCAAACTTTAAGTTCCCAAGTAACCATTACAACAGATGGTTTAAGGGTACGCTCAGGTCCCGGGACCACCTTCCAAGTGATTGGCACTGTAAATAGCGGAGAAAAAGTAAAGGTACTAGAGAGTAGTGGGACTTGGTTAAAAATTAACACATCCTTTGGGGATGGCTGGATTTCAAAGGAGTTTACAAAAACACAAAATAATCAAGAGCCTGTAAATCAGAAGGAAGTAGAAAAAAAGACGACATACGGCATTGTTACCGTAGCCTCCTTAAACGTTCGTAATAGTCCTTCATTACAAGGTTCAATAATAGGGAAGCTCAAAAAAGGTGAAAAGGTTCAAATTCTAGCAGAGGATAAAGAGTGGGTTAAAATTCAGTTTACTAACCAAGAAGCTTGGATTAGTAGTGAATTTTTAACAGGGGAAGAATCTACTGAAACTCCTCAAAAGGAGACCGAGAAAAAACCTTCCACTCCACAAGGGATTATTGGCAAAGTTACTGCCACTAGTTTAAACGTTCGAGACTCTGGCTCACTTAGCGGAAAGGTTATTGGCACTGTTAAATTAGGAGAAACCTATCAAATCATTGAGGAAGTAAATAACTGGGCAAAAATCGAGTTTAAGACCGGCACTTCTGGCTGGATTGCTGGATGGTTCTTAGATAAACAGCCTCCTCAAAAGGTTCCTTCTAAGGAGCAAACTGTTAAGGATAGTTCCATTTCCATCATACATAACGGAACGAATATTCGAAAAGGTCCTAGTTTGAATACTGCAGTCATCTTGAGGGCTAATAGCGGGAAAACCTTTCCTATCATTAGCTTGAATAATGACTGGTATGAAATCAAGCTTGATAATGGAACAAGCGGTTTCGTAGCAGGTTGGATTGTGACAGTAAGTGGTTCTGCACCACAAGTAGAAAAACCTGGTGCTGAAATTCATTTGAAGAATAAAACGGTTATCATCGACCCTGGCCACGGAGGAAGGGATCGTGGAGCAACTGGTGCAAGAGGAACCCTAGAAAAAGATTTAACGTTACGAACAGGGCAACTTCTCTATGATAAATTAAAAGCATCTGGCGCAAACGTTATTCTTACTAGAAGTAATGACAGTTATTTATCGTTAAGTTCTAGAGTGGGAATGTCTCATTATCATAATGCGGATGCGTTTATCAGCATTCATTATGATAGTATTATTGATTCAACCGTAAGGGGCATGACGAGTTATTATTACCACGACTATCAAAAATCATTAGCAACTCTTGTTCATACAGGAACCATTTCTCAAGCCAAGTTAAAGGACCGTGGTGTTCGTGTGGGAGACTATCACGTAATTAGAGAAAATAAGCGAAGTTCTGTACTGCTAGAGTTAGGCTACCTTAGTAACCCGTCCGAAGAGATGCTCATTTCTTCGGGACCCTACCAAGAAAGAGTCGCTTCGGGAATCTATCAAGGTCTAGCAAAGTATTTTAAAGGGAATTAAGGGGGAGGAAAACAGTCTGTTATGGGCTGTTTTCTTTTTTTATAATAAGAGGGGAAGGGTGTTTAATCCCCTTTTGCTCAACATTTGTAAAAAAATTTGCACTAACATTGACACTTAGTTCGAGAATTTTTGAAATTTAGGAAAAAGAGGTACTAAGATTGGTCCTTAGTTACAAAAATCTATGTCGTTTTAGCAAAATTAGCACTAATCTTACTTCTTAGTTACAATATTCTCAAAATCCTTGAAAAATTAGCACTAAGCTCATGCCTAGCTTAACTCAAACCTAGACACGATACCTAACTTGTCCTCATACTCCCCCATACAAAAAAACGGGCACGATTTTTCGCACCCGTGAAAACAACTACTTCTCTATTTACTTTCCAATATTAATGTCACTGGTCCATCATTGATGAGCTGTACATCCATCATAGCACCGAATTGTCCTGTTTCGACAACTAATCCTTTATCCTTTAAAAACCGATTAAAGGCATCATACACGTTCTCAGCATGTTCTGGTCTAGCTGCATCCATGAAATTAGGCCTTCTCCCTTTTCTACAATCCCCATAAAGGGTAAATTGGGAAATGGATAGAATTTCTCCACCAACATCTAATAGAGAAAGATTCATTTTTTCATTTTCGTCTTCAAACACACGAAGATTTGCAACTTTATCCGCTAAAAATTGCGCATCTTCCTCTTTATCCTCATGGGTAACACCAACTAATAAAACAAAGCCCTTTGTTATTTTACCAACTATGTTTCCCTCTATCGTTACACTTGCAGCTTTACTTCTTTGGACAACAATCTTCAATCTAAAAACACCCTTAATTCATTATTCTACGAACCGCATATATGTCAGGAATCTGTTTAATTCTCTCGACAACCTTTTGCAGATGATTCACATTAACGATCGCTATTGACATATTAATCGTTGCCATTTTATTACGATCTGACTTTCCTGAAACGGCTGATATATTTGTTTTGGTTTCATTAACTGCTTGAAGGACTTCATTCAGTAGACCTCGGCGATCATAGCCACTGATTTCAATATCCACATTGTATTCTTTGCGATCATTCAACGCCGTTTCCCATTCAACAGGGATTAACCTAGTTTTTACATCGTCATCACAAATATTCGTACAGTCAGCACGGTGTACGGAGACACCTCTACCTTTCGTAATGAACCCTACAATCTCATCCCCAGGAACAGGGCTACAGCACCTGGAAAGTCTAATTAGGAGATTATCTATACCAGATACCCTCACACCTGATTCACGTCTTTTGGAAGTTGGGAAAGCTTTAAGTTCAGAAACAGCATTTGTAATCGTCGTTTCTTGTTCTGCGTCTCTCTTTTTACGCCACTTTTCAGTTAATCTATTGGCCACTTGAAGCGCCGTTATCCCGTTATAACCTACAGCAGCGTACATATCCTCTTCGTTCACAAAATTAAACTTCTCGGCAATTCTTCTAACATTATCATTTGTTAAAATTTCTTTTACGTCGAAATCCATGTTTCGAATTTCTTTTTCTACTAACTCTTTTCCTTTTTCTACATTCTCGTCTCTACGTTGCTTCTTAAAGAACTGTCTAATCTTATTTTTTGCTTGTGAAGTTTGCGCTAGCTTTAACCAGTCTTGACTAGGTCCATAGGAATGTTTTGAAGTTAGGATTTCAATAATATCCCCGGTTTTAAGCTTATAGTCAAGGGTGACCATCTTCCCGTTTACTTTTGCCCCAATGGTTTTATTGCCAATTTCAGAGTGGATGCGGTAAGCAAAATCAATGGGAACCGAACCAGAAGGCAATTCAATAACATCACCTTTTGGCGTAAAAATAAATACCATGTCTGAGAATAGGTCTATTTTTAAAGATTCCATAAACTCTTCAGCATCTGCTGTGTCATCTTGGAACTCAAGTATTTCACGGAACCACGTAAGCTTATCCTCTAATGACGCGCCTTCATTCACTGACTTTCCTTCTTTGTAAGCCCAGTGTGCAGCAATACCAAATTCCGCAATCTGATGCATTTCACCCGTTCGGATTTGAACTTCAAGAGGATCCCCTTTAGGACCAATCACAGTCGTGTGTAAGGACTGATACATATTTGGTTTTGGCATTGCAATATAGTCTTTGAATCTACCCGGCATTGGCTTCCAACAAGTATGAATAATCCCAAGAACTGCGTAACAATCTTTGATACTATTCACTACAATCCTTACAGCTAATAGGTCATATATCTCATTAAACTGTTTGTTTTGTTTCGCCATTTTCCGATAAATGCTGTAAATATGTTTGGGGCGACCCGAAATTTCAGCTTTAATCGTAACCTCTTCAAGACTACTTCTTACCTCTTGTATAACATCATCAAGATACTGCTCACGCTCAGCCCTCTTTTTCTTCATTAAGTTGACAATACGATAGTATTGCTGAGGGTTTAGATACCTTAAAGCCGTATCTTCTAATTCCCACTTAATTTTTGAAATACCAAGACGGTGAGCTAACGGCGCAAAGATTTCTAGTGTCTCATTAGAAATTCTTCTTTGCTTTTCAGCTGGAAGATGCTTTAATGTTCGCATATTATGCAGACGGTCTGCGAGCTTAATTAAAATAACACGGATATCCTGTGCCATTGCAACGAACATCTTTCTATGGTTCTCAGCCTGCTGTTCTTCTTGAGATTTATATTTAATTTTTCCTAACTTCGTCACTCCATCGACCAACATAGCCACTTCGTCGTCAAATGCTTCCCTGAGATCTTCCAGAGTCACATCCGTATCTTCAACAACATCATGGAGAAAACCAGCAGCAACCGTGGATGGATCCATTTCTAAGTCAGCCAATATACCTGCAACCTGAATCGGATGGATAATATACGGTTCTCCTGATTTTCTATATTGTTCACGGTGAGCATGTGCAGCAAAATCGTATGCTTTTTTGACGATTTCCACATTTTCATCGTTTAAATACTTTCTAGTTTTGTCGATGACTTGTTCGGCGGTCAGAACCTGATCGTTCGCCATATAATCACCTTTTAATCTTATTTATAAAAATGGTTTATTGTCCTTGAAACAACACATTCTAATTTTGCTTATTATATATGAATGGTTACTAACTATTAAATTAGAATGATTGTTACTATTATCGAAAAAAAAAAGCAATATGTAAAGGGATTGGCCGTTATTTTTACAGGAAAGTTGAGAAACTTGTCGATTCGTGCACAAGAACTACCATATAAGGTAAAAAAAGAGCACTTATTTTTTATAAGCACTCTTTTAACTATTTATTAGAACTCCATTAATGTTAAGATATCGTGGTTGTCAAGCTTAGAACGACCATCTAGGTATGTAAGCTCAATTAGGAAAGCAATACCTGCTACAACTCCACCTAGTTCTTCTACTAATTTAATCGTCGCTTCAATGGTTCCACCTGTTGCTAACAGGTCATCCGTTATTAATACTCTTTGACCTGGCTTAATAGCATCTTTGTGGATCGTTAGAACATCCTTACCGTATTCAAGACCATAGTCTACTTTCACTGTTTCCCTTGGAAGCTTCCCTTCTTTTCTAACAGGTGCGAATCCAACTCCTAGCGCATATGCAACTGGACAGCCAATAATGAATCCACGAGCTTCAGGCCCAACAACTAGGTCAATATCTTTTTCTTTTGCGTAAGCAACAATTTGATCTGTTGCATATTTATATGCTTCTCCGTTATCCATTAAAGTGGTAATATCCTTAAACCTAATACCTGGTTTTGGCCAGTCTTCAACGATTGTTACATATTGTTTTAAATCCATTCTTCAACTTCCTCCTCAATTTTGACCGACCCTTGAAAACGTGTATCGAACCATTTTTTTAATTGCTCGAACGAAGAATATAGTAACTCGTTTTCGAGAGTATATTGTGCTTGTTTCTGTTGATACGTAAGTGAATCTGATAGATCCCTTTTGTTAACTCCAGTATTTAAAGAAATAAAGCCATTGTTTATTTTAACAAAATCTAACTCAAAAAACACCTCGGACATAAAATCAATTGTTTCTCTGCTCCAGCCGCGATATTTTGCTAATTCATCTCCATATTTTTTCAAATCGAATGGAGCCTTTTTAGACAGAAACGCATAATACCATTTAAAATGCTCTCTAGTTGGCAGAGTACTAAAGAAATCGCTGTCTTCTTTGTAAAAGAGTGTATAGATTCTTGCCGGTCTCTTATTTAATATCAATTGTTCTAAAATATCTTGTGTCTGTGGTAAATCAATAAGAACAAGTTGCTCACCATTCACGTCAAGATCTCTAGCCTGGTCTATCGTTTCTAGAACAATAGGCTCCTCTGGGGTAATCATCGTAAATTTGTTTACGGTCCCTCTATTAAACATGATCCATTTCGCTTTAGTCGGAACGATATCTTTCACTTTTTCAACTCTTTTTAATCCTCTATAATCAAAAAGCTGCCAGCTTTGAACCGCTATATCTTGGAGAAAAATTTGTGGCTTACGAATATTATTCCACTCATTTATAGAAAGTTCTCCTATTACGGATAATTTTGAGGATGGAGAAATATGGTCAAATAAATGTCCGAGACCAAAACCAACACCATCTAATGAAGTACCGTTATCTTCAATCGTAAGTTTGAGATGATTTTGATCAGCCCCGATTTTTCTCATTTGGCCGATGCTAGACTCCATGATTAAAATTTTCGGCTTAGGATTACTCATCCCAAAAGGTGCTAGCATTTGCATTTCTTCAATCGATTTTAAATGAACATCCTCTACGTTCACTTCCGTATCAAGAGTCGTAACAGGAATAAAATCTTCCTCAGTCAATTGTTCTTTAGCAAGTTGGTTAAGTCTAGATCGGAGTTCAGCTACATCATCCAACTGTAAAGTCATTCCGGCTGCCATTGGATGACCACCAAAATGAGGTAATAGCTCTCTACATTCTGAAAGATTCTTAAAAAGATCAAAGCCCGCAATGCTTCTCGCTGAACCTTTAGCCTGTCCTTTTTCCTGATCAAAGCTTAATACAATCGCTGGGCGATAAAACTTTTCAACAAGTTTGGAAGCGACGATCCCGATTACTCCAGCATTCCAACCTTCTTTCCCTACCACAATGACTGGATTGTCCTCTATAGGGAAATTTTCTTCCACTTCTTTTAAAGCGTCTTCCGCTATTTCAGAAACAATCGACTGTCTTTCTTTATTGAGCTGGTCAATTTCCTCAGCTAACGTTTCGGCCTCATAAGGGTCTTCAGTGAGTAGCAAATGAACAGCGGGGTCAGCGCTATCCAATCTACCTACAGCATTTAACCTAGGAGCTATGATAAACCCTATTGTTTCCTCATCGATGGCAGATGGCTCCGCATTGGTTAGTTTTAACAAAGCTTTTATTCCTAATCTCTTTGTTTCTTTTAATTTACGAATTCCTCTTTTAGCAATTAGACGATTTTCCCCTTTAAGAGGAACCAAATCTGCAATCGTTCCAATGGCTGCAAATTCTAGCAAATGATCTGGTGCTTCCCCATATAACGCATGAGAAACTTTTAAGGCAACTCCTACACCTGCTAAATCCTTAAATGGATAGACACTGTCTTTTAATTTCGGATGTATAATCGCTAATGCTTCCGGTAGCTTTGGACCTGGTTCATGGTGATCAGTAATAATTAGGTCAATCCCAAGTTCCTTCGCAACATTTGCTTCATGTAAAGCCGATATTCCTGTATCAACCGTAATAATCAACTTTATTCCACTTTCAGCTGCATGTCTAAAAGCGCCTTCATTCGGACCATATCCTTCAGTAAAACGGTTAGGTATGTAAAATTGAACATTGGCACCTAATTGTTGGAGAGTTACCATCATAACCGATGTGCTCGTTACTCCATCCGCATCATAATCTCCAAAAATTAATATTGGCTCATGATTTTCAATAGCTTGACGGATCCTATTTACAGCAATATCCATATCCTTTAACAAGTAAGGGTCGTGAAATTCTTGCTCTTTATCAAATAAAAAATACCGTGCATGGTCAACGGTATCCATTCCGCGATTTACAAGTAGTGATGCTACAAGAGGAGTTATATTCAACTCTTCAACGAGTGCACTTACTTTTTCCTCATCTGACGGCTGAACCATCCATCTTGTCTTTGGTTTTAACATAACGCTCACCCCTTAGCTTTTTAATTATACAAGAGGCTGTCCACCGTTTCAACGAAAGAAAAATTGAATATACCACCAAAAATTTGCCTGTAGACTAGTAAGAAAGGCGCAAGCGCCTTGCTAAGCGCCGTATAAACTGGAGGCCCAACTAATCTAGCTGTGGCTCCTTGACCCTCGAGTCATAAGCTGTACTGCTATGTGGCAAACACCGCCACTCCGCAGTCCATCTTATGCTTGTCGGGTCAGAGCAGTCGCCTCACTCTTTATGCATGAGATAAAGGAAACACGGAGAGCGAAAGCGTTCGATGTTGACTTATCGTAAGGAAGGAAAAATCATTTGATTTTTCCCAGATGGGGTGAAGTTTACTAGGCGCTGGAGCTAGACACCAATCTAAATTGAAAAACTTATACTTTCTTAACAAGAAAATAAAAAAAACCTCGTCACATAACGAGGTCTTTCTCTAGTGTATATCGGGTGGCATCTGCTCTTTTTCTTCTTCTGTCGTAGTTTTCGTGCCCGTTTCAAGTTCTATCTTAAGTTTTTCATTTTCTTTTTGCAGAGATTTTACTTTTCTTTGCAACATAAATACTCTAAAAAGGCCAACTAATCCAACAATTAATCCGCCCATTAGAACAGAACTTAATATCACTAAAATTAAGGGCCATTCACCTTGACCAAACATATAATTTACCGTTACTGGATCAACATTTATAACCGCAAAGATGGCAACTAGTAAAGCGAAAATAATTCCAAAAATCAATGTCCATTGAAATTTCACATTCATCTCCCCTTTTTGTAAAGTGGACTTTACTTTTCTAAGGTATCATCTTCTTGTTCAATATCATCATCTGGATTATATGGGTTTATATGAACAAATACATTCTCGACGTTTTTTTGCTCCATAAGCTTTTTCTTAACCCTTTTTCCCACCCTATGTCCTTCCTCAACTGTCATATGAGGATCAACGGATATCTTTAAGTCTATGATTACATAGTGACCATGTTCCCTTGCTAAGAGCTCATCAATTTTCTTTACTTGGTCAACCGATGCTACTATTTGTCTTAGCTCAACCGTATCTTCCTCGTGAAGAACATGATCGAGTGTATTATGAATAGATTCCTTTCCAAGGTGCCAAGCCATTTTAATAACAAGAAGTGATACTAAAAGTCCGGCTACAGGATCAGCGTACTCTAACCAGCCTATCCCTAACTTTCCACCTATAATGGCGGCCCCAATTCCTACTAGTGCAGCAATGGACGAGTATACATCAGATCGGTGTTCGTAAGCATTTATAATAAGTGCATCACTATTTATTTTCTTACCCAAATTATACTTATATCGAAACATCCATTCTTTAATAATAATTGAAACAACTACTGCAACAATGGCAATTGTTTTAGGTGCTTCTATCGGATGAAAGAAAGCTTCGAAGGACGATTTCCCTATCTCTATACCTACTAAGAGTAGAAGAACAGCAACAATTATGGCTGCGATTGACTCAGCCTTCCCATGTCCGTATGGATGGTCCTTATCTGGTGGCTGCTTTGCTGCTCTTAATCCTATATAAACTGCGAATGAACCGGCGACGTCAGAAGCTGAATGGACAGCATCGGCAACAAGTGCCCGACTATTTGCATATATACCAATTCCCCATTTAAGTGCCGCTAAAATAATATTCCCAACGACACCTACTAATGCGGCAAATTCTGCCTTCTTAAAACGTTGATCTTTTTCCAAATTCTACTTCTTCCTTCCTCTCGTCTTAATAAAAAAATGCTATCTTTTTAGATTATTGACTTACTTACAAGTGAATAAATACATGAAGGAATAACTTCCATAAAAGAATAATATACCAAAATACCCTTTCATTAGTGTAACCTAAATTAGCGTTTTGAACATGTTTTGCTCATTTTTTTATGAAAGATTCTTTAAAATCAAAAATAAAAACCGCAGAAAATCTGCGGTTTATACTTGTGGTTCATCAGTAATTTTTCTTTTTTCTTTCACTGTGTTAATAACGCCTTTTTTATCAAGTTCTTTGCATTTCCACACATACCAAAGTTGAGCTGCAATGAACAAGGAGGAATACGTACCAGCGATTAAACCAACTAATAGAGCAAACGAGAAGTTGAAGATTGATTCACTTCCAAAGATTAGAAGTGCTACTACCGTAAATACCACTGTAATAACTGTAGCAACCGAACGCCCTAACGTTTGACGTAAACTAGTGTTTACCACTTCAGCAATATCCTCTTTTGTTTTAAGACGCTTTTTCTTTAGCAAGTTTTCGCGAATTCTATCAAATGTAACAATTGTATCATTGATGGAATATCCAACGATTGTTAAGACCGCTGCGATAAAAGTTAAGTCTACTTCCAATCTTAAAATACTGAATAAGGCTATGATAAAGAATGCATCATGTAGTAAAGCTATAACAGAGGCTACAGCCATTTTAACTTCAAATCGGATGGTTACATAGATAATAATCCCTATAGATGCAATAATAACCGCGATGACCGCACTCTTAGCAAGCTCTTTTCCGATGGTTGGTGAAACCGTGTTTACGTTAGGTTCCGAACCATATACATCAGTAAAATGTGCTTTAACCTCAGCAATTTTATCCTTTTCAAGTACACCTATAAAGCGTGCGACACCAATCTCTTTATTATCTCCAGAGATAATGATATCTTCTGTCTCTAAATCGACCTTTGCAAGTTCTTGCTTAACTTCCTGTGCAGTTAATGGTTGTGCACTAAGTAATTCGACGCGAGTTCCACTAGCAAAATCAATTCCAAGATTTAATCGGAACACTGCCAATATAATGAGTCCTGCCGCAATTAATACACCAGAGGTAATAAAGAACTTTTTACGGTGAAGAACGAAATCATACTTATCATACCTTGTTGGTAAATCAAGCGTATCAAAATTTTCAGCAATATCCTTGATTTCACTTTGCTTAACACCCATCCAAGTTGGCTTTTTGTTCAAGAATTTGCTGTTTACCCATAGTCCTAATAGTAGTCGAGTTCCAAATACAGCAGTTAGGAAACTTGTTAAAATACTAAGGATTAACATCGTTGCAAACCCTTTTACAGAGCTTGTACCATAGGCAAATAGAACAATTGCAGCTAAAATCGTTGTGATATTAGCATCAAAGATAGTTGATAACGAGTTCTTACTACCCGCTTGGAAAGCAGCTTTAACTGTTCTTCCTACCTTCAGTTCCTCTTTAATCCGTTCATACGTGATGATATTTGCGTCAACGGCCATCCCTACCCCAAGAATGAGGGCTGCAATACCTGGGAGTGTTAAAACTCCATTCATCCAATCAAATACCAATAAGATGATATAGATGTACACAGATAGAGTAACCATGGCAATGAAACCAGGGAAACGATAGAAGAAAAGCATAAATAGGAATACAATAGCAATCCCAATGATCCCAGCAAGGACTGTCTTCTCCATCGCTTGCTCTCCGAACTTTGCCCCTACCGATGTAGAGTAAATTTCTTCAAGCTCTACTGGAAGAGCTCCAGCGTTTAAAAGGGATGATAACGTCTTTGCTTCTTCAAGTGTAAAGTTCCCGACAATGGAAACGGTGTTCATATTAAATACGCGATCAACATTTGGATTAGAAAGGAATCGTGGATCTGGCTTCAGTACCTCTTCCTTATATGAATCCACACCTTCTTCAAAATCCATCCAGATAATTAACTGATTGTTAGGTGCCATCCCAACAATTTCTTCTGTAACTTTTCTAAAAGTATCTGCACTCTTTAGTTTCAAAGAAATACTTGGTTTGCCGTTCTCATCGAAAGTTTGTTTTGCTCCACCTTCGACTAAGTCGGTTCCATCCATCATCATTTCATCATTTGCATTTCTAAATGTAAGGTTAGCTTCAGTAGATAACATTTCACGTGCTTTATTTTGATCATCTACTCCGGCAAGCTGAACACGAATACGGTTATCTCCTTCAATTTGAATATTCGGTTCATTGACCCCTAAAGCGTTAACCCTTCGATCAAGAGCTTCTGCCGTGCTAGTCAGTATCTCTTTATCCACTTCTTTTCCGTCTTCTGGAATAACTTCATATAATACTTCAAATCCACCCTGAAGGTCTAAACCAAGCTTAATATTGTTCAAGATGGTATTTGTTGTTGCGCCTATCGCTCCGCCTAATAGTAATACGATTAGGAAAAAGGCGACAATTCGACCGCGTTTAACCATTATGTATAAATCCTCCTTAAGATTAAGCCACCGTGACTTTGTTTAACAGATTACAATACAAATAGCATTAAAAACCAATATTCTCATTATGAAACAGTTTGGAAAAGCTGTCAATTTGTTATCCCCAAATACACTTTTGGTAAATTAAGAAAACTATTTAAGCAAGGCAGCTTTATCTTCCTCATTATCAAAGGAAAAATCATCCAATTTAAATGCTTCTACTGTTGCATAATTCATATATTCTCCAATTTTTATACCTAGAATATCTTGGACAATTTCAAATAGCATGATTTCTTCCTTAGGTTTTCTCCATTTCTTTCTAGTTAAAAAACTCCATAAATCATGTTCATTTACGGTTCCATAACCTAATAGACTAAATTCATCAAGTTTACATTCTAATGCAGGCTGCACCTTGTTGCGAAAACAATCGTATTCATGGCCGATTTTCATTTTTCAGCCGCCTCCTCATCGAAACTTTTATTAATAAAATTAATTATTAGTCCAAACCTTGTCATGCTTTGTCCACTTCATAGCATATAGATAATTGTAAATGATTGATTCCATTTCATAAAGCATTTTTCCTAGTAAGAAGAAGATTCAAGATCCTATCACCCTACCTTGTACACCTCTTCTTGGAATTTGGCTTCTATGTCTTCGGTCAATCGGACTTATGAAACTAAAAATATACACCCCATTTTAAGAAAGCAGGGAGTTGGATGTCCAAGTTTTTAAAAGGAACGATAATCTTATTAGCTGCCGGCTTTGTGACAAGGATACTAGGGTTCATCAATCGGATCGTTATCGCCCGTTTTATAGGAGAAGAAGGTGTCGGTCTTTACATGATGGCATTTCCTACTCTTATGCTTGTCATCACCGTAACTCAGCTAGGATTGCCTGTAGCTATTTCAAAAAATGTTGCAGAAGCAGAAGCACAAGGTGATTTTAAAAAAATAAAGAAAATTCTTGTTGTATCATTAGGCACTACGTTTGCTTTATCCATTATTTTTACACCAGCATTAATACTCTTAGCTCCAATACTGTCTGAGACTCTCTTTACGGATAACCGTATTCTGCTACCATTACTTGCGATTGCTCCAATTGTGCCAATCGTTGCAATCTCCTCTGTCTTACGAGGCTACTTCCAAGGTAGACAAAATATGAAACCAGCAGCCTACTCTCAAGTTTTGGAACAAATTGCTCGCATCACACTAATTGCCATTATGACCAAAGCATTTTTACCATATGGAATTGAATATGCGGCTGCCGGTGCCATGTTAGCATCCGTTATTGGAGAACTAATCTCTCTCCTATATTTATTTACAACCTTTAAGCTTAAAAAGAAATTCAGAGTCAGAAAGAAGTTTTTCTCACAAATCAAGGGTGGAAAATCTACTTTCAAAGAACTAATGAGTGTAGGGATTCCTACATTAGGGAGTAGAATGACTGGTTCAATTGCTTGGTTTTTCGAACCAATCGTTGTTACACATAGTTTAGCGATTGCCGGAGTAATTGCTTCTGAAGCAACGAAGCAGTATGGTGCTTTAACAGGGTTTGCAATGCCTTTACTCTTCCTTCCTTCATTCGTGACTTATGCATTATCTACTTCGCTTGTTCCTGCGATCAGTGAGGCAAATTCTAGGAATGATAAAGGTCTGATTGAATTTCGTCTGCAACAAGCCTTACGTTTTGCATTTTTAACAGGAGGACTAGCTGTTGTTGTTTTGTACGTATTGGCTGAACCCCTGATGGAAGTGATGTACGGTTCAACGAGTGGCGCGATTTTTATAAAACTAATGGCTCCATTCTTTTTATTCTACTATTACCAGGGTCCATTACAAGCAACCCTTCAAGCATTAGATTTGGCAAAAGCCGCCATGACGAATAGTATTATAGGAGCTATTGTCAAAACAGCCGCCATATTCGCTTTAGCTAGTCAACCTAGCTTCGGAATTAACGGAGCCGCACTAGGAATCGTCGTTGGAATTGTATTAGTAACGATGCTTCATTTTGCTACCATTTTAAAAAGAATTTCCTTTACTTTCTATGTGAGAGAGTACTTAAAATCATTTATTGTCATGGGAGTATCAGGTTGGACTGGCTACTGGACTTACCAAAATCTATTAGTTGATATGGGAGTTATAATTCGGGTCGTAAACGCAGCCGCAATCATCGGAGTTGTGTACCTGATTCTATTACTTCTATTTGGATTAATTAGAAAAGATGAATTAAGAAGGATTCCTAAGGTTGGAAATATCCTGTCTATGTTGGCTTTTAAATAATTTGCTATATTTTAAAAGAACCAAAAAAGGAGATCAGATGTGTTCTGGTCTCCTTCTATTTTCTTACATCAATATAAAACTGGCCATTTTGATAACTACAGAAAGAAATATCCTTAATTTCTTTGTAGCCTCTTTTTCTTAGTTGTTGTCTTAACCACAAGTTATTCTTATTAATCCGCTCAAGGTTTTCTTCTTGAACAACTCCATCAATGATTAACGGAATGGTAATGCCGCCTTCCTTCCTATCCTTCTCAAAAACGGAAAGCTTTCCAGAGGTTTCCAAGATAGCAAATTCAACATCCCCAATATTGCGCACATTATTTTCCCTTAACTGAAGCAATAAATCATCAAAATTATATCTTTGTTTACGCATCTCATTCTCATCAATTTTCCCATTGTTTATAATAATGGCTGGCTTCCCATCCACAAGATCCCGAAATTTTTTGCTTTTAAGAGATAAAAAGGCAAAAAGGATTTGAATCATCACAATTAATAGCATCGGAAGGACTGAGTGGAATAATTGATCTTTAGGATTTTCAATTGCCACAACTGCCAGTTCAGCAATCATAATATAGACAACAAAATCCAGAACACTTAATTCACCAATTTCCCTTTTCCCCATCAATCTAAATATAAGGATGATTAAGGCATAAAGAAATAAGGTACGTATTAAAATCAGAGAATATTCTTCCATGGATGCGTATTCCACTCCTTCCCATTATTAGTAATCGTACTTTAATTATTTTTAGCACCATTACGAGAATCATAATAGGAAGGTATTACCAATAAATAAAGATACTCCAAATTACAAATTACATAAAGTCTCTCAAGTATCTAAAATAAATATAAATAGTAGAGATAAACAACGACAGAATTACAACTGGGATTCCTATTAGTAAAAACTCTCTAAAGTGAACATAGACCTTTTCTTTTGATGCAAGTCCTACAATAACTAGGTTTGATGATGAGCCGAGCAAGGTTCCATTTCCACCCAGACAGGCACCTAGCGCTAAAGACCACCACATCGGATCTAAATTGACTATCCCAAGCTCTTTAAACTCATGTAGGATAGGAATCATTGCGGCAACAAAAGGAATATTATCAATGAATCCAGATAACAATCCTGTTGCCCATAGAATCAAGATCGTAGTTGTCTTCATGTCCCCCTCTGTCACGTATATAATCTTCCTAGCTAATTCATCAATGAATCCAGCTTCCTCTAGTCCACCAACAAGAAGAAATAGTCCGATGAAAAAAAATAATGTCCCCCACTCTACTTGTTTTAATATTTCCTCCGTATCATATAAGGGCTCTGTTAGCAGCATGAGTAACAAGGCACCAGCTAATGCAACAGTTGTTAAGTCCACATGAATAAATGGGTGTAATACAAACCCTGCCGTAGTAACAAATAGCACTCCTGTTGACCTTAACAAAGCCCCATCTTTTTTAATGTATTTCCTTGCAATTAATGATTCTAACAAAAGTTGTTTTTCACGAGATACATATAATTGGTTTCTATAGAGAATGGATAGTCCTACTATTACGATTAAAAAAATAACCGCTACGATCGGACTTAAGTGAATAAGAAAAGAGTTAAATGTAAAATGATCAACTGCTTGACCAATCATCATATTAGGAGGATCTCCGATTAAAGTTGCTGTACCACCTATATTACAGGCTAATATCATAGCGATTAGATACGGTACTGGAGGCAAGTTTAAAAGTCTTGTTAAGGTAAATAGAATAGGAACCAACAACATAGCGATTGTAACATTTGCTAAAAAGGCTGATCCGATTGCTGCCAAAAGGGAAAACATAATTAATAAGAGGAGTCCATTCCCCTTGACAAGTTGTGCTAAGGAAATAGCCGTATATTCAAATATGCCAGATTTACTACAAATATTAACAATAATCATCATCGCAAATAATAGTGCGATCGTGTTCCAATCTATATGCTCAAATAGAGCAACCTCAATGTCATACAATCCTACAAGGAGCATACAGACTCCACCTAACCCTGCCGCAAGTCCCCTATTAATGACTTCTGACATTATCACTATATAAGCTGTTATAAATATGATTAAAATCAAGATTGAAGTCATTTTAACCATCTCCCCAGTTTTACAAACTTCTTCTAATGAAAACTCACATAAAATCTATATTTAAAGACAGGATTCCTGTCATAAGAATAGTCATTTTTTTGTTAAAAAGTTTATTCTATTTATCATATGAAGCTAGTCCTAAAAAATATTTATATTCTATTTTTTCTTTTCTTGAATATGCTTGTACTAGGATAAAACAAGCTGCTCTATATAGGGACAGTAAATAGGGTGATTGAAGGGAGATGGACAAAATAGAAGAGTCAAAAAACTACGGTAGTGCTATTCTTTTCGGGGTTATTTCCATTTTTACACTAGCCATTATTACTAGCTTAATCTTCTCGTTCATTTTAAGATTTACATCGGCACAAGAATCTTCTTTGCAATTTATTATTACAGCTGTGTCCTTTGTAACTTTGTTTGTAGGAGGATTTATTTCTGGTGGAAAAGGAAAGCAAAAAGGATGGTTACTTGGAGGATTAACTGGGTTAGTGTACTCACTCATAATTTTCTTATTCCAATACTTAGGGTACGATCGTTTATTTAATATGGAACAAATTATCTACCACACTTGCTTTATCTTGACTGCCATGATGGGTGGTATTTTAGGAGTCAACATGACAACTTCTAAAACTAGAAATGCATAGAAATATTCTAATCACGCATAAGTAAAAAGCGCCTTCTAAAAGAAGGCGCTTAACTTTTTGGCTTGTTTTTATTAAGCTTCAGTTACTTCACGAACCGCAGCACGGTCATATGTAAGACGGCTACCATCGCCACACTTAAGGACGATTTTCCCTTCATCAATCGCATCAACGATCCCATGAAGTCCGCCGATTGTTACGACTTTATCTCCCTTTTTCAGTTCATTTTGCATTTTCTGAACTGCCTTTTGGCGCTTTTGTTGAGGGCGAATTAATAAGAAGTAGAACAGCACAAACATTAAAATAAGTGGGCCTAATGTTCCTAACATTTCTGTCATGTCATTAACCTCCTTTCAAAATAAGGGATATAAGGGCTGATGTTGTATGCAGATAAGCCCTATTTAGAAGTTTTTGGCATTTGGCTTATTAAATCCATATTGCTCAAAAAACTCTTCTCGGAAGTCCCCTAAACGATCTTCTCTTATCGCTTGTCTGACTTGCTCCATTAATTTTAACAGAAAATATAGATTATGGTAAGTTGTAAGTCTAATTCCGAAAGTTTCATCGCAACGAATTAAGTGGCGAATATATGCACGACTATAATTACGGCAAGTGTAACAATCGCAATTTTCATCAATCGGGCCAAAATCCTTTGCAAATTTTGCATTCTTAATAACCAATCGGCCATGACTAGTCATTAATGTTCCATTACGAGCAATTCTTGTTGGAAGGACACAGTCAAACATGTCTACGCCTCTAATGGAACCATCTATTAACGAATCCGGAGAACCAACCCCCATTAAATATCTTGGCTTGTCAGCTGGCAATAAAGGTGTTGTAAAATCAAGAACCCGGTTCATAACATCCTTTGGTTCACCAACAGATAAGCCTCCAATTGCATAGCCAGGGAAATCTAACGAAATTAAGTCTTTAGCACTTTGTTTTCTAAGTTCCTCAAACTCTCCACCTTGAACAATGCCAAACAATCCTTGATCATTCGGTCGTTTGTGCGCACTTAGACAACGTTCTGCCCATCTAGAAGTTCGTTCAACGGACTTTTGCATATATTCATATGTTGCTGGGAAAGGTGGACACTCATCAAAGGCCATCATAATATCAGATCCAAGGGCATTTTGGATTTCCATTGCTTTTTCAGGAGAAAGGAAAAGCTTGTCTCCGTTTAAGTGATTCCTGAAATGGACCCCTTCTTCTTCTATTTTACGGAACTCGCTTAAACTAAACACTTGGAACCCACCTGAATCAGTTAGAATGGCGCGGTCCCAATTCATGAATTTGTGGAGCCCACCAGCTTCTTGAACAATTTCATGTCCAGGTCGAAGCCATAAATGATAAGTATTACTTAATATAATACCTGCTCCCATTTGTATTAATTCTTCAGGTGACATCGTTTTTACAGTGGCTAATGTACCAACTGGCATAAAAACTGGTGTCTCAAAAGAACCATGTGGTGTGTGGACGCGTCCGAGTCTTGCACCAGTTTGTTTACACGTTTTTATTAATTCGTAACGTATTGCTGTCAATGAATTGTACCTCCTGAACATTGCGTTCAATATTATCTATATAATTAGCATAGCGTCTCCAAAGCTAAAGAAACGATATCTCTCTTCCACGGCTGTTTGATAAGCATGAAGAACATTCTCACGACCTGCTAATGCACTTATTAGCATGATCAAAGTCGATTTTGGTAAATGGAAATTTGTAATCATCCCATCAATAGCTTTAAATTCATATCCTGGATAGATGAAGATATCTGTCCAACCATTTTCTTCTACAAATTCCCCATTGTGTGCTGAGCCAATCGTCTCAAGAGTCCTAGTAGAAGTAGTCCCGACTGAGATAATTCTTCCACCATTTTCACGAACTTCGTTAAGAAGCCTTGCAGTACCTTTGGATACCTGGTAAAACTCAGCATGCATCTCGTGCTCATTAATATCATCTACACTTACTGGCCTAAATGTTCCTAGCCCAACATGCAATGTGATAAAGGCAATGTGAACACCCATTTCCCTTAGTTCTTCCAGAAGCTCCTCAGTAAAGTGAAGTCCAGCAGTAGGAGCTGCAGCAGATCCTCGTTCTTTGGCGTAGACTGTTTGATATCTATCGCGATCCTCTAGTTGTTCTTTTATGTATGGGGGAAGTGGCATTTCTCCTAGTTGATCTAGTACTTCATAGAATATACCTTCGTACTGAAATTCAAGCACTCGACCTCCATGATCTGCTTCACCTACACAAGTAGCGGTTAACAGGCCATTTCCAAATATGACCTTTGTTCCCTCTTTAACACGTTTAGCAGGTTTTACAAGCGTTTCCCACGTATCTCCTTCCTTTTGTTTAAGAAGAAGAACTTCTATTTTTGCCCCTGTATCCTCTTTTTCTCCTAATAATCGAGCAGGTAAGACCTTTGTATCATTTAAAACTAAACAATCTCCAGCCTTAAAATAGTCTTTAATATTTCTAAACGTTTCGTGTTTTATTTCTCCACTTTCTTTATTTAATACCATCAACCGACTTTTTGTCCGTTCTTCTAGAGGAGTCTGTGCAATAAGTTCCTCAGGTAAATAAAAATCGAATAAATCTATTTTCATGATGTCACCCTATCTATTTACTTCTATTACAAAATTAATTGACCCTATCCTTATTATAATTTCCAATTCACTGAATTTCATAATAAGCGATTTAGATATGATTACTTTTAAAGGATATGGTATTCATTTTAGCGAAATCTTCCTAAAAAATAAAAAACGGCAGATAAGATGATACTGAGTAAGATGGAAGTAACAATCGGAAAATAAAAGGTTGTACTTCCTTTCTTAATCACGATATCTCCTGGAAGCTTCCCAATATTAATGAATTGCATTAAGAAACCCACTACAAAAATAATTGCCCCAACTGTCATCAATAACTTTGAGATTCCAGTCAATCTGAAGGCACCTCCATCTGGAAATGACGGTATACGAGATCGGTGACAATTCTTCCTCTAGGTGTTCGTTGTAAAAATCCAATTTGCAAAAGATAAGGTTCGTATACATCCTCTATTGTGGTAGACTCTTCCCCAATCGTTGCGGCGATGGTTTCTAATCCTACTGGTCCACCACGGAATTTTTCAATAATTCCTTTTAGCAATTTATGATCAATGTGGTCTAACCCTAAGCGGTCAACTTGAAGGAGTTCCAGTGATTCTTCTGTTATATCAAAGTCAATGGTACCGTTCCCCTGAACTTGAGCAAAATCTCTAACTCTTCTTAACAGTCTATTGGCTATCCTCGGTGTTCCTCTTGATCTTTTTGCTATTTCCGTTGCTGCCTGACGGTCAATAACTGTATCAAAAAGGTCAGCTGTTCTTATTACAATCTCTTTAAGCTGCTCTTCTTTATAGTATTCCAACCTACTCAGAACACCAAATCGATCTCTAAGAGGCGCAGATAAAGAACCAGCTCTTGTTGTTGCTCCTACAAGAGTAAATGGTGGGAGGTCCAAGCGAACGGACCTAGCACTCGGTCCTTTACCAATAACGATATCTAAGCAGAAATCTTCCATAGCCGGATAAAGTACTTCCTCTATCGTCCTAGGAAGACGGTGAATCTCATCTATAAAGAGAACATCCCCAGGTTCCAAAGCTGTTAATATAGCTGCTAAATCTCCTGGACGCTCGATAGCAGGGCCTGCAGTTGTACGTATATTTACTCCCATTTCATTAGCAATAATGGTTGCAAGCGTCGTTTTTCCTAATCCAGGAGGACCGTATAACAATACATGATCCAATGTTTCTTGTCGAAGTTTAGCCGCTTTTATAAACACCTCTAAATTCGACTTCACCTTATCTTGGCCAATATATTGCTTTAAGGTTTGGGGACGTAAGCTTTGTTCGAAGGATATGTCATGAAGATCTGCTTCACTAGCAATAATCCTTTCTTCCATTTTTCATCACCCTTTAAATCTTCTTTTTACGAACTTCTGTTATATTATGTTAACAGCCTTTGTAACGCCTTTTTTATGTACTCGTCTGTTGAAAGCTTTTCCTGTTTTAATTCAGGGGTTATTTTCTTAATCTCTTTTTCAGAATATCCTAATGCCTTAAGAGCCAAAATCGCTTCCTCAAACTCATGATTAGAAGCGACAGCATTCCTCTCACCCTGTTCTGGTGAAAAGAGATTCGGAAAATAATCTGGCACAACATCAAGAAGCTTTCCTTTTAAGTCTAATATCATTTGTCGTGCTGTTTTTTTCCCCACCCCAGGGAATTTAACTAAGAAAGCTTCGTCTTCATCTTCAATCGCTTGTACCACTTGTTCTGGTTCTCCAGACGCTAAAATGGCCAAAGCACCTTTTGGACCAATCCCCGAAACATTTAATAATTTAGTAAAAAGGGTTTTCTCTTCCCTCGTTTGAAAACCATACAAAGCCATTATATCTTCTCTTACATAATGATATGTAAATATTTTTATCGTCTGATGCAAGCTTTTTGAAAAAAGAAATGGGTTGGGTGTAGAAACTTGATAACCTATCCCGTTGTTTTCAACTACGATAAACTCGGGTCCAACAAAATCAATCTTACCTTGAATAAATTCAAACAAATGCCTTCGCTCCTCTATTTTGCTGTACCTCATTGTATCATAATATAAGATTTTTTTCGTAAATTTTATAGAGCATTAGGTCGTTAAAAGGAAATGAATATCGGAAATCAACATTCTGTTTAATAGCGTCCAAACAAAAAAATAAGCGGACCAACTGTTCGGTCCACTAGTTAATTTGCTTGTTTTTGCTGAATCGTATAGTTCTTAAAAGTTTCTAACACATCCACATATCGATTTTTGTTCATAATGGGGATGCCTTTTTTTAACTCTTCATGTTTTGTACTTTCAAGCCTGCCTACATCAATCTGGAAAAAAGATTGTATAATATTGTACTTATGGGGCTTACCGTTAAAGATGGTGAGCGTTCCATCTTCAGTTATTCCAAAATACCCATTGGATTTTAATAAAGGAGATATGTCATCCACTTGTTGACGAAAGACAACCTTTTTTTCCTCCATATCTATTAAATGCCATGGTTCGTATTTAGCCCAGAAATCCTCCATAGACCAAATCGTTTCCTTGACAATCTCTTGACTAATTTCTCCATCTAAGTAAACTCTTTCTAGAATGACCTTCACTTCAATAGGAGTAAATTCATTTTCAGAATTATCCTGTGATCCTTCTGCAAAAACAACTGAACCCTGATTGCTATATATGAATACAGTTTCTAAGAACATAAATGCTAATATTAATGTAGAAAATCTTAACCATCTGGTTCTCATATTTGATCACCTCATTTGTAAAATGGGAACATATTTTTTAAAACTAAAACAGCTTTTCATTCATATTTTGACCAATAATTTCATATTTATCCTTTTTCTAAGGTATAAATCAATCATACTTTTAAATTCTTACCTAAATACATCTTTTTATACAGGCTGTTTTCGTATAGATAGTTGTTAATCGAATATGACTGTAGCATACATCTCATATGGCTTCGTGGCATCTTTCTTTTCAATTTGAAGAAAACAGCACCTAGAATGATTTAAAGTTAACAAAAAAAAGAGCAGAGCTCATATGAGCCCTACTCATTTTAATTAACGAAATAGATTATTCAAATCTAATGTGATTTGTTCTCTTGGACCTCCGTCACGAAGGTCATTATCTATATTACGGATGCGACTGAAAGTACCCTCATCAGTTTCTACCTGAACGGATCGACCGTGTAAATAAGGCTGAACTGCTTCTCGGATTCGATTTTTAGTTTCTAATTCTTTGCCTTCATTTTCAAGGTCCACTGCAATTAGAACATTGCTTCCGTATACGACGGAACGAACATCCTCAACATTTTGAACTGACCCGACAACATCACCAATTTTTATAGCCAAGTCTCCTTCATAGGCTGTATAGTAAGAGCTCTTAGGCTGTCGAGTGTTATCATCTAAATGTCCATGATAATTGGCATCACCATGGCTGAAGCGGTTGTCTTTTTCAAACCAATTTTTATCATAATCAGCTAGAGGCTTTGAGGGATTTCCCGGGTTTCCATCCTCGTCTCTCATATTGAGAATACGACTATTTCGATTCCTAGCTTGTTGGCCCTCGACTCCGAATGAATGGTCCATAATTTCAGTTAATGGCCCATCATTTTCATTGTAGATATTCGCATTACCGCCATTTTGATGGTTCTCATTTGAATAATACCCTATTGGTTGAGCTTGACTTGCATTTCCATCTTGCGTAGCTTCCTCATTCGTTCCACATCCAACTAAACCAATGGTTGTCATGAATGCTGCAATCGGAATTGTCAAATACTTCTTATTCAAACGAATAACCCCCTCTGCTAATTTCGAGCAAAATAGATTGCTCATCATTAGGTTGTGAGGGAACCCTGTTTTTCATTCAATACATGAACCAACTATTACTTCCTTTAAAATCTTTTCTTCTAAAAGCTAATCATTTACTAAGGACTTAAGCTCATGATAAAAATTCTGTCTTTCTTTAAACTGTCCTACGGTTAAATCCAAAACATTCCTTACCTTATTCGAATTCATAAATTGTCTATTGCGGATGAGTCTGTTCCATTCGCGAAAGATATCGGTCGGAAAAGCAAGAGAATATAAGAAAATTTTATCATTTAAATAGGGCTTAAGCTTTTCATGCTGAGCTAACTTTTCTATTGACCAGTCTAAAAATGGTAAAATCCGGTTCGCATATTGCAGGTAATCAGCTCTTTCATGACCGATGCTTATTAAATCAAAATCAATTAAATACAATTGACCATCTTCCGATCGCATAAAATTATGATGGGCTACATCCCCATGAAGAATGACGGGGGGAACATTGTCTAACGTAACTTTTTCTTTTTCGAGTCCTTTTAAGGCCCAGTCTGCCCAAGTCATTAATTCGTCTATCATTTCTTTTTGAACAAAAAATTTAATAATTGATACATTATTAAGAAACCGAGCAGATCGTTCTCGCCATTTCTCTAGCAGCTTAAAATGGCCTAAATTGGATCGATATCGATTGGTTATTAATTTTGTTGTTGTATGGTATTGCTCTAATAATTTTAAACCATCACAACGATCAGGGAAATTGTCATATGAAAACGTCTTCTGAGAGGGAGGAATATATTCGAGACACCCATAATAATTCTGTTCAAAATATAAAGGTGGGTTTTTAGCAAATTCATAAAATAAATACGTGTACTGAAACCCTTCTTTTTTTAAAGATGCCGTATATGTTTCTTGTAACTTTAAACGATGATAAGAAGGAAAGCCCTTTAAGATAAAATGGTCAGAATCTGAAGTGATGATAAAGACATTTTTCCGAATTTGACCAATTTTATTAATTTTAAATGGAAACTGGCTTTTTAAATAGGAGAGGAGACGATTTAAAAATAAACCGTCTCCTTGAGTATTACTCGTCATCTTCATCGTTATTGTTTTGATTTCGTTCAAAGCCATACGCTGCATCCATTGGTCCATAAGGATTCATGAATGGTGGTTGTGCACCATGATGTCCATACGGCGGAGCGTATACTGGGGCTACTCCTGGGCCATATAATGCTGGATTATAACCAGCTTGTGGGAACTGTGGTCCACCGCATCCACAATCGTCTTGGGCACCCTGAACAACCGGATATGGCTGGTTAGGTGCTAATGGTGTTTGGTATGGATAATCCATTGCTCCCTGTACCATTGGTGCTGGTTGTTGGAAGTCCATTGCTCCCTGTACCATTGGTGCCGGTTGTTGGAAATTCATTGCTCCCTGTACCATTGGTGCTGGTTGTTGGAAGTCCATTGCTCCCTGTACCATTGGTGCTGGTTGTTGGAAGTCCATTGCTCCCTGTACCATTGGTGCCGGTTGTTGGAAGTCCATTGCTCCCTGTACCATTGGTGCCGGTTGTTGGAAATTCATTGCTCCCTGTACCATTGGTGCCGGTTGCTGGAAGTTCATTGCTCCCTGTACCATTGGTGCTGGTTGTTGGAAGCCCATCGCTCCCTGTACCATTGGTGCTGGTTGTTGGAAGTCCATCGCTCCCTGTACCATTGGTGCTGGTTGTTGGTAATCCATCGCTCCCTGTACCATTGGTGCTGGTTGTTGGTAATCCATTGCTCCTTGAACTCCCGGCATAGCCCCCATCGGATATCCTGGAGGACAATATGGTAGATGTCCTGGTCCTGGCATCATAGGAGAAACTTGTGTTAATGGTGCTGGATATGGCGGATATGGGTACGGTGCCTGCATAGCCGGTGCCGTATAACTTGGCATATGTGGCATTTGAGCTGGACTTTCTGGACTTTCCATATCTTGAACACCCATTACTCCTGTCATTGGTGCTGGCATCTGCGCTTGCGTTGGGCTTACATTTGGCATTAATGGCATTTGAGGCATAAATGACGAAGACTCATCATCATATTGGTGTTGCATATGATGTGCACCTTCTACACCTGGCATCATCCCATAAGGCATTTGTTGATGATGTCCAGCCATTGGAGCTTGAAATTGCGAGTATGGTGCTTGTGGTGCAAAACCTCCGCCCGGATAACCATACCCTCCTACTGGTTGTGTCATTGGAGTACCTTGATGAAAAGGATGTGTGTGTGGATACATTTCTTGATTGTTACCTCCTTGGTTAGGAACTTTATATTCCTCAAATGAATTTGGACTTTCGTCAGGCATTGGCTTAACATTTGGCAATATATTCTTCGGCTTTGGTGGAAGTTGTGGTTGAAGTGGTTGCTGTGGTTCAACTGATAAATTAGCCATATTCATGGTGTAGTAATTATTTATGTCAATTTCAGGCACAATTGGTTGAGGCATTTTTGGAGTGTATGGTTTTTTAGGTTGTTCAACAGGTGCTTCGACTTTTGGTTGTTTCATTTTAGGTGCTTCCATCTTAGGTGCTTCAACTTTTGGTTTAGCTTTTGGAACCTCCATCTTCGGCATTTCGACTTTTGGCTTAGCTTTTGGAACCTCCATCTTCGGCATTTCGACTTTTGGCATCTCTACCTTTGGAGCTTCCATCTTTGGAGCTTCCATCTTTGGTTTCTCTACTTTTGGTGCTTCCATTTTCGGAGCCTCTTTTTTAGGCGCTTCCTTTTTGGAACCCATATTGATTTTGGTCTCCGGTTTTCCAGTTATAGGAGCTTCTTTTTTTACGCTTCCTCCTGCTGTCGGAACTTTTATTTTCATACCGGGCATAATCATATCAGGGTTGCTGAGCTGTGAATTCATTTTCTTCAGCTCTTCAAAATTCACGCCGTACTTCTTGGCGATTTTCCAAAGAGTATCCCCTTTCTGTACGATATGGATCTTCACTATGATTTCCCTCCTATGCATATGTCCATATATTGTATGACGGAATGGGCAAATTGCTAACAATCTACACAAAAACTTATGCAGATTTTGAAAAAAATATGATTTATGTGCGGAAACAGTGGAGAATTATTTTTAAAATAATTTTGTTTGATGGTGTAAATGAACTGGTTTTTTTAAGAGTCCCACAAGACTTACAAATAAAAAAGTAGCCCACAAATAAATGTGAAGCTACTCTTAAATAGTTTTGGTTATGATTGCTGCAACATCGCTGCTAATGCTTTTTTAGCATTGATTGCTACTTCGTCTTCTACTTCTATTACATTATGAGGTTTCCCCTCAACGATCGACTCAAGGCACCATACTAAGTGAGGTAAATCAATTCTGTTCATGGTTAAGCATGGGCACATATGTGGGTTTAATGAAACAATATGCTTATCCGGGTGTTGCTGAATGATTCTTTTTACAAGGTTCATTTCAGTCCCAATTGCCCAAGAAGATCCCGGCTTAGCATTCTCAATGGCATTAATAATATAGTTAGTCGATCCATCCATATCTGAAAGTTCTACCACTTCTCTTCTACACTCTGGGTGAACAATAATTTTCATTTCAGGAAATTGTGCACGTACATCGTGAATATTTGCTACTGTAAAATTCTCATGAACTGAGCAATGCCCTTTCCAAAGAATAACCTTTACATTCTCGATTGGTCCATCATATTCGAGAGTGTCATTGATCGGATTCCATACTGCCATTTCATCTAATGAAACTCCTAGATTAAAAGCCGTGTTTCTTCCTAAATGTTGATCCGGTAAGAATAGGATTCTTTCTTTTTGTTCAAATGCCCAGCTAACCATTTTCTCAGCATTAGAAGAAGTAACGGTTGCTCCATTATTTTTTCCTACAAATGCTTTAATTGCTGCAGTCGAATTCACATATGTTAAAGGAATAATTGTTGTTCCAAATAACTCCGTTAGCTTTGTCCATGCTCTTTCCGTTTGGAATATATCAGCCATATCAGCCATGGAACAACCAGCACGCATATCAGGTAGATATACTTTTTGATTTTTTGTAGTCAGGATATCTGCTGTTTCAGCCATGAAGTGGACACCACAAAATACGATGTGTTCAGCTTCACTATTTTCTTCAGAAAGTTGTGCAAGCTTTAATGAATCACCTGTATCATCAGCAAATTGAATCACTTCATCTTTTTGATAGTGGTGGCCTGGAATATAGAGTTTAGTACCAAGTTCGTTCTTAATTTCTCTGACTCGAGCCTCTAATTCTTCTGTTGTCATATTTTTATATTTTTCAGGTATTACATTTACCTTTTCTTCTAACGTTTGAAAAATGTTCATTCCCCTTCATCCCCTTTTTAAAGAACATTTACTTTTGCGCTAATATCTAGTGCTTTAACTGAATGTGTAAGAAACCCTAATGAAATCACATCTACCCCCGTATCTTTGTAGCTTGCAAGATTATCTAAAGTAATTCCACCTGATGCCTCTGTCATGATTCCTGTCGGAACAAGCTTAATCCATTCTTTGATTTCTTCTGGTGTGCGATTATCAAACATAATGACATCTGCTTTCGCTTCGATTGCCTCAATTACTTGTTGCTTCGTTTCAGTCTCAACTTCAACTTTAACCATATGACCTAAATTTGAGCGGACTCTTTCAACAGCATTTTCGATAGACCCTGCAAATGAAATATGATTGTCTTTAATCATAACTGCATCATAAAGTCCAAACCGATGATTAAAACCACCACCACAACGAACGGCAAACTTTTCAAGCATACGAAGTCCAGGTGTTGTTTTTCTCGTATCAACCACTTTCGTCCTTGAACCGCTTAATTGTTTTACAGCTTCACTTGTTTTTGTAGCGATTCCGCTCATTCTTTGAACTAAATTTAAGACAACTCTTTCAGCTTTCAGTAGATTCGTTACTGTCCCCTTTACAACAACCAATCTTTGTCCAATTTCAATTCTTTCTCCATCTTTAACGTGCTGCTCAATCTGAATTTGCTCATCTAGAAGGGAAAAGCCTGTACGAATCACTTCTTCACCACAAAAAACTCCACTTTCTTTAGCGATAAAGACCATTTCCCCTTTTTCTTCTTCCCCAAAAATAAGTTCGCTCGTAACATCACGTTCGCCGATATCTTCAAGAAAATACTGTTCAAGTTGCAACCGCAGCTTTAATTTGTTCATCCCTATCTCCCTTTACAGCTAATCTTTTTTGGATAATTTGATTCTGCTTCCATCTATCATCATTTTCCTGTGGAAAATCAGCACGAAAATGACCTCCACGACTTTCTGTTCTCTTAAGTGCTGAGTCCGTTACAAGCCAAGAGGTTATTAGCATAAATACTTTTGTTATATCTTCACTTGATAAATGATCTAAATCCATTTCTACCAAGTTGTGAATATCAAAGCCTGCAAGCCATTCAATTTGATTCATGAGACCTTCCTTCGATCTAACAATCCCTGCATTGCTCATCATTTTGTCTTTTATTGTTGCTACTTCTGGTAAATGTAGAGCATTCTTTTCACACATGAAAATATCTGACCTATACATATCACTTGTTGAAGAATGGTCAAATTTCAAATTCAAATATTGAGCTAAATTTTTACCGAAAAATAAACCTTCTAAAAGAGAATTGCTCGCTAACCGGTTGGCACCATGAATTCCTGTACATGCCACTTCACCAATCGCATATAAACGATCGATATTCGTTCTTCCATATAAGTCCGTTTTAACACCGCCCATTAAGAAGTGGCATCCTGGTATAACAGGGATTTTCCCTTTGTTTAAATCTATATCGTTTTCATGGCAAAGCGCTGTGATTGTTGGAAATTTACTCTCAAATTTTTCAATTGAGGAAATATCTAAATAAACAGTTTTCCCCTTTTTTACATAATCATAGATGGTCTGGGATACTACATGCCTTGGTGCGAGGTCCTTAAAAGGATGAACACCATTCATAATTTCTGTACCATCTTCTGTTACTAATTTAGCTCCTTCTCCTCTAACAGCTTCTGAAACTAGCCCCTTGCCCTGCCCGTTTATATTTAAAAGAGTCGGATGAAATTGAATGAATTCCATATCGGCAATTTCAGCACCCACTCGGTAAGCTAACGCGATCCCGTCACCTGTCACCGTTTCAGCATTAGAAGTAAAGCTATAAATCTGCCCAAGTCCTCCTGTTGCAAGGACAATATGATCTGCATAAATTTGCTCTCTTGTGCCATCATTGTATTTACCCTTTACACCGACACAAAGGTTATTCTTCGTTATAAGTTCATATACCGTAATGTCTTCAATGATTTGGACATGACTTACTGTATCTATAAGAAAATTCATCATTCTTTGTCCAGTCGCATCGCCACCACCATGAACAATTCGTTTTTCACTATGAGCCCCTTCCATCCCAAGAAGTAACTTTCCCTTATCATCCGTATCAAACCTGCATCCTTCATCGAAAAGTTCTCGAATTAATGCAGGAGCTTCTTCAGTCATTTTTAGGACTATTTCTCGATTGTTATGATAACGTCCAGCTTCCAACGTATCTAAAAAATGTTTGTAAGGATCATCACTACTAGACATTGCAGCAGCAACTCCTCCTTGTGCCATATAAGAATTACCGTGTTTCACCTTTGACTTTGTGAGAATAATCACATTCATATCACGGCGTAGTCTCTTTGCTAATTGCAAAGCGGCTATTCCGCTCCCAATAATTAACACATTGGTGCGTCTCATATTCAAATTACCCTCCTGATTAACAGGTGTCTTGACACTTATATTTACATAGTTTTAAACTTATGACAAGTGTTTTTATACTATAAATGGTTGGAAAATTGGAGGTGCTCATGAATTACTTTGATTATGCAGCGACTTGTCCACTTGACCAAGAGGCTGCAAATGTTTATGTAAAAGCCTCTACAGAGTACTTCGGCAATTCTCAAAGCCTTCACGATATGGGAAGTAAGTCACGTGATTTATTAGAAAACTGTCGAAAAGAATTAGGTACTTTACTCGGAGTTCATAAAGAGGGATTGTATTTTACTAGTGGAGGTTCTGAGAGCAATTACTTAGCCATCCACGCCTTGCTATCTGCCGCCCAAAAGAAAGGTAAACATATTATCGCAGGTATGACAGAACACTCTTCTATTCATAATCTATTGGAAAAACTTAAGTTAGAGGGGTATGAAGTTACTTACATTCCTTTTACGAAAGATGGAATGATTGATTTAGATCTTTTGAAGAAAAGCATAAAAGAGGAAACCATTTTCATCACCATTCAGCATGCAAACCCAGAAATTGGCATGATTCAACCTCTAGAGCAAGTTCATGCCCTTTGCAAGGACCATAAAATCTTATTTCATAGTGACTGTGTCCACTCTTTCGGAAAGCTTCCATTAGAAAATATATCACACCTTTTAGATAGCTTTTCCATTTCTGGTCATAAGGTTTATGGGCCAAAAGGTGTTGGTGCAGTTTATGTAAATCCTAAACTCAATTGGAAGTCCAGTTATCCAGGGACTTCACATGAGCGTGGATTTAGACCAGGAACGGTAAATGTACCTGCTGTCGCTGCGATGACGGTGGCTACTCAGAAATCATATAAGTTGATGGATCAACATCTGCACCACTATAAAGAATTACGTAACAAGCTGCTAGCCATGTTAGAGCCATATAGAGAAGAAATTGTTTTGTATGACGGATTGGAAGATTTGCAGCTCCCCTCTACGTTAGGTTTAAGAATAAAAGGTCTTGAAGGCCAATATGTGATGCTTGAATGTAACCGTCATGGATATGCAATTTCAACTGGAAGCGCTTGTTCAGTTGGAATGCAAACTCCTTCTAGAACGATGGCTGCCCTAAATATTGACAACAAGCAAGCTAAAGAATTTATTCGAGTGTCCTTCGGATGGGATACAACATTGGAACAAGTTGAGGGACTTGGAAAAACTCTTATTGACATTATCAATAAAAATAAGTGATTTTAGTGTCACGTTGTTAAGGTCATCATTTATTTTATGTTAAAATGGTTCTGGATTGGACTAGTAAGGGAGAGTTGAACATGAAGGAAAAAAAGATACTTGGTGAAGAAAGACGAGATCTTATATTGGATTGGCTTAAATCTAGCGGTGAGCCTATTACGGGTAGTGAATTAGCTTCAAAGACCAATGTTAGTAGACAAGTAATTGTTGGGGATATCACTCTACTCAAAGCAAAAAACGAACCAATTATTGCAACTAGCCAAGGATATATGTACTTAAATCAACCTTCACCAACAACCATCTATGAGAGAACGGTGGCTTGTTATCATCCTCCTGAAAAAGCTGAAGAGGAGCTTAATTTACTAGTGGATCACGGTGTTACCGTTAAGGATGTTAAAATTGAGCACCCGGTCTATGGGGATTTAACTGCTTCTATCATGGTCTCGAATCGAAAAGAAGTAAAACAATTCATGGATAAAGTCAAATCTACTAATGCTGCCTTCTTATCAGAACTAACCGATGGCATTCATCTTCATACCATTACTGCTAGGTCGGAGGATCTTTTGGATGAGGCTATACGGGCACTGAAGCAGGCACATTTCTTAATTGAGCAATAAATTTCTAGCCTAAACCTTTTACCAGAAATAAAGGTTTGGGCTATTTTATTTTTCCACAAATATCACTAGACTAAAAGTTAATTATTATATCCAAATTCTTTCTCTAACAATTAGCTATCTACCTATACATTGAAACCTCTCTTTTCATATGATATTAGTAATATTTTGTTTAAGGAGGTTTTAACAGTGGGAATCTCACCCCTACCTATTTTTACTACCGAGAAGTGTTACACTCCATACTATTCTCCATTTGACCCCTGTCCACCTATCCAATTGAAATGCTATTCAACACCACCGTCTTTATATATTGAGTTTCAACCACCTAATTTAGAACAGAGTTCCTTAAGTGAGGCTTTGAGTACCGGTACCTTGTGGCCAGCATTTGATAGTAACAATGGAACAAATTAGAAAGGAGAGATCTATCTCTATGGAAAGTATTAACATCGATCAAAATTATTATCAGCTTTTATTACAATTACAAGAATATCAATTTGCTCTCGTCGAATTAAACTTATATTTAGACACACATCCAGATGACCAAAGTGCATTACTGCAATTTAATCAACTAGTAGAACAAAGAGAACAGGTGGCAAATCAAATCGAAGAAAATTATGGACCTTTGTTTAATTTTGGCCTTAGTAATTCTGAATTCCCTTGGCAATGGAAAAAAGCTCCATGGCCATGGCAGGTTTAAAGGAGGATTAGAATGTGGATTTATGAAAAGAAACTATTATACCCCGTAAGAGTTAGCACCTGTAACCCAAATATCGCAAAACTATTATTAGAGGCATATGGTGGACAAGATGGAGAACTCTCTCAAGCATTAAGGTACATGACTCAACGTTATACTATGCCACCAAAAGTGATAGCTATTATTAATGATATTGGAACAGAAGAGTTGGCTCATATGGAAATGATTGCAACAATGATTTATAAACTAACGAAGGATGCTACTCCAGAACAATTGAGAGCAGCAGGATTGGGAGAATATTATATAGATCATGGGAAGTCTTTGTTCTATCAAAATGCACAAGGAGTTGAATGGTCGGCTAAATACATTCAAAGTAAAGGTGATCCTATTGCGGACTTATATGAAGATATAGCTGCTGAAGAAAAAGCAAGAGCAACCTATGAATATATAATCAATCTTACAGATGATCCTGATGTAATCGACTGTTTAAATTTTTTAAGACAACGAGAAATAATCCACTCACAAAGATTACGTGAGGCGGTTGAGCTATTAAAAGAGGAGCAGGACAACTGAACAGGGGGTGTCGCTCCTCTTTTACATAAAATCTAAGGACACGTTTTTTCAATATTAAAATAAGGGTAGCTACCTAATATTACAACTGAACACCCGAGTGCTTCCAGCTCCGCTATTGCACCAGGGATTAAGACTTCATCAAGCTTCATTTCAACATCAATGATAAAAAAATAATTTCCTAATCCTGTCTTCATTGGTCTTGATTCAATTTTAGATAGATTTAAATTTCTCCATGCGAATGCAGATAACACTTGATGGAGAGCTCCGGAACGGTCTGATGGTAATGTAACCATAACAGTTGTTTTTTCCCCAACACTACCTAAAGATTGCGCTGGAATTTCCTTATATATCTTAGATAGAACAATAAAGCGCGTATGATTAAAATCAAAATCATGTATATTACCTTTTGCGATTGCTAAACCATATTCTTTTGCCGCTAATTCATTTGCAATCGCAGCTGCCCTAACTTCTGGATGCTCAATCAAGTATTTAGCAGCCGCAGCAGTTGATGTCATACTCTCGCAAGGAATTCCCTTTAGTTGGCTATGTAAAAATTTATGGCATTGAGCAATTGCATGAGAATGACTGAAAATCACCTCTACTTGCTCCCAGCTATCCTTATATTGAGGATGAACCAATAAATGCTGTTTGATGGGTGCAGTGATTTCACCAATAATCGGAAGTTTCATTTCGTGAATTAAATAGTCGAGCGTTATATTTACAGATCCTTCTAGAGCGTTTTCTAGTGGAACAACGGAGATATCGACTTCCCCTTCCATAACCGCATCTAAACAATCCGGGATCGTCATATATGGAATGCTTTGTGCACTAGGAAACATTTCCCTAACTGCCAAGTCAGTAAAAGTTGCTTTTGGTCCTAAGAATGCTACCTTCATTAACTATTTCCCTCCTACAAGCCCTTGCCTTTCTGTTGTTATATGTACTTTAACACTTTAATCCATATATGTGAATCGTTAGTGTCTAAATTCTATGTAAAAAAAAAGGCCGAGGATAGGTGCTAATTATGCACCTGATCCCAGCACCTCAACTTTATCAACAAACTCGAGCCTTCTTAGTTTTGCCAAAAGCTCATCTATCTCGATTAGCATTTCAGATGTATTTAATGAAAGAGTGACATTGGCACGCCCTTGTAACGGAATTGTTTGGTGAATGGTCAATACATTGCAACCGGAGTTGGCAACTACACCTAGAAGCTGCGAAAGAGTTCCAGATCGATCTTCTAAGTGAAAAAATAAAGTGATTAGACGTTCTTTTACGACAGTATGAAAAGGGAAAATGGTATCTCTGTACTTATAGAAAGCACTTCGACTTAAATCCACTTTTTGAACAGCATCAAAGACAGAATCCACTTTTCCTCTCTCTAACATTTCCTTTGCTTCTAACGTCTTTTTCATCGCTTCAGGTAGAACATCTTCTCTAACCAAATAGAATTTCTTATCTAGTTTATCATTTCTCATTTCTCCACCCCATACCCTAAACAAAGGTCATCCTAACAAAAGCCTTAGTCTAGGAACTCGAATTCATATTCAAGTAATCTTACTGTATCTCCGTTTTTAGCTCCTCTTTCTCTAAGAGCATCGTCAACACCCATTCCTCTTAACTGGCGAGCAAATCGACGGATTGACTCATCACGTGAAAAGTCAGTCATCTTAAATAGACGTTCAATGGCGTCACCTGAAACAACATAGGCACCATCTGGGTCTCTTGTGATAACAAATTCGTTCTGCTCCGCTTCATGCTTGTAAAGAACACGGTTAACGGTGTCGTCCTCTTCCTCATGAACAAGTGGAAATTCTGGAGTTGACTCAATCTTATCTGCAATTGCAAATAATAGATCTCTAAGGCCCTGTCTAGTAATAGCTGAAATCGGGAAAATAGGATACTCTTCTTGAAGCTGTTCTTTAAATTTTTCTAGATTTTCTTGTGCTTCAGGCATATCCATCTTATTTGCTACTATGATTTGTGGTCTTTCTGTTAAACGTAAGTTATATTCTTTTAATTCATTATTAATCGTTACATAGTCTTCGTAAGGTTCTCTGCCTTCTGTAGCAGCCATATCAATAACATGGACAATAACCCTAGTTCTTTCAATATGTCTCAAGAATTGATGCCCTAATCCAACACCAGAGTGAGCCCCTTCAATTAACCCAGGTAAATCCGCCATAACAAAGCTTCTACCATCTTCGGTTTCCACCATTCCTAAGTTAGGTGCAATCGTTGTAAAATGATATTCTGCAATCTTTGGACGAGCTGCTGATACAACTGAAAGTAAAGTCGATTTTCCGACACTAGGGAATCCGACTAAGCCTACATCAGCTAGTAGCTTTAATTCAAGGACAACATCTCTCTCGTGTCCAGGTTCCCCATGCTCGGATAGCTCTGGAGCAGGGTTAGCAGGGGTAGCAAATCGACTGTTTCCTCTTCCGCCTCTTCCACCCTTGGCAATGACAGCTCTTTGCCCGTGCTCTGTTAAGTCAGCAATAACTTCATTTGTTTCAGCATCAGTAACAACTGTACCTGGTGGAACTTTAACAATCATATCTTTCGCATTTTTACCGTGCTGGTTTTTAGACATTCCATGCTCTCCACGTGGTGCTTTAAAATGGCGTTGGTAGCGGAAGTCCATCAGCGTACGTAGTCCCTCTTCTACTTCGAAAACTACATCCGCTCCTTTCCCACCATCTCCCCCAGCAGGGCCACCTTTTGGTACATATTTTTCACGGCGAAAGGCTACCATTCCGTTTCCGCCATCTCCACCTTTTACGTATATCTTGACCTGATCGACAAACATACTTTGTTCCTCCCGTCTATAGTATGTATTAGCAGGATTACCTTGACGAGAATCGCTCACCCATCATTCATTTGATGGTATAAAGATCTCTAGTGCGAGTTCCTGTTCCGATAATTCTTGTATATCTACTTGTAACATTGACGTTTTTTTATTTAAGAAGTCCATAATTGGAGCCTTATTTGTTATTATTCCTCTAAAATCGAAAAAGAAACGGGTTCCCTCAGATTGTTGCTCAATCGTTATCGATAAATGATTTTCATGGTAAAGTTTTATCGAAGCGTTTAGCAATTCAAAAAAGGAGCTTGTCCACTCCGTTAATAATTGATCATTTATTACTGGAATTGAGATATTTGAATGATCTAGTATTTCATACTCTAATTGAAATGAATGGTTTTCCCAATTGTAGGTGAGAAGCATTGAGGCAAATTGAGGGATTTTCAGGTTAGAAAGCTTTGATTGTTGTCCAGCCTCTACCACAATTTCATCAATGATTGCTTTGGCGCGTTCAATATTATTTAGAGAAAGATTCCCTTTGATTAACTGCAATTTATTTAACCAATCATGGCGAGCATGCCCCAGCACCTCGACCGTATTCCAATCTTTTTTCATACAAGCACTCCCACTTTTGGTCAGACTAATCTGCTTATGTAAAGTATCTAGCTATTTATTAGCATGGCCTAGAAATAAACGAATCACTACTTTTTGATAGTATATCAAAAAAGTATGAAAGCGTAAGCATATTTATAGGAAAAAGTGTGTATTCCAACTAATATTACCCACAAAAAATTTGCAAAAGAAAACTCTAACCTATACGGTTAGAGTTTTCTGCACGTATCTTAAGCTTCTTGAGCAGCAGGATATACGCTCACTTGCTTACGGTCACGTCCTAAACGCTCAAACTTAACTACTCCATCAACTTTAGCGAATAGAGTATCGTCGCCACCTTTACCAACGTTTACACCTGGATAAATCTTAGTACCACGTTGACGGTAAAGGATAGAGCCACCAGTTACGAATTGACCGTCTGCACGCTTAGCACCAAGGCGCTTTGCGATAGAGTCACGACCGTTCTTTGTAGAACCTACTCCTTTTTTAGACGCGAAAAACTGAAGATCTAATCTTAACATTTATTCCACCTCCTACTTTTTGAAGGTTATTTTTATATGCTTCTTGTAATCTCTCTCAATCGTTTGCAATGACACGACCATACCTTCAAGCAATAGTTGTACCTTCTCTTGTGTGTCCTCAGAGAGATCATTGGGTATCACACATCGGAGAAAGCCACCTTCTCCTTGCTCGATCTCAGGTTCCACTCCAGTAAGTGCTATAATAGAATTAATAGCCCCGAAGGAAACAGCTGAGGCTCCCGCGCACACGATATCATTACCGTGATTCGCAAAAAGCGCATGACCGCTTAATGTAAATGACTGGATTCGTCCAGATTCAGTACGATAAATCGTCGTTTGAATCATCTTAAACCGCCTTAAGCGTTGATTTTTTCAATAACAACTTTAGTGTACGGCTGACGGTGACCTTGCTTTTTACGGTTGTTTTTCTTCGCTTTGTATTTGAAAACAATGATCTTTTTAGCGCGACCTTGCTTTTCAACTTTAGCTGTAACAGAAGCACCTTCTACTACAGGGCTACCAACTTTAACGTTTTCGCCACCAACGAATAAAACTTTGTCAAAAGTAACTGATTCACCAGCTTCAGCGTTTAGCTTCTCAATGTAGATAGCTTGACCCTCTTCTACACGGATTTGCTTACCACCAGTTTCAATAATTGCGTACATGAACTGCACCTCCTCTTAGACTCAGACTCGCCATCCACAGGCGCAATGCTAGCGCAAAGACTTATAACCTGTTCTGAGCGGTTGTAGCACGGGTGCGCTACAAACATAACATGAGAATTTTATCACAAAAGAAATAATCGTGTCAATAAGAATTGTGGAATCAACCGCCCTTAGTTGGGCACATTACATGCAATGTGACATTCTTATAGAGCGTAGTACTAGTATTGGTTTAGTTCCTTTTCTTGTGTAAAACTCGTACTTTTGGGTACTAATACCTTAAGTTAGTACCACTTTCGTAGGTAACTTGTAATCTTGAGCACTAATACTTTGGACTAGTACCATTTTGATGGGTAACCGTATTTTTTGTACAAATAACTTAGATTAGTACCACTATTCATGGGTAACTTGTAATTTTGGTACTAATACCTTGGGTTAGTTCCACTTTTCGTAGGTAACTTGTAATTTTGGTAATAATACCTTGGGTTAGGTAGGTAACTCGTATTTTTTTGTACTAATATCTTGGGTTAGTACTACTTTTCGTAGGTAACCCTTCATTTTTGGTACTAATACTATTGCTAAATTTTAAAAAATTGAGGTCCCTCGTAAGGAACCCCACAATTAACCTACAGCACTTTTCCCTTTATTTCATCTTCTATTCCATACTGCTTAATGGAGTAAAAGGGTCTAGTATGTTCAACAATATTAAAATACAGCTTCAGTCCGATAGCTTCTTCAAGTCGATTTTGATGGACACTGTTTTCACCAGCAAAAACTTCTCTTACCCTTGAAGTTGTTTCAATTAAGGCTGCTTCGTGATCACTATGTTTCTGTTCCCATAATTCTCGTTCAAGTTGGAACGCAATGGTTTCGGCACTTAAAACACGTCCTGTTCCTTCGCATACCTCACATTTAGCTGTTAATCCTTCAGATAGTGATACTCTTGTTTTTTTACGGGTTAGTTGTAAAACGCCAAGAGGGGTAAATCCAATCACTCTTGTTCTTCGATCATCAGCCTTAAGTGCTTGCTCTAGGGCTCTCGAAACCTTTTGCCGTTCCCAATCCTCTTTCATATCAATGAAATCAATGAGGATAATTCCGGCTAGGTCCCTCAACCTGATTTGTCTTGCTACTTCTAACGCAGCAAGGGTATTGGTTTTCACAACCGTATCCCGTAAATCACTTTTCCCTAAAAATTTTCCCGTATTTACATCTACAACGGTCAAAGCCTCAGCTTGATCAAAAATTAAATAGGAGCCATTACTTAGCCATACAATTCTCTTTAGAGCTTTTTCAATTTCATGGTTTAATCCATAGCTTGAAAACAGATTTTCATTCTTTTGGTGGAAGACGATTGAAATTTCTTCATTATTATTTATATCTGTAAGAACTTGCTTCAAGTTTAGCTCATTAACAATAACTTCCCCTGAACTCATCTTTAACAATACAGACTTAATCTCATCTAAAAAAGAATTTTTTTCTAACACCAAGCCCGGCTTCTTAAGATTTTGGGAGGCCCTTAAAATCTCTTTGTAAGTAAGTCGTAAACTTTCAACCTCAGCTTCAATCTCATCTTCAGAATGGTTCATGGAAGATGTCCGAAACAAAAAGCCTTCAGCACCCTTTTGAATTTTATTCCCAAATGCTCTCCAGCGGTCTCTATCACTTTCATCTTCAATTTTTTTTGAAACTGCCACATAAAAACCTTCTGGCATATACACAATAGAATTCCCTTTAAACTCTAGAATGCCTGTTAGTCTAGGTCCCTTTGATTCAGATGCATCTTTTTCCACCTGAACCAGAATCTTTTCCCCTTGATGTATAAAAGAAGAAATACTCTTTTCTTTATCACTAGATTTTATGAACTGAGGTAATTTATCACGATGTAAATACCCGTTCTTTTCTTCCCCAATGTCAACAAATGCTGCATTCATCCCTGGGATCACTTTTGTTACAGTTCCCAAATAAATATTTCCAACTGCTGATTGTTGTATCGGTTGCTCAATTACAAGCTTTTCCACTTGCTTATTTTTAAGTAGGGCATACCTTTTTTCTCTACTTAGACTATCTACCAGTAGTATATCCATTCATTTTCCTCACTTTAATTCAGTCCCCCCTACTATTATCCCCGTTCAATATTCGTAAAGCAAATCTCGGATTCTCGCGCTTAAAAGCCTATCTGAAAAGTAGGCATGTAACAATTCATTTTCGTCTAAAGACGCTTTTTCTTTCCCATTTTGCTCAATAATAATAGGATGTTTACATCCTCTTTGAAATCTCTCCAATACGTCTACAACCATATCTTCTTCCTTTACCTTTAAAGGCTTTAGTTCACGAAGATCAAAGTTTTTCCCGTAATATCTTTCCAATAAAAAGCGCACAAAAACATAACGCTTTTGCTTCCATTCATAATATAAGGAAAAAATTAAGAATGATAATACAATCCATACGTTGAGATTAATTGGATCAGTTAATAATACTGTCACGATAAAAATTAAAATAGAAAACCCAGAAACTAATAATGTTTTTCTAAAGGCCTTAGGGAATGAATCATGTAAAGACATGTACAAAAAGATCAACTTTCCCCCATCTAATGGCCAGATTGGAAGCAAGTTAAAAACAAGAATCATTAAGTTGTATTGTATAAATAGTGAGTAAGTTTGTTCAGGTATAAGGGACAATTGATATAAGAAAAAAGCAAGACCCATTAGCCATACATGTTGGATAGGTCCTGCTAATGTAACAATGGCTTCCTCCTTTAATGGCCTATTGCCGTGCTCATCCATTTCAGCTACCCCACCAAACGGCAACAAAGAAATTCTTTTAATTCTCCACGAAAAAAAAGATGCTGCAGCCGCATGTCCCAATTCATGTATGAAAATAATCAAAAGAAGAAGGGATAATTCAAAAAAATGTGCGGTCGCAACAGCAAGTGCAACAACAACCCACAACAGTGGATGAATATGAATTTTTTTTATTAAATCTAGAACATTAATCAAATTGTATCACCTGGATTGGGTCAATAAAGTCATTGCCCTTTTTAATAGCAAAGAAGAACTCACCCTTGGTTCCACCTGCCGCATCCATAGCGGTACCAACTTTTGTCCCTTTATTTATATACTGGTAAAGGGTTACTTCAATCGCATCTAAATTTCCGTACCATGTTTCGCTTTTATCCCCATGTTGGACAACTACTGTTTTTCCGTACCCGTCTTTTTCTCCAGCAAATAAGACAATCCCCTCGTTCATGGCTTCTACGAAAGACCCTTTTTCTGTTTCAATGGTAATTCTTTGTCCATTTACTCGGAATTCTTCAACCAAGCGGGCTGAAGCAGGTAAGGCATATTGCTGCTCATTAGTAGATTCTTCCACTTCATCTTCCTTTTTGTCTGTAAAAGGGAGAATTGCAAGTGGCTTACCGAATTGGTCCTCATACCAATCAGACACAGCAGCAAACTGAAAATCTCTTTCCATAGAACTTTGAACAAAGTTACGGACAGAGTCAAAAGAGGCGGTTTCATTTCGAAACATAATTGCAACAATTAAGAATAAGCATGCAGAGGCTAATACTTTGAAGAGAAACACATCTTTACGAAATAATGGATGTCCCCCCTCACTAGGGCCACCTTCATAGGTAGAAAGTCTTTCAAATCCGTGCTTCTCTTCGTCATCTACCCAATATCTTCTGCTTGGAGAATGATTCGTTCTTGGAGTCCTAACCATTCTCTCTCTCTCTCTTTTTCTTTGTTCAATTCTTTTCCGAATATCATCAGCTCTTGAACGCATTTCCCCACCAATCCCTTTTCAACATGTTTGTACAAGTCTATGAGTTGTCCAAAAAGAGTATGACAAAAATATGATATTGGGTTCTGGTAGAGGAACTAGTTTGGTACCGAGATAAATACTATATGACGAGAAAAAGAAGACACAAAAAAACCGAGGAAATCCCCGGTTTATTTTACGCCAAAAAACTTTTTAATTTTAGTAAACATGCCGCCCTCTTGCTGGTCAAGCTGCTGAAGTGGTACCGATTCGCCTAAAATTCTACGTGCAATGTTTCGATAAGCGATGGAAGCCTTGCTGTTTGGATTAAGTGCAATTGGCTCACCATGATTGGATGCTTTAATCACTTCATCATCGTCAGCTACAATGCCAATTAAATCAATTGAAAGATGAGTCGTAATCTCATCTACATCTAGCATATCGCCGTTTTTCATCATATGGCTGCGAATTCGATTAATAACGAGCCTTGGTGGTTCAACATTCTCCTCTTTTTCAAGCAAGCCGATTATTCGATCAGCGTCTCTTACCGCTGAAACTTCAGGAGTAGTTACAACAATCGCTCTATCTGCTCCAGCAACAGCATTCTTGTACCCTTGCTCAATTCCAGCAGGACAATCAATAATAATATAGTCATAATCTTGCTTTAACTCTTCTACAAGCTTTTTCATTTGATCAGGATTTACAGCTGTCTTATCACTTGTTTGTGCAGCAGGAAGTAGGTATAAAAGGTCATCAAAACGCTTGTCCTTTACTAATGCTTGATGAACCTTACATCTTCCCTCCACCACATCTACTAAATCATAAATAATACGGTTTTCTAATCCCATTACAACATCTAGGTTACGTAAACCAATATCCGTATCTACTAAGCACACACGTTTTCCTTGAAGGGCCAAAGCCGTTCCTATGTTAGCGGATGTTGTCGTTTTACCAACTCCACCCTTTCCTGAAGTCACTACAATTGCTTCTCCCACTTTAGTGTCCCCCTTCCAATCTAGTAATATTTGGTCTTAGATGCATCAAAGCTTGTAATCTATCAATAACAATTTGATCATTCTCGTCAATGTAGGCACATTCCATCTCTCGTTTCTCTTCGTCCTGGACATGGTCAGGTGCTCTATTAAAACAATGGTTAATTCTTAGTTGGGATGGTTTCATTACAGAAGCAGAGATAATTGCTTCTGAATTCCCATTGCTCCCTGCATGAGCAACTCCTTTTAAAGCCCCCATAATAAAAATGTTTCCACCAGCAATGACTTTCCCACCAGGATTTACATCCCCAATTAGTAATAAGTCTCCAGGAACCTCCAACACCTGTCCTGAACGAATGATTCTAGCAACTGAAATAATTTCAGTTTCTTCCTTCATTCTAGCTGCTTCTTCTTTTGTAATTACATTCATATCAATGGATTCTACAACAAGATTTTTCTTTTGACGAATTAACATCTTAATTTCTTCTTGTTGCTCTTCTGTTAGGAACCTATTACCTACCTGAACTTTAACTGAAATTAGAGGTCGATCCTGATTGGCACGGGCATTCTCAGAAAGCTTATCATCTAATTCTCTCTTTAGCTCTTCATATGAGCACTGATCATCCAGGTGCAAAGTTAAGCCATCTTTTGTTCCTTTAATCAATACATTCTGCATTTTTTTCATCAAGATGTTCACCTCAATAGAACAAGCATAAGCGTAATCAATCAATTTTTTCAGACTACGTTATAGGACAAATGTAAGTCCTATTTCTTTATGTAAGTAGTTTCATTTCTATTTAAAATAGCTTTGTTCATCTTTCAGTTTAACCGATATATACTTTAACTACAATTCGACAAACACAATAAGAACTCCTCTTTTTAAAGAAGTTCTTTTTACACAGAATGTTTAACTATTAAGCGTTTTACCTAGGTATGCCTTACTCTTTCTTTAAGTCAATGGCATACTTTTCGAAAAACTTTTTTAAAGGGTATGCGACGATAATGGTAAAAGCTAAATTTAATATTAATGTTGGCAACAATCTAAGTGTTGTGTATGTAGTAAAGTCCATGCTAGTGATTTTAATTAAGTAATTCATCTCATATACACCAAGTTCTAATAGGGCAACTCCAACAATAGAAACAATCGTTACAACAATGATGTTCGATTGTAGAATTTGCATCATTTTAGAAGTGATATAAGCAATTAATGGAATCATGAATAGATAAATTCCAATTACCTCTGTATAAACAATGTCAAATAGCAATCCAAATGCAAAGCCGTAAATAATTCCATGAGTTTTGTTCCCGTAAATAGTAAAGAAAAGAGTTACAATTAAAAGAAAATGTGGGACTAGAATACGGTTGCTATTAAAATGCTGAACAGGCAGTAATTCTACAAAAATGCTTTCCATGATAAAAAAGAACAGAAAAAGTGCAGGGAGAAGGAATTTTCTCACAGCTCCTCCTCCTCATTATCAACCATTTCACTTAAATCCGGTTGAGTCATTTCTCTCTTCACCACTAATACATTTTCAATATCATAAAAATTTGGCCCTGGTTGGATATAAGCCATTTGATTCAGGCCGTACTCATCTGGTACCACTTCAACTACTTTCCCTATCGGAAGTCCTTTAGGAAAAATGCCACCTAAACCAGAAGTAATCACATTTTGATCCTTTTCAACCTTCGCATCGTAAGGAATTCGTTTAAGCTTTAGTAATTTCTTCTCTTCATCATAACCCTCAATGGTACCGAATACCGATTCTTCTCCTTGAATCTCTGCTGAAATTCGATTGGTAGGGTCCATTGCACTTAGAAGCTGGACGGTAGAGGTGAACTGTCTAGTACTCTTAATTTTCCCGATCAGGCCATTAGCCGTAATGACAGCCATATTTTGAGTGATTCCATTTGTTTCCCCTTGATTAATAATCAATAATTCATGCCACTGATCTGGGTTTCGTCCAATAACGGTAGCCTGGATAGGAGAATAGTCTCTTAATGTTTCTTCTTTATCAAGAATTTCACGTAGTTCTTTATTCTCTTTTTCGAGTTGCTGCACATCTGCTTCAAGTTTCGCAAGATCTTCAAGCCGAGATTTTAATTCTCTATTTTCATCATAAGTATTTTGCAAGTCTTCTATATTTCCAAAGAAGCCAGCTATATAATTTGCAGGCCGTGAAAATGCAGATTGAAACCAGCCAGTCGTATCTTTTATAAATTGCTCTGGCCAAGTTAATTTCTCTCTTTCTCTTAATGAAAATCCTATTAATGCCACGAGAATTATGATGCTGACTAGCAAAATAATCAGGCGCTTATTCAGAAAGAATTGTGGCATTTCTTACACCTCAATTTTTAAAGTACGTACTTTGTTGCTAGTAAAGCACGTACTTTTGATCTTTTTTATATTTGTATGTTTGCGATGGAATTACGAGCGAGTTTCTCTTGATTTATTTTTAAATAGATGAATGTGGTCTAACGCTTTACCAGTTCCTATCGCAACACAATCAAGAGGGTTTTCAGCTATTAATACAGGCATATTGGTTTCAGCACTAATCACTTTGTCTAGATTGCGAAGTAAAGCACCGCCACCAGTTAACACAATTCCTCGGTCCATAATGTCGGCTGCTAGTTCAGGAGGAGTTTTTTCAAGCGTCACCTTAACAGCATCAACAATTGCATAAACAGTATCATGAAGTGCCTTGGAGATTTCTTCTGCAGTAATTTCAATAGTCTTTGGTAGTCCTGTAAGTAAGTCTCTACCACGGATTTCCATATTATCTATCCCATCCGGGTCTCCTGCACTACCCACTTCTAATTTGATTGCTTCAGCTGTACGATCACCAATCATCAGGTTATACGTCTTTCTTATGTAATTGATGACAGCATCATCCATTTCATCGCCAGCAATTCGAATCGACTGGCTTGTTACGATCCCACCTAATGAGATAATCGCAACTTCAGTTGTACCTCCACCAATATCGACAACCATACTTCCTGTAGGCTCCCAAACAGGTAGATTAGCCCCTATTGCAGCTGCGAAAGGCTCTTCAATTGTATAGGCATCTCTTGCCCCAGCTTGTCTCGTTGCATCAATAACGGCTCTCTCTTCAACGGCCGTTATACCTGAAGGAACACATACCATTACATATGGTTTTCCTGAAAATAAACCTTTTGTTTTTACAGCTTGTCTTATGTAATATTTCATCATTACTGCGGTTGTTTCATAATCAGCAATTACTCCATCCTTCATGGGACGAAGAGCCACGACATTACCAGGCGTACGACCGATCATATTTTTAGCATCATTTCCAACTGCAACAATATTTTTTGTATCTGTTTGTAACGCAACTACAGAAGGCTCACGAACGACAATGCCTTTTCCTTTTACGTATACAAGTGTATTTGCTGTACCTAAGTCAATTCCTAGGTCTCTTGTTCCAATTCCAAACATAGCTGTATCTCCCTTTCTGATACGATCCAAATAATTATAAGGTTATTTTAAAGTTAGGATAGAGTTCTAATACAATATATGAGTATTTAATCTCAATTCCAAGTCTAAAAAATCATAAACAATATTATATCCTACCGTCAAATAAAAGCATAGTGTCATAAATACCCTTTTTCTTTGAGGCTAACAAACGTATTTTCACCAATAATTAAATGATCAAGTAAATCAATCCCAATCATTTTACCACATTCACTTAACCGCTTGGTAACCTCGATATCTTCCCGACTTGGAGTAGGGTCTCCGGATGGATGGTTGTGGGCACATATTATGGAAGCAGCCGATCTTCTTAATGCTTCTTTAAAAACCTCTCTTGGGTGGACAATAGAAGCATTTAGGCTACCAATGAAAATTGTTTTTTTGTGGAGGACTTGATTTTTGGTATTGAGATAAAGACAGACAAAGTGCTCTTGTGATAGGAATCTCATATCATGCATTACATAATTAGCCCCATCCTCAGGAGAGCGTATAACATATCGGTCATCATAGGCTAAGTTTGAAATTCTTCTCCCAATTTCAACTGCAGCCAATACTTGAATAGCTTTTGCTTTTCCAATGCCTTTTATTTCTGTTATTTCATCTAAAGTAGCATCTTTTAATAGTCGTAACCCCTCGAAGTGCTTAAGTAGTCGATTTGCCAACTGTAATACAGACTCCTCTTTCGTTCCTGTACGAAGTAAGAGGGCTAACAATTCGTGGTTCGCAAGGCTTTCTGGTCCGTTCTGTATAAACCGTTCCCTTGGTCTTTCATCCTCGGGGAAATCTCGTATCATCAATGCTTCTGTTTGCATTACTGGCCTCCTTTATAACCAGATGGACAAGGAGAGTAGAAGACCACCTAAAACGGTAAATCGAAACCGAGTTTTTTCAACTCACGAGCAGTTTTAGAAACGGGTAGACCAACAACTGAGAAGTAATCCCCTTTAATTTCTTTAACAAGCATGCTGCCAAATCCCTGAATTCCATAGCCACCAGCTTTGTCAAAAGGCTCACCGGTTTGAATATAACCGTGGATTTCATCTTCCGTTAACTCCCAGAAAGTCACATCGGTCTTTTCAAAAAATTTAATGGATTCGTTTTCTCTTGTAATTGCTACACCCGTATACACAGAGTGGGTGCTCCCTGACAGTTTTTTTAACATTTGGAACGCATCTGATTTTTCCTGCGGTTTTCCTAGTACTTCATTACCTGCCACAACAACGGTGTCTGAGCCAAGTACATAGGCTGATGGATGCTTTTGGGATACAAAACTTGCCTTTCTAAAAGCTAATTCCATCACAATTTCTTCTGGAGTTAATTTTGGGTCATAGCTTTCATCAACATCACTGCTAGATACCTCAAAAGTTAATTGAAGGTTTTCAAGAAGTTCTTTTCGCCGTGGAGAAGAAGAGGCTAAAATGAGGGTTTTCATAAAATCACCTAACCTTATAATTTGTATCATGATTGGGAGATACAAGTTAATCGTACCAAAATATTCCCAATGGGACAATTTTCATTTCAAACAATTTTAATAAAAATGTCGTAATCACTCTTATGACGAATGTTTATGGTAGAAAGTTTCAATCAATTCACGCAAAAAGACTGTTAGTAACTAACAGCCTCTTTACTTTGTGTTATTTCCCAGAAAATATTCGAATGCTAGCGAAATTTGTCATGGTTATAAAGAATGATAAAATGCCAAGAAATTCAATAAATTCTGTTGAATCTTGTCTTTAAGATTTTCACTTGGGTTTTCTAGGTAGGCACTAACGTTACTAGCCGCACTATCAAGTTCCACTTTTATTTGTTGAACTTCTTTATCGACTATACTTTTTTCATCTATTTTACTCCACTCTGCCTGTTGAGCTTTAATATTCTCTACTAGATTGGGTGGAAGTGAATTCGAAATAGCCATATTTGTACTTGCAGCGGAAATTGCTTGGTAAAGAGGAGGAGCGAGTTCTAGAATCGTTTTTTCTGAGGCCCCAAGTTCTTTTTGAGAAGCACTTCCAAACTGAACTTCCTTTGCAAAAACTTCAATACCACTTTCTTTTAACTTATTCCCTATTGATTTTGCATTTTCAAGTGTGTCTGCTATTCCTACAAATAGGAAAGTCTTGTCTCCTATGTTAACAATTTTAGTTGCTACACCTTTCTGCGAGACCTGATCTCCCATGCCTTTTGCTGCATCAGCTGTTGAAAAGACTCCCCCTTGAACAACATAGCCAGTTATTGGGGCTACCGACAACTGAGATGTGCCTCCGGTAGATCCAGTCTCGGAGTCATTAGTAGCTTCACCAGCTTGTTCTGTTAGTTCTTCTACAGAGGCAGGTTTTCCTGCTGTCTCCATACTCGGATCCATAATGACTAATTTTAATAGAATAAATCCAAAGCTAGTCCCAAGTAACACTGCAAAAAATACGGCAAAAAAGATAGAGGAAACCATGCCATTTCGGTTATTCTTTTTTAATTTGCCTGTAATTCCTCTTAATCCTTTTGGTTTTTTCTTAGTTGGAGTGGCTATTTTATATTCCTTGATTTCTTCATCATCAATGTGATCTGGAAGAATCCAGTCAAAGTTATCCTCCTGTGCTTCTTGAGAAGCAGCAGCCTGACTTGAGAGAATCTCCTCTAGTTCTTTTGAGAGATTCTTTGTGTTTTGTGTATGAGTTAAATTTTCAACCTCTTCGCTTACCTGCGTATATTCAACTTCGTTTGCATTTTGGTCTGGTTTCTTGTGCTCACTTTGTTGTCGCGCTTCAACATTTTCCTTCGTTTCTTTTAAAGGGCGATCTTTTCCATTGATTTTAATCGTAATGGTTTTGCCATTTTCCGACTTGTCCACTGTTGGTCCTCCCCTCATGTCGATTGCTAGTTTTGTTTCATCCTATCATATAGACAAAAAAAAATAACAAGACTTTTGTCGTCTTGTTAAGGAAGGATTTCGTCAAATTTTTTACTAGTTTTTCGTAATAAGGGAGGTGGAGAGTTCAGCGATTGGTATTGCCGGTTCTTCACCATCATTAGAACAGAGATTCCTTTCTGCTCCTTTGAAGCAAACTGCTGTAATGGTTTCGCCATTAACAACTACATAGGATTCATTTGTTTCGGGATTTAGAATTTCGCCTGTGTCTGGGTCTTTAATTGTTTCGATAAAATTCTCATTATATAAAGTTTCATATGAAATCTGTGTACCAACTACATTACTATTGAGTAGTTGATCCTTTACGTAATAAATCGCAGAATCTCTTAGTGCAATAGCATTAGCAACCATTGCCTGATCTCTTGATTTATTAACTAGATTAACAATTGAAACAACTGCTATAGCAGAGATAATCCCTAGTATGACCAATACTGCAAGCAATTCTATTAAAGTAAGACCTCTTTCATTAAAGACTCTATTTTTCAACTTTAACAACCCTTTCATTAAGAGAAAAAGCTCTTAACTAATTGAAGCGTTAGGTTAGTTATTCTAGAGATGCTGCTTCAGTTTTAATTTGTTCGGATGAGTATGATTTCTCCAACAGTCAGTGAGTCATTTACTAACTCGTTATCCTCTTTAATACTCTCAATATAATCAGTTGATTGATAAAATTCTATAGAGATTTTCTCCAACGTATCTCCTGGTTGAACTGTGTATGTGATAAAGTTCTCTATAAGTGGCCTTTTTTTAGAAGGTTTTTCAGTATTGCTTGTATCTTCGCTTTCGGAAGAATCTTTATTGCCAGATAATGTGGCAAAACTATTAAATGGGTTTTGTTTGTTACTAGGTTTCGGTACTTCCATTTGTGGAAGCTGATCAATCAAGTCTGTTAATGTTGGCATGTAAAACGCTGCAATGGATAGTGCATACACTAACTCTTGATTCTCTTGGTCTAATGATGTAACTTCTGGCTGACCTGTAAAATCTAATTTTTCAACAACGAGAATTCTTTCAGTGCTCTCTAGTGTGGAGATGAATTTTTCTAACTCAAAATAACTTGGTGACTCCACCGTCAAATTGATTTGAATTTTTTTCACTCCTGTTGGAAGTGGAATTGAACTCTCAGGTTTTACTTCAGCTTCGTCTTCTCCAGATAGCTCATCCTCATACTCTTCCACTAGATCTTGTTCCTCTGGTACATTCATTTCCCCATCGCCAAAGTCCATACTTACTACAAAGCTGTTTGAAAGGACTTCTGCCTTTTCGATGTCTAGTAGCAATTTTTCTAACAAAGGTTTTACCGGTACATGTTTTTGAAGTTCAACAGTACTTTGAAATGTATTAGAATTAGTTTGACTTATCTTGTTTTGAAGCACAGACAACATTTGTTGTTCAGTATTTAATTCTGTTTCTTTTGTTTCAACCTGAGTTTTCTTAGGCTGTATATATAGGAAATAAACTCCAACAAATAACACAATAAGTAATAGTACAGACAGGATTGCGATTGATTTCTCTTTTTTTGTTAGGGTCATCATTCTTCTTCCCCCTCTACTACTTCAGAGGAATCAGTAACTTCTTCAATTGCATTACGATTGATCATAATTTTAAATTCACCCATATAACGAGGAACTAGTTTTTCATTGTTATCATCTATGTCAAATATATTATTATTAGCGGTTGGGATCTCTACAGTCGTTAATGCCTCTAAAAAAGCTTCCTTAACGAAGTTGGAATCAAGAAGATTTTTCAAATAATACGCAGCCTCTCTACTTGTATCAAATTGAACAGATAGACTTACTTCACCTGATTCGGTATAGCTAAACGTCTGAATAAAACCCCTATTTGGTAACAAGGCTGTTAACTGCTTAATCAATGGAACCGTTTTTACCGGGTATCCTTTAGCCCATGTGACAGTGTTCTCTAACTCAGATACTGAATTAGATTGCTCGAACTCGACTAATTTCTGTTGTTCTTGAGCTACAATTAATTTAGTTTCATTAATCTCAGAATTAAGAGAGTCTAGTTTTTTTTCGTAGGACTGGTGAATCATATATGTAGAGATTAATCCTATCAGAAAAATTACTCCTATTATGATAACTAGCAGCAAGAGGGTTTTATTTTTCGGTTCTTTTTTTGGTAAAAGGTTTATTTCAACCAACATAATATTACACCTCTTTTAATGCCAGCCCTAAAGCAAGATAATGTGATCTAGGAAAAGGATTTTCATGTTCTACTTGAAGTGGTTCATAGTCAATTGAAGTTATGGGAACAAAAAATCTACTTTCCATCTCCTTGATAATCATAGGAAGGAGTAGGTGATCTCCATTAACTAAAATTTTGGTCACTTGTTTTTGGCCTTGATGGAGCGTGTATCTATAAAAATCCATTAATCTATTAATCTCTTTATATATATCTTCAAACTGGTAGTTTAAATCGTTTACCTCACCAGCATACTTTAATTCGTAGTGACCTTCTTGATTTAGTTTAAGGTTCCATCGCTCGTCACTATACTCTACTGGCAGGTGATGCATAAAGAATGGGATATGATTTTCAAATATACTGATATTTACACCGTTTACATCAAACTGAACAGCTAACAAATGGTCGGAACTCTTTGCCTGGTCGAGTTTATAAAAAAGGCGATACAAAGAAAGAGGTGATATTTCAGCTGCGACTGGGTCAAGGTTTAAGTCAGTTAGAAGATTGGAGTATTTCATGACTTTATCTTCTTGTGCAGCAAAAATCAACACTTCTTTCTTATCCTTATTTGTAGATAATACAACTACATCGAAAACAGGTTCTTCAAATGGAAGATGAATACTTGAACCAAGCTCTAGGTATAAGTATCCTTTAATTTCATCATCCTTAATGTCTGCGGGAATCTGAACCTTCCGAATAATGACATAAGAATCTGGGACTAAAAAACGAACTTGTCTTTTCTTTATTTTCCACTCTTCAATGCATTCTTCTAATATATTCGATAAGGTTTCTAGATCATTTATTTTTCCGTTCGTAATCAAACCAAAGGGTAAATAACGCTCTCCCCACTTATACGGAATAATCGAGTTATGCTGTTTAATTTCTACGTAACGAATAGAATGATCATTAATAATAAGGTTAACCGTTCGATTTTTCCTGGGTAATAGGGAGAAAGCCATATGTAAAAACTCCTTTATAATCCTGTAGCTAAAAATTGTAGATAAAGGTTGATGATTTGATCTCCGAAGAAATAAGCAATAAGGGTACCGACAGCTATAAATGGTCCAAATGGAATTGGCTGACCCCTTTTAATAAATTTGAACATAAGTCCAAAGACACCGAAAAGAGCTCCAAGTAGGGTTGATAAGAAAAAGGCAAGCACAACTGTTTTAAGGCCTACTACGAATCCAATTAAGCCGAAAAGTTTAATATCTCCTCCACCCATTCCACCCTTACTAATTACACCAATTACCAGGAGGACTAAGAATGCTACAATTCCACCAACAATAGAATCCCACCAGGGAGTTAATGGAAATAATAGACGCTCAAATAAAAAAAGCCCCGTAAACATTAACAATATTTTATCAGGGATAAGCATATAAGTTAAATCGGAAACCGTGATAATGACAAATAACGAAATCAATGTCCAGGCTACAATAAGCTCACCTGACCATCCTATAATGAGGGGTGCTAATGCAAATAACACTCCTGTTAAAAACTCCATAATAGGATAAATGGGAGAAATGCGCGTCTTACACAGACGGCATTTTCCCCCTTGAATTAAGTAAGAGAGCACCGGGATAAGCTCAAGTGCTGTTAACTGATGGTTGCAGTTTGGGCAGGATGAACGTGGTGCTATGATTGATTTTTTTGCTGGGACTCGAAGGCCTACTACGTTGTAGAAGGAGCCTAGTAACAATCCAATTAAAAACAGATAAGTAGAAAATACTTTCATTAATAAGCTAATAACTCGGTTTCAGATGCTACACTGTCTTTTGCGTCGTCTGTTCCGCCACCGGTGTCTGCTAATGCTACTGAAGGATGATCAGTTAGGTCATATGAGTACTTACCGGTTGTAGCATTTTTAGTAACTGTGACTGTGTATCCATCACTTTTAATGTTATCTAGGAAACCTGCTAATTGGTCTTTAGTAAGATCTGTTGAGTCAGCAGTGGGAGCATTAGAAGTCACATAAAGCTTTGCTGCATTTATGATTTGTATCCCTTCAGCAACAGTTGCATCGTTTTCCGTCTTTTTAATAATCCCACCAATACTAGGCACCGCAATCGCAGCAATAATTCCCAAAATAACAACAACAGCAAGTAATTCAATCAATGTTAACCCACGTTCATTTTTCAAACGTTTCTTTAATGCTTTTAACATCTTGTATCCGCTCCTTTTTTAGTAAAAAATAACTATGATAATAGTACTCTATCAAACATTTTATAATATTAAAAGTCCTTTTATTAAAGGAAATTGTTAACATTTTTCAAATTATTGATATGTTCCAACTTGGTTGAAGATCTCAAACATCGGAACCATGATGGAGGTTACGATTGTTCCAACTAATCCTGCTAATACAACAATCATTAATGGCTCAATTAATGATTTGATTCTGTCCGTACTATTCTCTACTTCTTTCTCGTAGAAGTCCGCAACTTTCCCTAGCATAGCATCTAACGCACCTGTTTCTTCCCCAATGGCAATCATTTGGGTAATGAGGGGCGGAAAGGCCCAGTGCTTTTTCATCGGAGCAGTTAAGGATTGTCCTTTTTCAAGCGAATCACGGGATTTCCTAATAACTCTTCCTACTACTTCGTTCTCTACAACATTCTCTACAATTGATAAAGCTTGTAAAATCGGTACGGAGCTAGAGAATAAAGAGCTTAGCGTTCTTGCCATACGAGCTAATACAGCTTTTTGAAGCATTTTTCCGAAGATCGGCATCCTTAATAGAAAGTAGTCTAAATAGTACTTGGTTTGTTTATTTTTCCTAATTAAAATCATGGCTATAAAAATGGCAATAAACAATAGAACAAACAACCACCAAAACTTTTGCATGAATCCACTAGCACTTAATACAAACTTTGTAATAGCAGGAAGCTCTCCTCCGAAATCAGCAAACATGTCCACAAACGTAGGAACAACAGATACTAGCAAGAAAACGACGACTGCTATTGCGATAAATCCAACCACTACCGGGTAAGCGAGTGCAGAAACGACCTTTTGTCTTGTATTGTGCTGCTTCTCATAATGTTCGGCAAGTCGCTCTAGAGTTTCCTCCATGTTCCCCCCTGCTTCACCGGCTTTAATCATATTAATGAACATCGGTGAAAAGATGTTTTTGAATTTAGCCGTTGCAGTGGATAGTGGATTCCCTTCTCTAAGTTCTCCTTCAATATCAAGAAGTGCCTTTCTTAACGGTTTACTTTCCGTTTGAGCACCCAATATACTTGTTGCATCTACGATAGAAACACCAGCCTTTAATAGAGTAGAAAACTGGCGCAGATAGATAACAAAATGTTGAAGCTTTACTGGATTACCAATAGAAATCTCTTTTGTTAATACTGACTCGGCAATTTCCGAAATTTCTAATATTCGTACGCCTTCGCTTTTAAGCTTCTGCATGGCTTCTCTTTTTGAGGTAGCAGTAATTGTTCCACTCTTTTTCCCTTTTAAGTCTCGACCTGTATATTTAAATCGTGCCATATTAATCTAGTTTCTCCTGTAGGTATGGCTCGGCTACTTCTTTCGTAATCTGTCCGCTTTGAACCAACTCTTTAATACTTGTTTCTAGGGTGTGCATTCCATAGGACCTTGAGGTTTGCATAATGCTCACGATTTGATGAATTTTTTCATTGCGAATTAAGTTTGCCACTGCTGAATTATTGATTAATACTTCCGTAGCCGCTTTTCGGCTTTTTTGATCCACCGAAGGAAATAGTCGTTGAGATATGATTGAAACTAGGACCGAAGCAAGCTGTATTCGAACCTGTGGTTGCTGAGACGGTGGAAATACGTCTATGATTCGGTTAATGGTAGCAGGTGCACTAGACGTGTGCAGGGTACCAAAAACTAAGTGACCCGTTTCAGCAGCTGTAATCGCTGTTTGAATCGTCTCCAAATCTCTCATTTCTCCTACTAAAATAACATCTGGATCCTGCCGCAAAGCTGCTCTTAAACCGTTTGCAAAGTTATTTGTATCAAACCCAACTTCTCTTTGATCGATGATAGAGTTTCCATGCTTGTGTAAATACTCAATAGGATCTTCTAACGTAATAATATGCTTACGCATCGTTTGGTTCATATACTGAATCATCGAGGCAAGGGTCGTAGATTTCCCACTACCAGTAGGACCTGTAACAAGTACTAGACCTTGTGGTTTTTCAGCAATTTTTCTTAAAATATGAGGGAGTTCCAATTCTTCAATGGTTGGAATCTTTGTTGGAACAATCCTTATTGCCATAGCCACACATGAGCGCTGAAAGTATGCATTCACACGGAATCTTGATACACCTTGAATACCATAAGAAAAATCAAGCTCGCCTTTTTCTTTAAATTGGTCCCACATTTGATCTGGTATAATCGCTTTTGCCATCCCTTCAGTATCGTCAGGCTTCAAGATTTCTTTCCCATATTTTTTTAAAGTACCGTTAATTCTTAATACAGGCGGTACCCCGACAGTAAGATGAATATCCGATGCTTTTAGTTCAAACCCTGCTCGCAGCAAATAATCCATTTTTTCCTTCACTTTTATCGCACCCCTATTCAGGTATTGCAACTCTTAATACTTCTTCTGTGGTCGTTAAACCTTGTTTGATTTTTAATAACCCATCATCTATTAGAAAAACAGTTTTATTCCTAATCGCAAGCTCACGAAGCTTCGTAAATGATTCACCATTCAAAATGACTTTTCTCATATCATCATTAATAACGAGGACTTCATGAATGGCTAAACGTCCTTTATATCCAGTCATACTACAAGAGGAACAACCACGTCCACGAATAATCTTATCCACCTTCATCCCTCTTCTAGCAAAGATATCGATCTCTCTCTTTGTAGGTGCTTGCTCGTGAGCACAGTCCCTGCACACTCTTCTCACTAATCGTTGTGCAACAATTCCGCTTAGTGAGGAAGCTACTAGGAAAGGTTCAACCCCCATATCTAGTAACCTTGTTACCGTCCCTAAAGAATCGTTTGTATGAATCGTACTTAGAACGAGGTGACCTGTTAAAGAAGCTCTGATGGCCACTTCAACGGTTTCTTTATCACGTATTTCTCCGACCATGATAATATTAGGGTCTTGTCGAAGAATAGACCGTAATCCTTTTGCAAAGGTCATTCCGACATTAGCATTTACCTGAATTTGATTAATTCCTTCGATCTGATACTCTACCGGATCTTCAATTGTAATAATGTTTACTTCTTCACTATTTAACTTGTTTAAAGCAGCATACAGAGTAGAGGATTTCCCAGAACCCGTTGGCCCTGTAATCAAAACGATACCTGTTGGCTTCTCAATCATGTCATTAAATCTTTTTAAGTTAAGTTTGTTAAAACCAAGCTTATTGATATCATTTAGCGCACTGCCAAGATCCAAGATCCTCATTACAATTTTTTCGCCATAAACGGTCGGTAAGCTTGACACACGTAAGTCAATTGGATGAAAGTCTAGATTTATTTTTATCCTTCCATCCTGTGGAACCCGATGTTCCGTTATATCTAAGTTCGACATAATCTTAATTCTAGCAATCAATACACTTTGCATATGCTTTGGTAGGACACGCTCAACTCTAAGTACCCCATCTATACGGTATCGGATTACTACCTTAGTTTCCTGTGGGTCAATATGTATATCACTAGCTTTCATAGTTACTGCATTTGAAAGGATTTGATTTACTAGTCGTACAATTGGGGAGTCCTGATCAGTAATCTTCTCTTCTTGAACATTACCGACTTCTGGGGCATCCCCCATCAAATCTTCAAAGCCTTCGTCAATGTCGTAATATTTATTAATTGATCTTAAAATATCATCTTTTGTTGCAATAGCTGGTTCGATCTGAAATCCAGTTGAAAGCCTTAAATCATCAATGGCAAAAAAGTCCATAGGGTCGGCCATGGCAACAAATAATTTATCTCCGTCTTTCTTAAGCGGAATAAGTTGATTTCTTTTAGCCGTTTCTTTAGGGATTAAATGAAAGAGCTTTGTATCAAAAGGATATCGATATAAACTAACGTGAGGGATGCCAAGCTGAAACTCAAGAACCTCTATTAGCTGTTGTTCAGTAATAAATCCTCTTTGTAATAAAGCATCTCCAAGCTTTTGTCCGGCACTTTTTTCCTTTAATGTAGATTGAAGCTGATCTTCTGTAAGTAGACCAGCTTCAACAAGTAAATCCCCAAGGCGTTTTCGGGTTTCTTTCATATTGTCATCCCCGCTTTTAAGGAACTATTTTTTTGATTCTTCATTCGGTTTTCCCCAAAGGTCATCTTCATTAACTTCACCTTCAGTATCGGACTCTTCATCTCCTACGTCAGGATTACTATTACCATTTTCGTTTTCAGATGAATCATCATTACCTTCATTATCTATCCCATCATTTCCACTACTATTTGGATTCGTAGTTTGATTGCCACTCAATGCATGAATTTCAATTCGGTGAATGGGTGGGTAAAAGTCTTCAGAAATGAGATCCTTTTTCAGAAGTTCACCATTTACATCATAGGATTCTCTATAGAGTTTAATAAGTAAGCCCTGAACTCCTTCTTTCTCCACCTTTATTTCAGTTGAGCTTAGTAAAGGTGAATATTGTACAACCGTCTTTGGACTAAAACTCTCTTCATCTTCTTCGATAACTGAGTATTTGTTAAGAAGCTCTGGACCAGACAATGTAACGGAGAATGTGTCATCCTCTAACTTCATGTTAATGGTATAACTAAATTCATTTGGGTTAGAAAAAATCAAGTCAAGATCTTTTGATTGATTCACTTTTGCTTCATAGCCCAAATTAGCATATGAAGGAAGTTCATTACTTATATGTCTTTCGATAATAGAAAAGTTTGTCGGTAAAATGACCTCATATATCCCAGTGGCTACCACACCTAAAGAGGTAGTAGAGATATCATCAAGCCCCAATTCATTTATGTATGAAAGCAAAGAAAACTGTGTTTGTGGTAAAACTTCGATTGATGTGTTTGCAAGTTGTGACAAGTCACTAGGTACCTCTTCGAGTTCCAATACCGCTTCTGCAATGTTCACTGTTTCTATTTGAGATTGATCAATCATGTAATTTTCAACTCTAAATTGAGAATCTCCAACCTGTAGCATCTTTGCACTTAGAAGTACTTGCTCTTTTAATCTATCAATATCTATATTTGATAGATTAATAGAGGGGGAAAGATTGTATAGAACATCTTCCAGCGATTCGAGATTTACTATAACTGAATTTTGTTGACCCTGCTTCAGCTGAGCAAGAGTGTTACTAACATCAAAATGAATTAGACTTAAATCTAATGGGTGCGTTACTTCTTTGTATTTAATGTCAATTTGTGTTTCCTCTAACCATTTTGATATTTGTTCATCGAGCAATTGGCCAGCCTCTTGTACTGTTTTATCCGTAACATTTAGCTGGCCAATCATCGTGCCCTCTGCATACTTATTATCACTGTGAATCATTTCATCATAAGCAAAGGCACCAAAATGTGAGAAACTGTAAATATAAGTAGTACTAATGATGAGAACAAGAAACAGCTTTAAAGCTTGCTGATTCCTCACATTTATCGGCCTCCTTTACTTATGCTTCAACATTCATAGATAATTCTACAACGATACTTGGCCCTTCTTCTTGAGCTTTTTCAATTAAATCAGTTGTTAAAACCGTACCTTCAAAGATTAGAACATTTCCGTTTTTATCTAAAATATTCTTAGTAGCTTTCTTTCCATTTAGCAACTGGATTTGCTTATACTTTAGAGCTTTAACTTCTTCATCTTCTAAAGATTGGCCTTCTTGGATCACCGGAATGGTTTCTTCGTCTTCTACTTTCCCCTCTAACTCCTCAACAGAGTTTAAGAAATACGAAGCAGCATCTTCTTTCACAATGACAATATCTTTACCAAACGTAACAACTGACTCTGAAGATAACGCAACTTCTTTATCAGCTACTTTTAGCTCCATACCTAGAATATGTCCAGTATCTTGATCTACAAAATACTCAACAATCTCTCCAATTAGTTCGCCTTTTCTTGTCATTACTTTTGTATTCGTAATTTTAATTTTTTTATTTACAAGTTGATTAGCAATTGGGATTTCGTTTAAATCAATGACAGCACTTTCACTATCAACCGTTACAGCATACTCACCAATTCCAACAACTTTCTTAAAAGGAATTGCTTTTACACTAACTTGAAAATCTTCATGCTCGATTGTTAAGAAATCAACAGAACCTTTGTCAGGATTTATAACTAAAGATTTAACTTTACCTACTTGGTTACCATCAAGAATGCTAATGATAGGTAAACCACTAATTTGAGTACTTTTCTTCATTATAATGTCACCACACCTAATCTATTAATTCACGAATCTATTTTCTATGTTACACATTTTATCATGTTCTAGGAATTTTATAGTGTTTTTTCACAATATTGTTGATACAAAAATTCAATTTCCATTTCCAAGATTGGATATTTTACGAATTTTTCTCTTAAATCCACTAATAAGGTCTCAAGCTTGTCTACCTGCTTAGTTCGAATGTAATGCTCCATTAACAGACTAGCAAACGTATAGTAATCCTGTGCTGGCAACGCTGGATGTAAGTGTTCATGAATTAACGTCTCATAGTCAGTCGAACTCATTTGCTTTCTCGCAAGATGCAATTGTGAAATCATGGTATGGAAAAGCTGTTGTTGAAGCTCTGTTTTCTGTTGGTCAATTTTAATACTTTCCTCAACAGAGTCATCTACTACCTTTTCTGTTATACCAATATTTTCGATTTCTCCTTGCTGTTTGTTAAGTTCAGATTCAATAGAAGAATTATCCGCATTGCTTTCTTCAGGGGTATAATCAACTATCTCCTGATTAGAATGATTAATGACATCTTCTGAAACATTAGATAGAGAGTTTTCCTGTTCCTTATTGAAAAAGTCTGATGATATATCTTTTAATGATTCATCTTCTACTGGTAATTCATTTTCTACTGGTAATTCATTTTCTACTGGTAATTCGTCTTCCACTGTTAACTCGTCTTCTTCTGTTAATTCGTCTTCCACTGTTAACTCGTCTTCTTCTTTTACTTCTTCTTCTTCTGTTAATTCTTCTTCTTCTGTTAATTCTTCTTCTTCTGTTAATTCGTCTTCTTCTGTTAACTCGTCTTCTTCTGTTAATTCGTCTTCTTCTGTTAATTCGTCTTCTTCTGTTAACTCGTCTTCTTCTGTTAATTCGTCTTCTTCTGATTCGTAGCTTGCTGCTACTTCGTCTAGCGTCTCTTTAAGATAATCGGAGCTAACTTCTCCTTCTATTAAATCCTCTTCAGTATCTTCTTCGGTGTTTTTACAAGTTTCTTGGTCTTCTACAGTATCTTCAAATACTTCTAATTTTTCAACAGATGAATCAGAATCCTCTTCGACTTGTTCTACGTTTTCTAAAGTCTTCTCGAGTTCATCAGGTTGTTGAACTTGTTCTAATAGAAGCTCATCAAGATTGATTTCCTCAAGTTCGTCAGTTTGTAGACTTAGATCTTCGTTTTCTAATAGGACACTGCTCTCTTCAATAGTCTCATTAATAGCTGATAGCTGCGTTAATTCAACTTCCTCTAAATCATCTAAAAGCATTTCTTGTTCGTTTTCAATTTCCTCAGAACTTATTTCTCCTGGAAGCTCAATTTCTTCTAATTCAACATCGTCATGATCTAAGATATTTTCTTCTGGGCTTTCCGAAAGGTCTTCTAAAACCAGTTCTTCTATTGCATCATCTTCAGTTTCCAAGGATTGATCCTCTTCAAACTCTTTTAATGTATCAAACTCATTCGAGTTTCTTTCTAATGAAGTAGTAACGTCTTCATTTTGGAAATACTCAAAGTCGTTATCTTCCTCTATTAGCTTTTCAATTTCCGACATATAGCCAATTTGATTGTCTTCATTAGATGTGCTATGTGATTCAGTTGGGATTTCTTCATCCTCAAATAGAACTTGACCATCTTCTCTCTCAAGAAGGAAAGATATGTCTTCGTCTATTTCTTGTAAATCCGCTAAGTCACTATCTTTTTCTTCTTGAATTTGAACATCTTTTCTATCCTCACTATGTAGTGATATCTCTTCCATTTCAAGTTCTTCTATAGGCTCTTGCATAATTTCCTCTTTATTGCCAATTTTATCATCTTGATATTGATATAGTGACGAATCCTCATTCTCGTTTTCTGAAATAGTAGTTCCTGCAAAATTATTGGATATGCTTTTATCACCGACACCCTGATCTAAACTCTCTTCATTAGTATTACCAAGTGAATCCTTATGCTCTGCCTCAATATTTGAATATAGTAGCTTACCCAATCTCTTATCCATGATGTATGACGCTAAGATAATTAATAGTAAAAGTAAGAGTCCTGTTTGCCACAAAGGGATTGTGCTTTTAGCTAGTAATCCTAAGTTAGCGAATAAGAAAGCTATTAAAATAAGGATTACCTTTCCTTTTTTGGAGATGCCCATGGGTAAAAAATAAAAAATAGGTACTAAAATGAGTAACGATGCCATGGATATGATAAGTTCCTGCATGATTTCACCCCCATTAAATTTAATTTAGTTATCTCTGGTGCAATTATTAACAATATGTGACTAGATTTTTTTCGTCTTTTATAGACATTTATCGACTCTTAAATATTGTATAATAATATTATGTATTTTGAAAGAAGGCGAATAGATGATTAGCAGTAAATTTTTGAAAAATGAAAAAGGATTAACATTGATTGAAGTTCTTGTATCAATCACTCTACTAAGTATAATAACCATTACTTTTTTATCCTTTTTTAATCAAGCCTACTCATATACAAAAAAAAATGAAGATAAAACGGTCGGGATTAACGTCGCTAGAAACGTTTTATATTATATGGAACAACAGGAGTTCCAGCCATTCTATGATCAATATGTCAAAGATCTTTTGACAACGTCAGATATAGCTGAATTAACCATTGACAGTTGCAGTGATGTTACTGCGGAGCCCACTCCTGAGCCTATATTTGATGAAAGTGTGTGTAGGGGATACCTATCTAGTACAATAAATAATAGGAACTTTAATACAAAAATATTTTTACAAAAACATGAAGACCCTTCTTTGCAAAATTATTTAATACCAGTAGAAATAGTAGTTACTTGGGATAATCAGGAAGCAACCGTAAGGGGTTTTATAAAGAATGAATAAAATATTGAAGAATAACAAAGGTATTACTCTAATTGAACTTCTTGTTACGCTTGCTATTACCGCAATTGTTTCAACGATGATTTATAGTGTATTTGTAACTGGGCTAAAACTTTATCAAAAAATCGGAATTGAAGGGCAACTACGTGACGATGCTGATTATGTTGCAACCATGATATTGAACCAGCTTTATGAGAATACACCCAATTACATTGAAGAGTTTAATGAAAATGGAGCAGAGGGACTTCGCTTAGTAAGGTATGAGTCAAAAAAAGTTAATAGATATATAGTAGAAGAGTCAAATGTAATTGAAGCAAAAATTCTTATTTATTATAAAAATAATACCTTTTTCATTGAAGATGAATTATCTAATGAAATCACAGAAATTTCAACACCATCTTCTAAACTAACCACTCTTTCTAGTGAGGAGCCTTCCGTAGGCATTAAACAATGTAGTAAAGAAGATCAAAACGGAAATTGTTCGCATGGAATCATTTCTTTAAACCTCGTATTAGAAGATTCAAACGCAAGATTAAGTTCTTTCCTTAAAACAGACCCTATTGTATTAAATAGTACATTCGGGTTTTAGGTGAGGTGTTTACATGATTAAAAATGAACGAGGCTCATCACTTTTAGTGGTTATGCTAATGATGTTAATCTTCACTATTCTTGGATTATCAATCCTATCCGCGAGTATCGGTGGTGCAAAGAGAACCGCTATTAGAGAAGACGAAGTAGTTGATAACTTAGATGCGATAAAACTTGTAAACGAGGGTGTTGCATATATAAAGTCTACCATTAACTCAACTTACACTTCATCCATGGATATAACAGAATACAATCTCGTTATTAACCAGATCCTCAATAAGGATGCTGATTACGAAATAGAGGATATTAGTGCCACTTATAACATTGAAATGGATGTGGACTATACACGAGTATTTAATGTATCAGCTATTTATGATTCTTCATCGGGAAAGAAATATACTCAAAGAGTATATGTTACAGCTATGCCAAGTTTCCTAAGGTATGCACTCGGCTCTAGAAAAAGTCTAACGATGAATGGTTCGGTAAATATTAAGAATGGAAGTATTTATGCAAATGAAGCTTTATATTTAAGTGATGAAGCAAGGTATATCTTTAATAATGTGCATAAGACAGTCAAAACAAATTTATCAGTAACTGATGTTTCTAGTACCATTGAGCTTTATGGACCAATTCAATATTGTAAGGCTCCTAATTCTTGTTATAGTGGACCAGCGGTATATTCTAGTGCTTGGCGTTCTATTGAGATTGAAGAATTATCAAACGGCTTTGAAACAGAAGAAAACACTCCTACATATTTCATACCTAGTGAAAAATATATAGAAGTTAATATCCCACGAACAATGGTGGATAAGTTAATAGAGTTAGATGTAAGGGCGACCTATGACGATAATAATAATCGGATTAATTTTCATTCACTCTCAAATAAGGTAGATGAGATAAACGAATTATCAGAAGCAATCAGTCCAAGTAAAAGCTACTATATTAAAAAAGATATATACGTAGAACCCAATCAAACAACTAGTAATGATGAGCCCCTTTTGAACATTGAAAAAGGGAATTGGCTCATTATCGATGGTGATGCCCATATTGAGAACATTGGTACGAAAAAATTTAACATTCAAGCAAATCTTTTAATCACAGGAAATCTTTCAATTAAAGGTGATGTGGCATTTGATTCAACAGTTTATGTATTAGGAAATGCGGATGTCATTGATGCGAATATTAGCGGTTATACAAGTAACGGGAACACTGGTGAGCTCATTTTAATGAATGAAAAAACATTAACCATTGCTAAAATTAATAAATTTAGTAACCCTGACGCATCGAATTATAGACTAAACGCATATTTTTATACAGCGAGCGATGCCCAATTATATGCTGTTGGTTCCTATATTGCCATTACAGGTGGATTATTCGCGAAAGGTGATTTAGAGGTTAATAGTTTTAGAGGAACGACTCAATTTGGAACTGATGATTTGAATTTCACATCATCTAATGACATGGATGATTCAAGGTTAGTTATATCAAATAACAAAACTTTGTTTATTAATCAATCTCAAGGATTACCAAGAGTTAACAGACTTCAATTCTTGACAGATCCTATAGACAAAGAATAAGGGTGTTTCCACTGAGGAAACACCCTTTTCTATTAGTATAGATCTCCATTATCCGCTTCATCATTTTGATCAACAATTTTAATTGTCATTTCTGCTTCGAATGTTTGGTTTCCTACCTTTAATTCAGCTGTTACTGTTACAGTTCCTAATCTCTTAGCAAAAAATTGACCGTCATCTTTTACTCTAGCAAGGCTGCTATTACCTATCCTATATTTAATATCTCCACCTGTTGTAGTTGTATTTTCAGGTAATCTTTTTAAATAGCCGCTAAGATCAACAGAATCACCTTTTCTGACCTGTAGAGTATTAGGTCTAAATTCAATTCCTACTAGTGGAGAAAGAACCACTACATTAAGTTCCGCCTCCGCATTACGATCTTCTGATTTAACTTTAATAGTTGTGTTACCAGGATTTGTTGCTTTAAAGATCGGACCGTTAGTTTGAATAAATTCAATAATACTATTTGAATTCTTTTCCCACTCATATGCTTTATTAGTCGCATCATTAGGAAGGATGTTCACATCTACATCATTAAGATTATATGTTTCGTCAACATTTAACGTAATGGTTTGTGGATTTATAATAATTCCTTCCACCTTCTGTTTAACCCTAACTCTAGTGATTTTTGTAATAGTTTCTCCGTTAGAGGAAGTTCCAGTAAGAGTAATCGTTGTTTCTCCAGCTTTCTTTGCTGTTATTTTTCCATTCTGTTTATCAACATTAATAATGGAGTGATCCCCTATTTCCCATCTTAAGTTATCTCTAGCACTCGAGGGTTGAACTTCAACATTGTAATCAATCGTTTCACCTACAAATAGTTCAATCTCTTCAGGAGCACTAATAGAATTAAGCGGGTTTATAACCTCAACTTCAATCTCTAGCCATTCATTTTCAGCTGGTAACAACGTACCAAAAATATCTTCCACCTTTACTTTTAGGGTAGTTGTTCCTTCTGTTGTACCAGTTAATATTCCCAATTCTGTGTCTATTGTAGCTATATCAGTATTTACTAGGGACCATTCTATATGTTTGACCATTCCTTCTGCTTCCGCATTCTCTGGTTCAAAGACTAGTGGTACCCTTAGACTGTCTCCTCCAACGTAGAGTGTAATTTTCTCTGGAGCAGCTACATTACTTAAACCATGCTTTGCTTCGAATTGTAGTGGCGCAAAATCAAATTGTTCATTTTCATCATTTTGGTCATACACAAATGAATTTGCTAACTCGAACATCTTAGGTTCTTTAGGAGTGATTTCTATCTCAAAAGAGATAGGTGCTGCTGTGTATTGCCCATTTGTTCCTCGAGTATAATTAATTTTTGGAAGAGTAGCTTCCACAATTGTATTCCCATTAACAACTCGTTGATTTTCATTCAGAAGTCCAGTTATATTTCCTATGGAGATTCCTGAAGGGAATTCTTCTGTGAAATTTAATTGAACTTCACGACTAACATTACTAGAACCACCAACAAAACCTAAGAAGGTAGCCTTAACATCAGCGTTATTCCCTTGACGATTGTTATATTGTCTATTCGTAAAGGCGGCAATATTCACTATTTTATTAGTGTTATAGTTATTGCTATCAATTACAGGCAAATAGAATGTTTCATTCGGACTAATTTTCTCTAAACCATCTATAACTGGACCCAAATTTTTACCATTCACTTTTTCAAAACCATATTTATTCAGTTCACTAATTGTCATCGTATCGTTTGGCACATCTTCTCTAACACCATTCTCAATACGATTTTCGAGAACATTTGCACTTTGGTCACCACCAAAAGTAATCGGTTCTGCATTAACTAGGTCTGTTGAATCTAAAAGGACAATTTCTTTTCCAATTTGTGATTCAGTAATATGGTTTGCAAAAAGTGCAATCGGCCTCAACATAGATGTACTTATAGCTTGCTCGCCAAGAGATATCTCTTTAGGTTTAACAGTATATTGGATTTTGTAAGGTTGATCTACTTTAAGTAAGGTACTAGATATACTACGTGACAATTGAAAATCCGCTTCAACCTCTTCTACTTCAATTTCAAAAGTCTCTACCCTTTTTGCACCTTTTTGGTCAGTTGCCTCGATTTTTACTTCGATAGTTCCTCCATGGTTAAGTCCATGTTGATACATATGAGAAACAATTGATCCATTAGTTAATCCGTTTCTTTCAAGTACAAGCTCATCATCGATGTATAGCTTTGTTTTTAAGTATCTATCAACTAAATCTAAATCTTCAATCTTGTAAGTAATATTAACATCTTGATAGGAAGGCACCTTTTCGTTTTCATCTGGTCCCAAGACTGTAATTTCAGGCTGATGATTTGCGCTTAAGAAAGAACGGTATAACGTGTTAACAAAGAGCTTTTGTTCATTTTGTTTAAAGTCGTTGGTAGTATGACCTGCTCCAGAATAAGTAATATTCTTATAAGAGTATATATAATAATGGTTCCAACTATCATCATTATCACGATGAGTGGAATTCAAGTTATACCAAGGAGTCACATCAGGATCTTCAAGATTAATCGCGAAGTACTGAGAGTGGGTATTAGCTACAGCAACCTGTTCACTTAATTCATATGGATACTCTGTTAAAAGTCCTTTATTCACTTGTTTCGTGTTGGTTGTTGTCGCGACTCCATTGCGCCCAAAGTTTTGTTCTAAGAAATATTTTCCTGGGTCACTAAGTTTTGAATCTAGACTAGTATTGGATTTTGCGGGTCTTATTTCATAATTTTGACCTGACAAGTCGAACAGATATTTCAACCAATTATTAGTCGGATAAAGTCCATCATTTTTGTTCGAGTACCCTCTATCCCTTCTAAATGTATCATGAGTTAAAAATAAACCTTGACCAGTCTCAACATATTCTCTAAGAGCACTTGCTGCCTGCTGAGAAATACTTTGGTCACCATATTGATCTTTAAACCCAAACACAATCATGTTGTAATAACCATCATTAATTCTGTCATAACTCATCCGGTTTAAACGGGGTTTTGTAAAGTTGGACATGGTTACTGTATCAATTTCCATTTTAAATTCATCGGTCTGAATAATATTATTTGTTTTTTCAGGAATCGAGCTAAGAACATTAACTAAATTTCCTGTGCCATTATCAGGCGTTACTTGTAGGATGTTTATTTTTACTTTTTCACCTTTAAAACCAAAGGAACCTGTTTTAATATCTTTCAAATTGGATTGATCAACAATTTCAAACTTCCAGAATCGTGGACCAGAATACCCTTTTGGTAAACGGTACGTCAATTCATATTCATCCTCTTGTTTTGAAAGACTAGTAACTCTTTTAGAAACTAAAATTTCCTCTTGGGAATATCGGTTATTATAGTTCAAGTCAATGTATAAATTCGCAGTAAGCTGACTTGGATTCCCTTTTAGTACCTTAAACTTAAATTTCATTACCGTATTAGCTGTTGGAACTTGACTTGTTGAACTAACATCTACTGTAGAGAGTTTCGGTTTATTCGTCAGTTCAACTGCATTTTTTGGGAAATTCCTTACGTCCTGAATTACAAAGACGTTTGTAAGTGACTGAATATTACTAGCAAAAAAAGTGTCTTTTAAAATGGATTTTCTATCATCCCGTTTATTGTTTTCTCTTGTTTGATTTCCAACGCTGTTATGAAGTATAAGGGGCAACCCTTTGTTAACGTAATAGCGCATAATTTCATCAGCTTTTAACTTGGTAATGTCATTCATTACGTTAGTTGTATTATGCGAAGCTCCTCGATTAGTATTAACAAGTAGATTACTATTACTGGAGTAGGGATTAGGATCTAGCACTGGAAGTCCTGGGTTATAATTCCCTTCACCAATATAAATAGCGTCATAGAGTCCATCAATATCCTTACGCTCTGCAACAAATTCTTTCATTCTAACTGTTGTGATTTCGTAGAAATTTTTATCTAACACATTTACTAATTTGCTCCCACCATTATCAACAATTTCAAGCACATGGAACTTTGGAGTATCTGCTTTAACTTTTTGAACGGAAAAACTACCTTGGAAAATAGCTGAAATAAGTAATAATACGATAATTGTGATTCGTGTAAATATCTTCAATATTTTCAACCTCCTCCAAATAGTTTTACTAATTCTTCATTATGGTTCATTTTAGCCAAATCAATTAAACTATGTCCTCCGGAAACCTTAATGTCTGTCATAGGATTATGTGATAATAAAAGTTTAACAGTTTCGGTCTGATTATATAGGGTAGCGAATGCGAGGGCACTATACCCATCTATATCTTGTTTGTTAATATCTGCACCTTGTGTGAGCAGTATTTCCACAACTGAATTATTGCCTGATTGCGCTGCTGTCATTAAAGTCGTTAGATCATTTGTTGTGACTGCATTAACATCTGCACCGTTATCTATAAGCAAATTAATAACTTCATCATCCCCTTTTGACACAGCTTCGTGTAGAGTGGTGTAACCGTCATTATTGCTTATATTAGGATCAGCACCATATTCAATTAACACTTTAATCACTTCGTTGTTATTTTGAATTAACGCTAGGAAAAGAGGAGTTAACGAAAACTCATTCTCCGCATTTATATCAATAACTTTTTCTGCCAGTATTTTTTCAACTAGTTTAACCATATTATTTTCTGCAGCTATGTGTAGTAGTGAATTACCAATATGATTTTTCTTTTCAAAATCAGGCTTACTCTCTAATAAAGAAAGCGTAAGTTCTTCATGACCTAAGCTAGCTGCATACAAAGTAATTGGCTCGCGGCCTTCTAACTCTTGATTAATATTCTTATCGTCAACAAGTTCAAGAACTTTAGAAGAGTCCCCCGTTTCAATTGCCCGATAGATGTCCTCAAGTTCTTCAGTACTAGCTTTACTATTAAAACACCCTGTTAACAAGATTAATAAACTAAAATATATACAAATTCTAAGCTTGCGCACCTGAACACCCCTTTAATGGGAAAGTTATCAAAAACTGGAAATAATAAAATATACCTATATTTTATTATATCAATTAGCCAATTTGAACTAAAGGGATATTTCTGACTAATTTGTAAACAAAAAGAATTCCCTATAAAAGGGAATTCAATTTAGATTAGATTATTGTTTCACATACTCCGCAACACGGTTGCGTCCAGCACGTTTCGCACCAACGTAAAGCGCTCGGTCTGCGTGTCTTATTAAAGCTAATGGATCGTCAGCGTCCTCTAAAGCAGTTGCGACCCCAATAGATGCCGTAATTTTCACATCGATGGTCTGTTCTTCATTTTCAATATGTTGTTTAAGCGTGAACGGACGGTTGCTTATGGTTTGGCGAACGAGTTCAGCTGTTTTTAAGGCATCTTTCTTTTCAATATCAGGCAATAAAATAACGAACTCTTCTCCACCATATCTTGCGACTGTTCCTTGAGAGCCAATTAGGTTACTTAACCTACCAGCTAGTTCAAAAAGGATTTCGTTTCCGCTTTGATGTCCATACGTATCATTTACTGTTTTAAAATGGTCAATATCAAGCAGGATTAGTGATAAAAGCTTGCGATTACCGTTGTTTATTTTTTGGAACTCCTCTGTTAGTAAGTTTTCAAAGTAACGGTAGTTATGAAGCTTGGTTAAGGCACAGCGCTCACTATGTTCTTTCGTTTGTGCGTAATGTTTCGCATTATCAACGGCTACTGCAAAATAGGATGATAATATATCTAAGATCATTAGCTGTGACTTCTCATACGCTCGCTTTTGAGAGGAAGCAAGGAGTAATACCCCAATAACTTTATTCGATCTAACAATAGGAACACAAAGTACACTTTCTACAGACTCAGGCATGTATCCTCTAGAGATATCCTTCCACTGTTTCTTAGAGGAAAACAGAGCAGGCTTTCCTGTCCCCCAAACAATTCCACTGATACCTTCGTTCTTTTTTAGTGGTCTTACATCATTAGATCTTTCCTCGCCTTTTTCCACACGGCGAATTAATTGTAGTTCTTTATCGTCCACTACATCTAAAATATAGGCATAATCAACTGGTAACATATCACTTACCTTTTGGATAAATAAATCCATTACTTCATTTACTTGAAGTCTTTGGGCCAGTTCATGTCCTATTTCTGTAGCGTTTTGAAGATATGTATTAACTTTTTCGCTAGAATGATAAAGATTTAGAATAATAGAAAGACTCGCAAACGGAACCCCGATAAATAAAAGGGATATTGCCCCAATTTCCATATAAAGGACATATAAGACAATCCCAACAGGTAGGGTTAGAATCGTAGTTACTGTTTCCCAAACAAAATCCTTCCCAAAAATCTCTCTTTTTCTTTCATGCAAATAGTAAAAAATAACCGTTAAAATAACTTGGTTTAAGATAAACCAAATAATGAAATATGCAATGGATAAAATTAAAGACTTGGAATCTTCAATTAAGTTGACTCTGTGAGTTCCACCAAGTGCGTAATAGGCCAATCCACTCAAAATCGATATCATGAAAAACATGAATGAGTTTAAAGGAAAGCGAAATAGATGTTCTCGTGGGATTCGAATTCTAATTAATAGAACAGCGATTGCAATTTGCATAAAAATCATTTCATAAAACAAGCCAAAGTATAAAAAGACTGCTAACGACACCCATTGCATAAAGAAGATCGGGGTATTATTAATAATCATTGGCATGGCTGCTACAAAACACATCAGTAATAAAAAAGCGATCAATTCTATATCAAAACCAGATACTAACGGAGGGAACATTTGATAAGTTAACACAATTCCTATTGGCACTACTAATGCCCATATAAGCCAGATGGCTTTTCTTTTATGTGGCTTCACCTTTGTTCCCCCCTTAATTTGAATTTGTTATTCTAGGAAAATAGTCATGTCTAAGTAACAGTTTATCAAATATTCAAATTTTTGTCACATTTTTAAGTTAAAATATTAAAAAAATTTATAGGTAATTCCCCCTAGAAAAGGAGGGCTCTCTATTTAAGAAAAAGATTCTACCAAAAATGGCTTAATTTCGGACAAAAAGTAAAGCGAGCCTGTAATAACAAGCATTTCATTAGCATTTAATTCATTTATTTCATGAGAGATTGCCTTTTTCCAATCTTCACTAAGGTGTTTATTTCTGTTCTGACTTAAAGCAAATAATTCTTCACTACGAGCAGCTCTTGGAAAATCAAAATCCACAAAGGTTATTTTATCTGCTATTTTATCTAATTTCATGATGATTTTGTCCAGTTTTTTATCACTAAGAGCTGTGAAGATGATGTTTATTTTTTTATCAGAATACCTTTTTTCTAACTCATGTATGAGCGTCGTAATTCCTTCTTCATTATGCGCTCCATCAATGATGACTAGTGGTGAGTTAGACATGATTTCAAACCGGCCTGGCCAATAAGCTTTTTTCAACCCATTCTTTACATGCTCTTCCTCAAGCATAAATGAGTAGTACTTGTTTAATAGTTGTGTTGCCATAACTGCTAGAGATGCATTTTCGACTTGATGCTCACCCATCATGGATAGTTCTAATTCTTCGTAAGACTGAAAGATAGAATGTAAAGAAAACTTTTCACCTGCAGAAACGGATTCATGGTTAAGAACAGAGAACTGCTCCCCAAGTAAATAGCAAGTAGCTTTTCTCTCTTTGGCTTTTTGACGGATTACCTTTAACGCTCCAGGTTGCTTAACTGCTGTAATAATACTTACACCATTTTTGATAATTCCTGCTTTTTCGTAAGCAATCTCTTCGTAAGACTCTCCCAAAATATTCGTATGATCTAATCCAATACTCGTGATGATTGATAGCAAAGGATGGATGATATTTGTGGAATCTAGTCGTCCACCAAGTCCTACTTCATATAAAACAACATCAACTGGATTCACATATGCAAAATAGTAAAAAGACATAGCCGTAATGACTTCAAACTCAGTTGGTGCTCCTAGATCAGTTTGTTCTAATTCATCACTTAATGGCTTAATCACATTTGTTAATTGAACAATCTCTTGATCATTTATCGGTTGTCCATTTACCGCAATTCTTTCATTAAATTGCTCAAAGTACGGGGAGGTAAATGTTCCGACCTTATATTTTCCCTCTTGTAAAATAGAACGAAGAAAAGTTACCGTTGAGCCTTTTCCGTTCGTTCCACCAATATGTACAGTCTTAATTCTTCTTTCAGGATGATTAAGCTTTTCCATCATCCATTCCATTCTCTTTAAACCTGGCTTCATCCCTAGTCTTAATCGAGCATGAATCCAACCTAAAGCGTCTTCATATGTTTGAAACATAGTAGCACCTCCAAATTACAACATGAGGAAGACGAATCCTTTATATTAGGATTCGTCCCACAACTTTCATTATTCGCCTTTTAATTCCTTAATACGTGCTTCAACAGCAGCTCTTTTTTCTAAGTAATCTTTTTCTTTTGCTTTTTCCTCTTCAATAACTTTTTCTGGAGCTTTACTCACGAAACCTTCATTACTCAACTTCTTCTGAACCCGTTCTACTTCTTTATCTAATTTATCGTACTCTTTCTTCAGACGTGCGATTTCTTCATCGATATTGATAAGTCCTGTAAGTGGTAATATGATTTCTGCACCAGTTACAACTGCTGACATGGCTAAATCAGGAGTTTCAACTTCAGAACCAAGAACTAGCTCCTCTGGGTTACAGAAACGCTCAAGGTAGCCACGGTTTTTGTCTAAAATAGATAATACCGCTTCATCTTTGGCTTTTACAATCATTTTGATTTTTTTGCTTAATGGCGTATTTACTTCCGCACGGATATTACGTACAGAACGAATGATTTCAACTAATAACTTCATCTCCGTAGCCGCTTGGGTATCAGATAGTTCAGCGTTTACTTCTGGCCATTTAGCTGTCGTAATGGACTCCCCTTGGTGAGGTAGGTTCTGCCAGATTTCCTCTGTAATGAATGGCATGAACGGATGTAATAAACGCATCGTGTTATCTAAAACGTAAGCTAAGATTGAACGAGTTGTCTTTTTAGCAGCCTCATCATCACCATATAAAGGAAGCTTCGCCATTTCAATATACCAATCACAGAAGTCATCCCAAATAAAGTTATAAAGAACTCGGCCTACTTCACCGAACTCGTAGCGATCAGATAGACGCGTAACGGTTTCAATTGTTTCATTTAGACGAGTTAAAATCCATTTATCAGCAACTGATTTCTCACCCGTTAAATCAATTTCTTCGTATTTTAGGCCATTCATGTTCATTAAGGCAAAGCGTGAAGCATTCCAAATTTTGTTCGCAAAGTTCCAAGTTGATTCAACCTTTTCCATGCTAAAACGTAAATCTTGACCTGGTGAGCTTCCCGTTGATAAAAAGTATCGTAACGAATCAGCACCAAACTGATCAATTACATCCATAGGATCTACACCGTTACCTAATGACTTACTCATTTTACGACCTTGAGCATCACGTACTAGACCGTGAATGAGTACATCATTAAATGGACGTTCTCCTGTAAACTCTAATGCTTGGAAAATCATACGAGATACCCAGAAGAAAATGATGTCATAACCAGTTACTAGACATGCTGTTGGATAGTAGCGTTTGAAATCAGGTGCGTCTTCCTCCGGCCAACCCATTGTTGAGAACGGCCATAATGCTGAGCTAAACCATGTATCTAGTACATCGTTATCCTGTGTCCAGTTTTCGATATCTGCTGGTGGTTCATGATCAACGTATACTTCTCCTGTTTCGTTATGATACCAAGCTGGGATACGATGTCCCCACCATAACTGACGAGAAATACACCAATCACGAATATTTTCCATCCAGTGTAAGTATGTCTTTTCGAAACGGTCAGGTACAAAGTTAACTTTTTCTTCTTTGCTTTGTAACGCGATTGCTTCGTCAGCTAGTGGCTGCATTTTTACAAACCATTGTGTGGATAGATAAGGTTCTACTACTGCTCCACTACGCTCAGAGTGGCCAACGGAATGCATATGTTCTTCAATTTTAAACAATACACCAGCATCTTGAAGATCTTTAACAATTTGTTTACGGCACTCAAAACGATCTAACCCTTGGTATTTCCCAGCATTAGCATTCATAGATCCGTCTTCATTCATTACTAGAACACGTTCTAAGTTATGGCGATTTCCAATTTCAAAATCGTTCGGGTCATGTGCTGGAGTTATTTTAACTGCTCCAGAACCGAATTCCATATCTACATAATCGTCACCAACAATCGGTATTTCACGACCAACGATCGGTAAGATTACATTTTTCCCGATTAAGTGTTTATAACGATCATCCTCTGGATGAACCGCAACTGCTGTATCACCTAGCATCGTTTCAGGACGAGTAGTTGCCACTTCAATGTATCCTGAACCATCAGCTAGTGGATATTTCATATGATAAAATGCACCTTGTACATCTTTATAGATAACTTCAATATCCGAAAGAGCTGTTTTTGTAGATGGGTCCCAGTTGATGATGTACTCACCACGATAGATAAGCCCTTTTTTGTATAATGAAACGAATACCTCACGAACTGCTTTAGATAGACCTTCATCGAGAGTGAAACGTTCGCGGCTGTAATCTAATCCAAGACCTAGCTTCGACCACTGCTGACGAATATGCTCGGCATACTCTTCTTTCCATTTCCACGTTTCCTCAACGAATTTTTCACGCCCTAAGTCATAACGGCTAACACCTTCGTTACGTAGCTTTTCTTCTACTTTTGCTTGTGTTGCGATACCGGCATGGTCCATTCCTGGTAACCATAATACATCATAGCCTTGCATACGCTTCATGCGTGTTAGGATATCTTGTAAAGTAGTGTCCCAAGCATGACCTAAGTGCAGTCTCCCTGTTACGTTCGGTGGTGGAATTACAATCGTGTAAGGCTCTTTACTTTCATCATCTTTTGCTTCAAAATACTTACCGTTTAGCCACCAGTCATAACGACCCTTTTCAATCGTTTGTGGATCATATTTTGTTGGCATTGTTAATTCATTTGTTTCCATCCTATTTCCTCCGTTCAAATAATAAACATGTCATAACTCGCTTTTAAAAAGTCTTTCCTTTTTTACCTTTGGACTTTTCCAAATAAAAAAACTCCATCGTCACTTAAAAGGACGAATGGAGTTTGCTTCGCGGTACCACCTTTTTTTCCAATTCAAAAAAACATTGAATTGGCTCTCAATAAGATAACGGTTTTCCCGTCTTTCACTACTAGAAAAGACTTTTCTTTGGCGAAAGAAGCTCAAGGGTGACATTCCTATGGGTCTGCTTAGGTAACCTCTCAGCTAATGGTTCCCCTCTCTTGAAGCAGGCTGACAAAGTACTCTTCCCTGTCAAAGCTTTTAAGATTCATTTATATATTCAATATACTACAAAAAAATAGGGAGTGACGTCAATAAGGATAACCTAATTTTTTATATTATATACTAGCTTCTAAATTCTCGCATCGTTCATAAGCCTAATAATAAGACCTTCTATCTTGTTCTAAAAACCCATTACTCATCCAAATTTTTAACACATAAAAGATGAACTAGGCATAGATTAGTATATAGGTATTCATCATGGGGAGGAGAGGACCGAGGATTATGAAACGGAGATTTAATCCATATACTTTACCACCGTGGTTAAGAACTTTTAGAGCTGTTTGTAGACAATTTATAGTTCCTTTTTGTGTGTTTCAAGGGATTCGTACTATATTAATCCCTACCACCTTTGATGTTTTACTACTCTCTGTTTTTATATTGATTGCAATTGCTTTTCATTTTGAATTCATTTAGGAGCCCATCGTTCTCACTAACTTTGGGCTCCATCTTGTGAGCTTGCATTTGCTTCAGCTTCTGCTTTAGCCCGCGCTGCTGCCTCAGCTTCTGCCTTCTTTTCCCTTTCAATTTCTTCTATTCTCATAATGATATACTCCGTATTTTTAAGTAACCAATACTGTTTTTGCAAGGACTGAACAAGTTTTCTTTCATTCTTGTTTTTATTTGAAGATTTGTGGTATTGTTCTAATACCCTTAGAATTGGTCCAGGATGAGCAAAATAACTTAGAAATAATAGCATTTCGTCCTCTTTTAGTGGGAAATACTTGAAATAATTATAGATCCAGGTGACACACTCTTCACATTGTTTCGGGAGTGTATTAACATATCGAGATAAAAATGGTAGAAGATCCTGTAGAGGGGAACCTTCTTTACTATTTTCAAAGTTAATAAAATAGGCGTACCCTCTATCGTCGTACAAAAAGTGTTCTGGGGATATCTTTCCGTGAGTAATGACAGCTCTTGCTTTTGTATTCTCCTTTGTATTTTCGTACCATTCTTTAAACTTTCTGGTTGAGTACTGAAGTGCTTGACTAATATCTTGATAGTAAAGACAGAATAATAATTCGAATGGAGACATATACCACTTTCTTTCACATTCTTCAATAAAACCATCCACAAATTCGGTTTCTTTTTCCCATGTCTGAATGGTGTGTTCGTAATGTTCTTCTTTTTCTTCTTTGTTTATACTCACTTCGCGTACGGACAAAGTATGAAGTCTTGCAAGCTCTCGAAACAACTGTTCATGTCGTTCTGTTCGATTCTCTTTTTCCTCATTAGGTAACCACGGCATTAAATAATACAAGTTTTGGTTATGAAGTACTGCATACCGCCCATCAATTGTTGGATATACAGGGACAATTCGGTTGTAACCACGCTGAAACAAATATTGAATATTACGAATAAAGTCAGTCCCATGGTGTGGCGAAATCTTTTTCAGAGAATAAACTCCTTTGTCACTGTACACCCTTTGGACTTTCCCAAAGTTCTCAACGAAATGTGGTTTGATTGAGTAGTGTTTAAGAATAGGAGTGGTTTGTTCAAGTAGGTTTACGTTACTCATTCATGTTCACTTCTTTCCATAAATGGTCATAACACAATATATGCTCGACAATGCAGCAATATTAGGGACATTATTAATCATCTAAAATTGATACGAATTAGCCCCTATTAGTTTTGGTAAAGGACGCAAAAACAAAAGAAAACAGTTGAGTAGGTTAATCTACCTACCCAGCCTGTTTTTCTTTTCAACGACTATTTATTTTTGAATAACAACTACCGGTATATATAAAACCTGGCCTTCATACACATCCTGGTTTACTTCTAAATGATTAACTTTTAATAATTGCTGTACATGAATATCATATCGCTCAGCTAAAAGATCTAACGTATCTCCCTGTTGAACGATGCAAACCTTTAATTTTGTTAACTCCTCTGCCTCTTCTTTTCTAGCAAAAAACTCAGTTAAAGAAAGGCTTTTCTTTTTTGATAACTTTTTCTTTTTAGCTGGTTGTTCGGATGAAGAGGACGAGGACTCCTCCTCTAATACAGGTGATTCCATATATTCTTCATATTCAGCTTCTTCAGTTTCTCCATAATTATTATCTCCATTGTAAGCAGGAGCTGGAGAAGTTTCTTTCCTTTGTGCCGAAAATGAAATTTCTGGTGCTGTATATTCCTGAGCCTCATTGGCTTGAACTTGTGGAGCACCATCGTTCTCCCACTGATTAACAACGGCTTCTTCCTCTACCTTCTCTTCTATTTCTTCCACAGGCTCTTTCCTTGCCTCAGCTTCAAAAGGAGTATACAAATCTTCAGCCTGTGCTGCTGGTGGTTGTTCAACCTTTTCTTCTTCCTCTACCTCATTTTCAAATTCTACTACCGCTGCTGAAGAGCGGTATAACGGCTCAAGTTCTAACTCTATTTCTTCGGCCTCTTCTTCTACTTCAACATGTTGCTGTTCACCGTATAAGCCTTTTATTGTTAAATCTGCTGTAAGCTTCATACAACTGCGTTCTTGGAACACATAATCAAATGTTTCAACTTCGACATCAATCTCTTCTAAGTTTTGAATACGATTATTCGGGATGGTAATATCCACTGGGAAGTTATGTGAGAATTCATATACTCCTTCTTCCCTTTCTTCAATCGCTTGTAAAAACTTTGGAGCAGATTGCCACTCTTCTTCCCCAACTAAGTCGTTTTCATTACGTTTATATTCCCCTGTTAATAGCAAGGAACCTTTAATCGTAACATATTGTTCATTTTCATTGATTGTAATATTTGGGTCTAGTGAAATAGAGATCAGTTCCTCTACTTCCTGTCCTTTTTGAAACCACACCGATTCTTCCAATGAAAATCGTAAGCATGACTCATTCCCTTGAGACAAAGCGACTCCTCCTTTCAATTCCTTTACGTATAATCACTATGTCATTTACACTCTATGAAACAGGTCATATTTTTATGATTAAATGTGGTTTTCTAAAGTGAATTTTTTTCTTTGCTAAAGATTAAATTGTTCTTAAACCGACATTCACGGCCATCTTTCACATCTAAGAATAATTGGTTACTCAACATCTCTTTTAAAGGTAGGGTACAAATAAAAAACACACCCATCAGCTTTAGATAGGTGTGTGATCATTTTTATTTTAATTTTGAAAAAGCAATTTCCACTGCATTTAGTGTTCTTTCAATATCTTCATCACTGTGAACGGTTGATAAGAACATGCCTTCAAATTGTGATGGTGGAAGGAATACTCCTTGGTTTGCCATTTCTTGATAGTATGTTGCGAAATAGTCTAAGTTTGATGTTTTTGCTTGTTCATAGTTGGTTACTTTCTCATTTGTAAAGAAGAACCCAACCATCGAACCTACACGGCTAATCGAATAAGGAAGATCGTATTTCTGAGCCGCTAAAGTAATGCCTTCTTCAAGGATGGCTGCTTTTCGTTCAAATTCCTCGTATGATTCAGGTGTAAGTTGAACTAACGTTTCGTACCCAGCTGTCATTGCTAATGGGTTTCCTGAAAGTGTTCCCGCCTGATAAATTGGACCACTAGGAGCGATTTGTTCCATAATTTCAGCTCGTCCACCATATGCTCCAACCGGAAGTCCTCCGCCGATTACTTTACCTAAGCAAGTAAGGTCTGGTGTTACATTATAGTGTCCTTGAGCGCAATTATATCCAACTCGGAAGCCTGTCATTACTTCATCAAAAATTAGCAGAGAACCATTTTTTGTCGTGATATCACGTAACCCTTCTAAGAAACCTGGAAGAGGTAAGACAACCCCCATATTTCCAGCAACGGGTTCTACGATTACACCTGCGATATCGTCTCCAAATTGCTCAAAAGCATATTTCACGCTTTCTAAATCGTTGTATGGTACTGTAATCGTATTTTTTGCTACCCCTTCAGGTACACCTGGGCTATCAGGCAAGCCTAATGTAGCAACCCCTGAACCAGCCTTAATTAACAATGAATCCCCATGGCCATGATAGCAACCTTCAAATTTTAAGATTTTATTTCGGTTCGTATAGCCGCGAGCAAGGCGCAATGCACTCATCGTTGCTTCCGTTCCTGAAGAAACCATACGAATGACTTCTATTGATGGCACGCGCTCACGCACTAACTTAGCTAACTCGTTTTCAATCAGAGATGGAGCTCCAAAACTAGTACCTTTTTCAGCTACCTTTTTAATTGCTTCCACTACACGATCGTTCGTGTGGCCAAGAATTAACGGACCCCAAGACAAAACATAATCAATGTATTCATTGCCATCGATATCATAAATTTTAGAGCCTTTTCCCCGCTCCATAAAAATTGGATCCATTTTAACTGATTTAAATGCTCGAACAGGGCTATTGACCCCTCCTGGCATTAATGTTTGCGCTTCCTTAAAGGCTGATATGGACTTTTCATAAGAACGCATCTCATTCCCTCATTTCGTGTGAATTATAGGTTGAAGCCATTCAAGCTAACATTATTGTTCTTTTAACCATTTAGCAGCATCTTTTGCATGGTAGGTGATAATAAGATCCGCACCTGCACGCTTCATCCCAACAAGCATTTCCATCACAATATTTCTCTCGTCAATCCAGCCGTTTTGTGCTGCTGCTTTGACCATTGAATATTCTCCACTCACGTTGTAAATGACAACAGGAAGGTTAAAATTATTTTTTACATCACGAACGATATCAAGGTAAGGCATACCAGGCTTCACGATTAAGAAGTCAGCACCCTCTAGGACATCTGACTCTGCTTCACGCATAGCTTCTAGGCGATTAGCAGGGTCCATTTGGTATGTTTTGCGATCACCGAACTGTGGAGCACTTTCTGCAGCATCTCTAAATGGTCCATAAAACGCTGAAGAATATTTTACTGCATATGACATAACAGGAACATCTTCAAAGCCAGCCTCATCTAAGCCCGCTCTAATAGCTGCAACAAATCCGTCCATCATATTAGATGGTGCAATGATGTCAGCACCAGCACTAGCTTGGCTAACAGCAGTATCAACTAATAGCTTTAAAGATGGATCGTTTAATACTTTTCCACCTTCAATGACACCACAATGTCCATGGCTCGTATATTCACATAAACAAGTATCTGCTATAACAATCATGTCAGGGAAATATTCTTTAATGAGACGGGTAGCTTCTTGTACGATTCCGTGATCATGATAGGCACCTTGTCCGCACTCATCTTTCTCATGAGGAATTCCAAATAAAAGAACAGACTTAATCCCTAATGAAACAACTTCTTCCATTTCAGCTTTTAAGAAGTCAAGTGATATTTGAAATACACCAGGCATAGACTTAACTTCATTCTTTACATTATTTCCTTCAACGATGAATAAAGGATAAACAAAATCTTCCACATGAAGATGAGTTTCGCGCACAATCGTACGCATATTTGCACTTTGTCTTAAACGACGGTGTCGAGTAAATTGTAAATTCATATATGTATACCTCCATTATTGTTCAGAGTTACTATTTTGTATCTCGGATAAATATAAAATAACACTTTTGATCATTTCATGTACCGTATAAATACTAGGCATTGCATGTACAGTTAATCCCAATGCTTCTGCTCGTTTTTTCGTTACAGGTCCTATACATGTAACGATACAACCTTTAATATTTTCGTGAAGTTTATATTGTTTTACAACTTTTAAAAAGTGATCGACAGTGGAAGGGCTAGTAAACGTAATGATGTCTAATGCCTTTTCACTTAGAACATGTACCAAGAGCTCTTCGCTTTCTTTTGGGAAGTACGTTTCGTAAATAATGAGTTCATCCACTTCTCCACCAACTTCTTGTAAAGAAGTAGATATATATTCTCTTGCTAAGTTCCCCTTTGGAATTAGTATTCTAGTTCCCTTTGTAACGTGTGGAATAAACTCTTCTACAAAACTCTCTGCGACGAACTTATTTGGTTTGAAATGAACATCCATTCCTCTTCTACCAAGAGCTTGTTCAGTTTTATCTCCTATTGCAGCAATTTTGGGCAGTGTATTACCCTTATATATCGCAAAAAAGGTTTCGACCGTAACATTGCTTGTGAAAATAATCCAGTCGTATGTATGTAAAGAATCAAAGGTATGTTGGAGATCCTTCGTAGGTTCGATTGGTCGAAAGGCAAGAAGAGGGATTTCCACAGGAACCCCTCCATAACTTTCAACTAGGTCCGAAAAAGGTTTTGCATGTTTCTTTCCCCTTGGAACTAAGACTTTTTTCTTTTTTAAAGGGAGAGAAGAGGAAATCATTCCTCATCTAACTCCTGTTTTACTTTGTCAATTAAGTCCTTTGCTCCCTTATCAATTAAGATGTTTGCTGCGTCTCTTCCAAGTTGCTCAGGATCCTGACCTTTTAACTGTTCCTTAAAAATGATTTTTCCATCAGGAGAAGCTACTAGGACTGTTAAAACAACCTCAGACTCCTCATTAATGTATGCATAACCTGCGATAGGAACCTGACATCCGCCTTCCATTTTATTCAAGAAAGCACGTTCTGCACGGACGGCTTGGTTTGTTTTCTCACAAGTGAACTTCTTTAGTAAATTTAATAATTCTTCGTCACTACCACGACATTCAATGGAAAGTGCCCCTTGACCAACTGCAGGAACGCACATTTCATCATTAAGGAATTCCGTGACCACGTCTGAAGTCCATCCCATTCTCGATAAACCAGCTGCAGCTAGGATAATTGCATCGTACTCATCTGTTTCTAGTTTAGCCAATCTTGTATCAATATTTCCACGAATCCATTTAATCTCTAAATCCGGTCTAGATGCTAGAATTTGAGCACTTCTACGTAGGCTACTAGTTCCAATCACAGCTCCAGGTTTCAGCTCACTTAAAGGAACATGATTTTTTGAAATCAAAGCATCACGATGATCTTCCCTGTGAGGAACACACCCAATGACTAATCCCTCAGGTAATGCTGCAGGCATATCTTTCATACTATGAACAGCCATATCAATTTCTTTATCTAACATAGCCTGTTCAATTTCTTTTACAAAAAGTCCTTTACCGCCAACTTTAGATAAAGTTACATCCAGAATGCGATCCCCTTTTGTAACGATTTCTTTCACTTCAAATTCGAACGATGGATCTAACTTCTTTAATTCATTGATTACCCAGTTAGTTTGAGTTAGTGCGAGCTTACTTCGTCTAGAGCCTACAATAATTTTTCTCATAAGTGCCTCCTAAAAGTTTAACTAGATGGATGAATAGATTCTTTCAGATTATGAATACCAAAAATGGAACGATGATAATTTTCCAAATAAAAAGAAATTAATAAGTACAATAAGAAAGGATGCAATATTCCATAATGCCAGTGATTTCCCACTGATTCCCTTCCCAACACGTAAATACAGATAGATACTATATACGGCAAGAACTACAAATGACCCAATAATCTTTGAGTCAAACCAATAAACATCCGGTAATTTGATATAGGCCCATTGGATCCCTAATATTAAGGCTAGCATTAACATTGGTACCCCGATTACGTTTAACACATAAGACATATGTTCAAGCTTGTATAAATCAGCAATTCTTAATAGTCTAGCGCCCCATTTTTTTCTTTTAAGGAGATCATATTGAATTAAGTATAAAAGTGAAAAAACAAATGAAAGAGAAAATGCTCCATAAGAAAGAATGGCAATCGTAATATGAATTAGCAACAATTCAGAAACCAGTTGTTGGGCCATAACTTCTGACTCAAACTGAACGGGAGCGAATGTATGGATGGCCATAATAATAAATCCTAAAACATTCGTGAAAAATACAATGAAATCTACCCTTAATAATCGATTTATTCCCAATGACAATGTTATTAATACCCAGGCATAAAAATATAGTCCTTCAAAAATGGTAAGGACAGGAAATCTCCCGGTTTTTAGCATATATAAAAATAAAAAGACTGTTTGTAATACCCATACAAATGCAAGTAACCAGAAGGCAAATTGGTTCGCCTTCCGGTTGTGGTGAAGAAAATCAACGAAATATAAAAGGACACTTAAGGCATACAGCACAACTGTAAGTTCGTGCAACCTTGTCATATAGATATCAAACATGAACAGAACCCCTTTTATGATTGAAAGGAAGCCTGTGGAGATTGTACTCTAACTTGTTCTGTATCGGCTGCTTTCACATCTTGTTGCTCTTTTACAAGCTGTTCAATATTAAAGATTTTCATAAACAAATCTAAAGCTTGATCAGCATCCTTTTTGGCAGCCATTTCTTTTGCTTGTAAAATTGGATCTTTTAACATTTGATTAATAATACTCTTTGTATGCTTATTTAAAACCTTTTTATCTCTTTCCGAGAGGTTTGGAAGTTTACGTTCTATACTGATCATCGTTTCAGCTTGTATAGCCAAAGCTTTCTCACGTAATGCAGAAATGACAGGGACTACACCTAACATATTAAGCCATTGTTTAAATTCGACAATTTCGCCTTCAATCATGATGCTGATTTTCGCTGCAGCTTTCTTACGCTCTTGTAAGTTTGCTTCAACAATTCCCTCGAGATCATCAATATCGTATAAGAACACACTTTCTAACTCGCCTATCTTTGGATCTAAATCACGTGGTACCGCAATATCCACCATAAATAATGGCTTCCCTTTGCGCATTTTTTCTACGTAAACCATCATTTCTTTCGTTACAACAAACCCCTTAGCGCCTGTTGAGCTAATTAGAATATCGGCATCAACTAAAGCACATTGTAACTCTTGTAATGATTTGGCTTCACCAGCAAATCGACTAGCTAAATCCTGGGCCTTTTCAAACGTGCGGTTAATAACGGTTACTTTGCTAGCGCCATTGCCATGAAGGTTTTGAATAGCTAGCTCGCCCATTTTTCCAGCACCTAAAATAAGGACATGCTTCTTATCTAGAGAGCCGAAGATTTTTTTTGCTAATTCAACAGCTGCGTAGCTCACAGAAACCGCATTTGCTCCGATATCTGTTTCGGAATGCGCTCTCTTTGCGAGAGTAATTGATTGTTTAAATAATTGGTTAAACACTGTACCAATTGTGTTTTCTTCTTGTGCTAAAAGAAAACTTGAACGTACCTGTCCTAAAATTTGTGTTTCTCCTAATACCATTGAATTTAGACCGCATGAAACATTAAATAAATGCTCCATTGCTCCATCTTGTTCGTAAATAAACAGGAAAGGAGAAAATTCGCTTTGCTCTATATTAAACCATTCTGATAAAAATTCTTTAATATAATAACGGCCAGTATGAAGTTGATCAACTACCGCATAAATTTCAGTACGGTTACAAGTAGACAATATGACGTTTTCAAGGATGCTCTTTTTAGACTTCAGAGTCTTCATAGCATCGCCTAACTGTGAAGGGTTGAACGTCAAGCGTTCACGAATTTCGACAGGTGCAGTTTTATAATTAAGTCCTACAACTAAAATGTGCATATCGTATTGCACCCCCCATGTTCTTTGCAAAGTTTCAATTAAAAAATATATAGAATGAAAAACCAAAGTGCTTACCTGATTTTCATTTAAGCTACAAATTTTTCAGCTAGTATAATTATATCATGTCAGTTTTTTGTTTTTATGAAAAAATGTGAACAGACTATGAATTCCTGTGATATGATTAGAAATGCGTCCAGGTAGACTGGTGTTCATATACCTAGAGGTAATTTTTAACCTATCAATTACGTTCTACGTTCTAGTTTACATACATGATTCGACTTAAACTATCTATATATAAGAATTTTCGAGTTTAAATTCGCGCAATTACTTCCCTATGTACAGTAACAAAAATTGGACTAAGATTCAAGTTATCAATTTTGGAAGTGGTGAACGATTTGAAAAACCAACGCATCTTTCCAGGAATTATTTTAATAGGCTTCGGCGCGTACTTCTTCTTACAGCAGTCGCAAATTTCACTTTTTAAAGAATTTTACACATGGCCTACGCTTCTAATCATAGTCGGGATTGCCTTTTTATTTCAAGGATATTTAGCACGGGATTATGAGGCAATTTTACCAGGGGTCATTTTATCCGGATTTGGTTTGCATTTTCATGTCGTTGATCGATTACAGATTTGGCCAAATCATATCGGGACATTTATTTTAATTATTGCTCTAGGGTTTTTACTTCGCTACCAAAAAGTCGGTGCAGGTTTATTCCAGGGAATGTTATTCTTAGTATTGGCTATTTTGTTACTTTTTTATGACAAGATTACCCAATGGCTTGGTCTCTTGGAAAACGGGGTTTCATTAGCTTGGAAGTTCTGGCCAGCTGCTCTTGTTATAATCGGTATCTATTTATTAATCAGGAAAAAGTAAAGAGACAGGAAAACCTGTCTCTTTACTCGTTTACGCTTAAAAGGCAAACTATAAAACACTATCTAAAAAGGCTTTTGTTCTAGCTTCTTTTGGGTTGTTGAAGAGCTCCTCGGGATGTCCTACCTCAACAATTTTTCCATCATGCATATACACGGCCCAGTCGGCAACTTCACGAGCAAAGCCCATCTCATGAGTTACGACAACCATCGTCATGCCTTCCTCCGCTAACTCCTTCATCGTGGCAAGAACTTCACCAACAAGCTCAGGATCAAGTGCCGAAGTTGGCTCATCAAACAACATGACATCAGGTTTCATAGCAAGCGCTCTAGCAATCGCTACACGTTGTTTTTGCCCTCCTGACAATTTTGAAGGATACACATTTTCTTTATCTGAAAGCCCAACCTTCTTTAGAAGCTTTCTAGCTTCTTCCATTGCTTCTTTTTTAGGTATCCCTTTTACATAAACGGGTGCCTCCATAACATTTTCGATTACGGTCTTATGTGGGAATAAATGAAAGTGTTGAAACACCATTCCCACTTTGGTTCTAACTTTATTTAAATCATGTGTATCACTTTCAATTTTATCTCCCTCGATAACGATGTTCCCACTGTCCTTAATTTCTAGAAAGTTAAGGCATCGCAACAAAGTACTTTTACCTGAACCACTTGCTCCAATTAAACAAACAACATCGCTTTCTTTTACCGTGAAATCAATGTCTTTTAATACGTGTAGATCACCGAACGATTTATTCAACTTTTCCACTTTTATCATTACTGACTCACTCATTGTTTTCCTCCTTCCTCAATTAATCACTACTAGACATTTTCTTCTCAATCATTCTTACAATAATAGAGAAGAATAATACAAGAACTAAGTAATAAACTGCAACGATTAACAGATACGTCATGTAGTCATAATTATTTGACCCGTATGTGGTAGCCACATTGAATAATTCGTACATTCCAATAAAGGATGCTAAGGATGAGTCTTTTAAGGCAATAATGAATTGATTTCCGAGTGGGGGTAAAGCTCGTCGAAAAGCTTGTGGAAGAATGATTCTCTGCATCGTAAGTCTTACTGACATCCCTAACGAGCGGCCTGCTTCCATTTGTCCTTTATCAATCGATTGTATCGAGCCTCTAAAAATCTCTGCAATATAAGCCCCATTATGAAAGGCAAGTCCTAATACAACAGACCAAAATGCAGAAATATTAAGGGCCGTCAATCCAAAATAGAAAACAAAGATTTGCACGACCAATGGTGTACCTCTAACTAAGAATATATATATATCTGCAATCCATTCTAAAATCTTTATGTTTGATATTTTTAAAAAGGCAAACATCAATCCTATAAAAATTGCGATAAAAATGGAAACTGCCGTTAATTGAAAAGTTAAGAGCATACCCCTTAAAAAAACTGGGTACGTTTCAAAAAATGTTGAAATTAACTCCAAAATGCTTCCTCCTTTCTATTAAGAAAACATAAGCTATAAATAAGTAGGCATTTGTTACAATCAAGATTTCAACGTAAAGAGTTGAAAGGCGAATGCACTAATTAGCACATTCGCCATTCTCTTTACTCTGCTTCAGGGTCAACAGTTATATCTTCACCGATGTATTTTTTACTAATTGCTTCTAGGGTTCCGTTTTCACGTAACGTCTCTAGAGCCTCATTTACCTTCTCAAGTAATGCTTCATTATCCTTAGCAATGGCGATAGCTTGCTCACTCTTACCGAGCAATTCCTTTCCTTCTATCTCCATGCCAGAACCAATTGCTTCTTTACCTGTGATAAAATCAGTTATAACGGCATCGTGTTTTCCTCTGCTGAGTGCTTCTAGTGCTGTAACATCGCTATCATATAAAATTACATTATCTGTAACTTTTCTAGCATCTTCTTCATAAGTGGATCCTTTAGATACGGCGATTTCTAAATCTGTAAGATCATCGAGGGTTTCTGATGAACTATCAGGGCGAACAAAAATCTGTGGACCTGAATAGTAATATGGGGTAGAAAAGTTAACTGCCTGTAATCGTTCTTCAGTAATGGTGTGACTTGCAACTGCAGCATCAAATCGACCTGATTTGACTCCTTCAACAATTCCACCAAATTTAAATTTCATTTGAACTGGCTCAAGACCAAGTTCCTCTGCGATTGCTTCTCCAACCTCAATATCAAACCCAGTCATGGTGCCATCAGCTTCAGTTACACTGAAAGGTTTGAATTCGCCGGAAGCAGCGTAAGTAAATTTGCCATCCTCTACTAATTCCATGCCACCTGTAGATGCTTGAGAACCACATGCAGCAAGTGTGAGGATTGTTGATCCTATGATGATTCCTTTTAACCATTTCTTCACTAGTTTAAATTCCCCCTTGTCTATCTATTACTTCATACCTCGGAACATCTACAACTTTATCACTGATTACAATTTATCTCAAAATTCATATTTTATGATTATTTGGGATACTCCTCCATATAATGGGCTTAACAAAATTTAGCTAGGGCATTCGCTTAATTGAAAGCGTATCCTCTCAGATACTCTAGATTCCCAAAGCTTCGACAGGTTTCAAGCTCTTTTACTTTATAATCATTCAAAATTCATCAAACTTTTCATGCGTTATTTAGCCAAAAAAACAAAAAACTTGGTAGGGATTCCCCACCAAGTTACTAGTGTTTCATATAAGCTTCAATGACCGACCAAGCTTTATCTTTTCCTTCCCCAGTTTCTGAAGAAAAAAGAATAATGGTATCACTCGGTTCAAGATTTAATGTTTCTTTTGTAATCTTCATATGCTTTTGCCATTTCGCTTTAGGGATCTTATCCGCTTTTGTAGCAATGACAATAACAGGAATTTGATAGTGTTTGAGAAAATCATACATCATTACATCATCTTTAGAAGGGGGATGACGTAAATCAACAATAAGTAAAACCGCTTTAAGCTGTTCCCTTGAAGTAAGGTACGTTTCAAGCATTCTTCCCCAAGCTTCCCGCTCTTTTTTAGAAACTTTAGCGTATCCATAACCAGGAACATCGACGAAATGCAAGATTTCATTAATTAAGTAGAAATTTAACGTTTGTGTTTTTCCGGGCTTAGAGGATATTCTAGCTAACCCTCTTCTATTTAACATCTTATTAATAAAAGAAGATTTTCCAACGTTCGAGCGACCAGCCAAAGCAAATTCAGGTAAAGCCTCGCCAGGGTACTGGTCGGGCTTTACCGCGCTAATTACTATATCCGAACTAACTACTTTCATAATTGAACACCGCCATTCAAGGCGTGCTGCAAGACTTCATCAAGATGACCTACAAGAACAAACTGTAAATCATCTCTTACGCTTTCAGGAATATCTTCAATATCCTTTTCATTATCCTTCGGCAAAATAATTTTTGTTAAACCTGCTCGGTGTGCGCTCAGTGTTTTTTCCTTTACTCCACCTATAGGAAGAACACGTCCTCGAAGGGTAATTTCACCTGTCATACCAACTTCTTTTCTTATTGCTTTCCCCGTTAGTGCTGACACAAGGGCTGTTGCTATCGTAATTCCTGCAGATGGACCATCCTTCGGAACCGCGCCTTCAGGAACATGGATATGAATATCATGTTTTTCATGGAATTCTTGATCGATGCCAAGCTCTTTTGTTTTAGATCGAACATAACTAAAGGCTGCTTGAGCGGATTCCTTCATGACATCCCCAAGTTTTCCTGTTAAAACAAGTTTACCTTTACCCGGTGACAGGGAAACTTCAATCTGAAGTGTATCCCCACCAACAGTTGTATAGGCTAAACCTGTTGCAACACCCACTTGGTCCTCGATTTCTGCTTGGCCGTAACGGAAAATTGGTTTTCCTAAGAACTCTTCTACATTCTTATCTGTGATAATAACTTTTTTCTTCTCACCAGAGACGATGATTCTAGCCGTTTTTCTACAGATCGTTGCTAGCTGTCTTTCTAGACTACGTACGCCGGCTTCTCTCGTATAGTATCTTACGATTTTTTGAATGCCATCGTCACGAACTTGAAGTTGTGCCTTTGAGAGACCGTGCTCTTTAATTTGTTTTGCTAATAGATGATCTTTCGCAATATGAATTTTCTCTAGCTCAGTATAGCCGGCAATCGTAATAATTTCCATTCTGTCCCTTAATGGCCCAGGAATAGTCCCTAAATTGTTTGCCGTTGCTACAAACATAACCTTAGATAAATCATACGTTTCTTCTATATAATGATCACTGAAATTGTGATTCTGTTCAGGATCCAATACTTCCAACATGGCTGCTGATGGATCCCCACGGAAATCACTAGACATTTTATCAATTTCATCTAATAAAAATACAGGATTAATCGTACCAGCTTTTTTCATTCCTTGGATGATACGACCAGGCATAGCACCTACATAGGTTCTTCTATGTCCTCTAATTTCTGACTCGTCACGAACTCCGCCAAGAGAAACGCGAACGAAATTACGATTTAATGAATTTGCAATAGAACGAGCTAAACTTGTTTTACCGACACCCGGAGGGCCAGCAAGACATAGAATCGGTCCCTTAAGTGAATTGGTCATTTTTTGAACAGCTAAATATTCTAAGACACGCTCTTTGACCTTTTCAAGGCCATAGTGGTCCTCATCAAGGACTCGCTCTGCTTTATGAATATCTAAATCATCTTCAGTTGCATTTGTCCAAGGTAAAGAAATTAGCCATTCAATATAGTTTCTGATAACTGAACTTTCTGCTGAGCTAGAAGGAATCTTCTCATAACGCTCTAATTCCTTTAAAGCAGTGTTTTTCACATGTTCAGTCATGTTAGCCTTTTCAATTCTGTCTGTTAACTCTGCAACTTCACCTGTTTTACCTTCCTTATCCCCAAGTTCTTTTTGTATTGCCTTCATTTGTTCACGAAGGTAATACTCTTTTTGGGTTCTTTCCATTGATTTCTTTACACGTTGACCGATTTTCTTTTCTAAATTTAACACTTCTTTTTCATTATGAATGATTTCAATTACACGAGTGATTCGGTCTTTCACATCAATGGTTTCTAAGATTTCCTGCTTTTCTTGAAGCTTTAAAGGTAAATGAGAAGCAATGATATCTGCCATTCTTCCTGGTTGTTCAATATCCGAAACGGAAGAATATGTTTCTGCTGAAATTTTTTTGGACATTTTTATGTATTGCTCAAAATATTCAAGCATCGTTCTCATCAATGCTTGATCTTCCACATCCTTTGTTTCAGGATCTTCGAATGTTTTAACACTTACAACATAATGATCTTGTTCATCAAAGAAGGATGTAATTTTTGCTCGCTTTAACCCCTCCACTAAAACACGAATGGTTCCATTCGGAAGTTTAAGCATTTGTTTAACTTTCGTTAATGTTCCCATCTGATATAAATCATCTTCAGCAGGTTCATCTATTGATATGTCTTTTTGAGTAGTTAAATAAATTAAGCTGTCATCTACCATTGCCTTTTCAAGAGCCTGAACCGATTTCTCTCGACCTACATCCAAATGTAGAACCATTGTTGGATATACTAGCAGTCCTCGAAGCGGCAGGAGGGGGACGATGATATCTTTCTTTTTCGCCATGACGTTGCACCTCCAGTGAAATTCTCTTACATGCCATGTTTAAGGATAATCTTTGTACAATTCTAACCCATTTAGGAACAAGTGTCTATTAACAAGACATGTGGACTATATTCTGAATGGAATTAAGTCTCTGGATCCCGTACATTCAATGTCTTTCTAGATTCTCTAATGGGTAAATCATAAAAAGTAAAAAACGATATAAGCAACAATTTTAGTATCATGTTGTATGCCATAAATTATGTTAGTAATTTGATTTTTATTTCCCCAAAGCACTCTTGAAAACTTCTTTCTACTTCATTTCAAATTCTGTAAATAATCTTGTAAACTCATATAGCTACACATTGTTTAATTTGGAGTTCAATCCCATACAGTTTAAAAAACCCTTTTAAAAACAAACAAAAACTCCGGCTTCAGAAATTCTGCAAACCGAAGTTTTTAGTACCACTAAATGCTTTCTTTTTTGGGCACTTCAATAGAAGCGGTAATGGCCTGCTCTTCACCATATTCCTTTAATAATGCAATGTCGAATACTTCTGTTAAGTGAGTTACAGGAATAATATCAATTCCATCTATTTCATTTAATATAGATTGAACATTTTCCTTTGGAATAATAACCGTTTTAGCACCAGCTTTTTTTGCAGCCTTTACTTTAGGATATACCCCTCCGATTGGCTTTACATTTCCATGAATACTGATTTCACCTGTCATCGCAACAGTATGATCAATAGGATGCTTGTAAATCGCCGAATAAATACCCGTTGCCATAGCAATACCGGCTGAAGGTCCATCTATCGGTACACCCCCTGGGAAATTCACATGTATGTCGTACTCGTCCGCTGGGACTCCCATTGAACGCAATACCGTAATTACATTCTCAATGGAGCCTTTCGCCATACTCTTTCTACGTATTGATTTGCCTTGGTTTCCGATGCTTTCTTCTTCAACAATTCCTGTTATATTAATAGAACCTTTTTCTTTTGCAGGGATAACCGTAACTTCTATTTCAAGAAGAGCTCCAGTATTAGGTCCATGAACGGCAAGTCCATTTACTAAACCAATCGTAGCAGAGGAAATAATTTTTCTCTCCATTCTTGGGCTCAATTGGCTTGATTGGATCACCCATTCTATATCCTCATCTTTGATAAAGTCTCGTTCTTCAGTTATAGCTAATCCTGCAGAGATCTGAATCATATTGACTGCTTCCCGTCCATTTCGAGCATATGAGGATAGAATATCTACACCAGATTCGCTTATGTTTAACTTCACTTTATCTGCAGCTTTTTTAGCAACGGTTGCAATTTCCTCCTGAGATAACTCTCGGAAAAATACCTCCATACACCGCGATCTTATAGCTGGAGGTATTTCACTAGGAGTTCTAGTTGTAGCTCCTATTAAACGGAAGTCAGCAGGCAGTCCGTTTTTAAAAATATCATGGATATGATTAGGTATTTGTGTATTTTCTTCACTATAATAAGCGCTCTCTAAAAATACTTTACGATCCTCAAGTACCTTTAAAAGTTTATTCATTTGAATCGGATGCAATTCACCAATCTCATCAATGAATAATACTCCTCCATGAGCATTTGTAACAGCACCTTGCTTAGGTTGGGGAATACCTGCCTGTCCCATTGCTCCTGCCCCTTGATATATTGGATCATGGACAGACCCAATTAACGGATCTGCAATCCCTCTTTCATCAAACCGCGCAGTTGTTGCATCTAGCTCAACAAATACCGATGAAGGTTGAAAGGGAGACTTTGTATTTTTTTTTGCTTCTTCTAGCACTAATCTTGCTGCGGCAGTTTTTCCAACACCTGGAGGACCATATATAATCACATGCTGTGGATTGGGTCCACACAAAGCAGCTTTGAGCGACTTTATCCCATCTTCTTGTCCCACAATATCATTAAAGGTTGATGGTCTTACTCTTTCAGAAAGCGGTTCAGACAGAGATATTGATCTCATTTTTCGTAACTGATCCATTTCTTTCTTTGATTCCCTATCTATTGATACTTTTTGAGTTCGCTGATTCCTTAATAAATTCCAAAAATAAAGCCCTATCACTATCCCAAAGAACAACTGTATAAATAAGGCAATCCCTGTCCAACTCATTGGTTTTCCCTCCTGCATCTCTTTCTTGTTGTTTATAAGCTAGTATCTCCTTTGGCAAGATGGAATAAACAAGTTTTTAAAAGAAAACTTACCTGTATGAAATTAGGGATTACTTTTCACCACCTATTAGAATGACCGTTTCCTTAAGCTCTAAAATTTGATATTTTTAGACAAACGGCCTTTTTCCGTTCTTGGGTCCTTATAATTAAGAAAAGAATTAAAATGTACGAAAACCACAACAAAAAAAGACCAAACCCATTAAACTTAGGTTTGGTCTTTTGGTAATTACGCAGATGTTTTTCTCTCTTCTTCAATGACTGTGCCATCTTCTAAGATAAGCTTCGGCACACTATTATCTGTCACTGTTTCACTAGTAATAATGCACTTCGTTATATCTTCTCTTGATGGTAAGTCAAACATAACATCAAGCATGATGCCTTCAATAATAGAACGAAGTCCACGAGCACCTGTTTTACGTTCAATTGCCTTTTTAGCAATCTCTTGTAATGCTCCTTCTTCAAATTCTAACTCTACATCATCAAGTTCAAGCATTTTTTGATATTGTTTTACCAATGCATTCTTTGGTTTAGTTAAGATTTCAATTAGTGCATCTTCATCCAATGGAGCTAGACTAGCAATTACTGGTAAACGACCAATGAATTCAGGAATTAAACCAAATCTTAATAAATCTTCTGGTAAAACTTTAGACAATAAGTCTTTATCTTCTATTTCGTTCTTCTTCACATCAGAACCGAAACCAATTACCTTTTGACCTAAGCGACGCTTGATGATAGGTTCAATCCCATCAAATGCCCCACCACAAATAAATAGGATGTTGGTTGTATCGATTTGAATGAATTCTTGATGCGGATGCTTACGTCCACCTTGTGGAGGAACGCTTGCTACAGTACCTTCAAGTATTTTCAGTAAAGCTTGCTGAACACCTTCGCCTGATACATCTCTTGTGATGGAAGGATTCTCAGACTTACGAGCAATCTTGTCAATTTCATCAATGTAGATAATTCCTTTTTCCGCTTTTTCTACATCATAATCTGCCGCTTGAATCAGTTTTAGTAAGATATTTTCAACATCTTCCCCAACATATCCAGCTTCAGTTAATGACGTAGCATCTGCAATAGCAAAAGGAACATTCAGAATTCTAGCTAATGTTTGAGCAAGTAAAGTTTTCCCGCTACCAGTAGGCCCAATCATTGCGATGTTACTTTTTGATAGCTCAACATCATCAATTTTACTATTTGAATTAATTCGCTTGTAATGGTTGTATACCGCAACAGATAGATTTTTCTTTGCTTGATCCTGTCCGATAACGTACTCATCTAAAATTTCACGAATCTCTTTCGGCTTCGGTACATCCTTAAACTCAACTTCTTCTTCTGTACCAAGCTCTTCTTCTACAATTTCCGTACATAACTCAATACACTCGTCACATATATACACACCTGGTCCGGCAACTAACTTGCGAACTTGATCTTGAGTTTTACCACAGAAAGAACATTTTAATTGCCCTTTTTCATCATTAAATTTAAACAATACCTTCACCCCTTGAAAAACTTCTGAACAATATTTACCACTGCGGATCTAATATTATTATTATTTAATTTTCTCTGTACATCTGATTATTTTCACTTTATTTCGATAGTTATGTATTGCATTGTATCACATTCTATGTCCCTACAGGAAATGATAACTCTTATGTCTAGCAAAGAATTTATTGTCTGTAAGTTGTTAGATCCGCATAAAAAGGAATTACATATGTACTACTTAAGCTTAACCATTATCGACAAACTTAAATCGGAAGTTTTTACAAATTCTCTTTATAAATATGTATGTTAAGGTACTACTTTCTTGCTAAAAAGCTTTGTTTCACTGTTTATCGTGTATGTGTACCATTCTAAATTTTGTTTCTAAACTTTTTTATTAGTAGCAGGAAGTTTACGTTTTGTATATTATGTATATTCTAAAATAACCCTACTCAGTATCACTAATTGTAAAACAAGGCACGATAAAATCGCGCCTTGTTTTGTGTTAAGTTGTATCAACTAATATTTAGATTAATTAAGCTACAGTTTTGCTATTTTCTACAAGGAAATCAACAGCTTTTCTAACTTGTAGATCAGCTTTAACTCCCTCTAGGTTACTTCCAAGAGCTTTCTTGATGTTGTCGATTGACATATTGTACATTTCAGCCATCTTAGTTAGTTCAGCATCTACTTCTTCGTCTGTAACTTCAATGTTTTCAGCTTTTGCGATTGCTTCAAGCGTTAAGTTAATTCTTACGCGCTTTTCACCATCTTCTTTCATTTGATCGCGTAAAGCATTTTGATCTTGTCCAGAGAATTGGAAGTACAATTCAAGGTTCATACCCTGTGCTTGTAAACGTTGTTCAAATTCTTGCATCATTCTATCCACTTCTGTATCAACCATTACAGATGGTAGATCAATTTCAGCGTTTTCAGCAGCTTTTTCTACTACTGTATCACGTACAACGTGCTCAGCTTCATGCTTTTTGTTTTCTTCTAAACGAGTTCTAATCTTTTCTTTTAACGCATCTAAAGATTCAACTTCTTCATCAACGTCTTTAGCGAACTCATCGTCTAAAGCTGGAAGTTCTTTAGCTTTAATTTCGTGAAGTTTCACTTTGAATACTGCTGGTTTACCAGCTAATTCTGCAGCATGGTACTCTTCAGGGAAAGTAACTTCTACGTCTTTCTCTTCTCCAGTTGCTAGTCCAACTAATTGGTCTTCGAAACCAGGAATGAATTGACCTGAACCAAGTTCAAGTGAATAGTTTTCAGCTTTTCCACCTTCGAACGCTTCGCCATCAACGAATCCTTCGAAGTCCATTACAACTGTATCACCATTTTCAGCTTTACCTTCTTCTTTAACAACAAGCTCAGCTTGGCGCTCTTGAAGAGATTTTAATTCGTTGTTTACATCTTCTTCTGTTACTTCTGTTTCCACTTTTTCAACTTCTAAGCCTTTGTACTCACCAAGTTTAACTTCTGGCTTAACAGTTACAGTAGCTTTGAAGATCAAGCTTTTTCCTTTTTCGATTTGTTCAACATCGATTTCAGGACGATCCACAGGCTCGATACCTGTTTCTTCGATCGCATTTGCATATGCTTCTGGAAGAAGAATATCAATTGCATCTTGGTAAAGTGATTCTACACCGAAACGCTTTTCAAACATAGCGCGTGGCATTTTTCCTTTACGGAATCCTGGTACATTTACTTTTGTTACTACTTTTTTAAATGCAGCGTCTAAACCTTCGTTTACTTTCTCTGCATCTACTTCAATTGTAAGAACGCCTTGGTTCCCTTCTAATTTTTCAAACTTTGCAGACATACTAAAATCCTCCCAAAATCTATTATCATTTCATTCGTAACGAATATGTATGAATATGTCTTGATATAGCAAGTCAGTATTCATTATAATGTAAAACTAGAAATTTACATAATACAACCACTACATTATAACATACGTTTTATCTGTTTCAACAGCCAGGCCTAAATAATAGGATAAGAAATTTCTTCTAATTTTTTTATAAACTCACATGCATCACTTAATTGATCTGGATTCGTTCCATAAAGATCGCTCATTTGATCCAAGGTGTAATTCATTCCGTGATACTCCAATGCAAGTGTATGATAAGCAGCAGCCCACACATTTGAAGGGGCCTCACTCATATCAAACGGATATAATAGAAAGAACTGCCTTTCTACTATACTTACAACATGTTGAAAGAGAATAGGGTCTTCATTTTCTAAGTGATCCTTCAAATGTTTTTCAATGTCTTTTACTTGTGATACATCTTGTAAATTACCTAATTCTCTTGGTTTTATTATTTTTACCCATCCAAATTTTTCAACTTTAATGTCCTGTGAAACCTCTTGTTCTTTCAAAATATTTAGTAGCATAGTCTTTAGGAAAGGATGACCTTTATTTGACTCCAAATAAGAAGCAACTTCATCTATATATGGACGAATATTTTGATTCGTCAACTCAGCAATCTGTAACATTAGTTTCTTCGGATCTTCTGTTTCAAGTAAATTTAAAGTAGATTCCTCTGATTCAATAAATTCCTCTTCATATGTTTCATTATTTCTACCTTCAACCATGCGTCTACTAAATTCAAGCATCTTTGAAAAATGCTCGTATTTTTCTATAGGCACTTCACTTTCCTCTAATAATACTTCTATAGTGCTTACAATTTCTTCGTACTCATGAAGCTGAACGAGAATCATTAAATAAAGGTCGACTGTTTGAATATAATTACCAATTCCCTCTTTCAGCATTTCCTTTGTTAGCTGTTTTGCTTCATGTAGACGCCCAACCTCGTAGTACGAAAGCACAAGACCTATATAGATATCGCTATTTGAAGGATCTAGCCTCTTTGCCTCTTCAAGATACTCAACTGCCTGATTATATTTTTTATTTTGAAGACTCTCTAAACCTCTTTCGAGAAATCTCTTCTCCAGGTCGGGAAAATGAATTACATTACCGTCCTTCTTCAATGGCTCCCGTTTTTTCATCTCTAAACCGCCTTATGCATGATAATGAGGTAAGTTTAGCATGAACAAATTGAAAAAACAAAAAAGATTCACAAACCCAATAATGTGAATCTTTTTTGCTATAGGAAGATCAGCTAAATAGTTGATTTTTTTCATATTCATTAATCTTATCATCGAGCTGTAATGTTATTTCGATTTCATCCCAACCATTGACCAACATCTTTTTCCAATAGGAGTGAATAGAAAACTCAGCGGAAAATCCGTCATGATCTTTAACTACTTGTTGATCTAAATCAATAGTTAGAGAATAAGGCTGTTTTGTAGCCTTTTTTAATAGGTATTCTACCTTCTTTTCTTCTAATACGATTGGAAGCATCCCATTCTTTAAGCAATTTTGATAGAAAATATCAGCAAACGACGGGGCTATGATGACTTTGAATCCATAATCTAGTAACGCCCAGGGTGCGTGCTCGCGTGACGAACCACAGCCAAAATTTTCGTTAGCTACTAGAATCGTTGCTCCCTTGTTTTCAGGTTGATTTAATTCGAATAATTCATTTTCCTGTCCGTTTGCATCGTAACGCCAATCATAAAATAAAAATTGTCCAAAACCTGTTTTTTCAATCCGTTTGAGAAATTGCTTCGGGATGATTTGATCCGTATCCACATTTGCTCGATCTAAAGAAACTGCTTTTCCATCAAATGCTTTATCAAAAGTCATATGATCCCTCCTATTAAACTACCTCTTGAACAACTAATTCTCTTACATCTACGAAATGACCATACAATGCGGCTGCTGCTGCCATAGCAGGACTAACCAAGTGGGTTCTAGCACCGGCACCCTGACGTCCTTCAAAGTTTCGGTTTGATGTCGAAGCACAATGTTCTCCTTGTGGGACGACATCTTCATTCATGCTTAGACACATACTGCACCCAGACTCTCTCCATTCAAACCCTGCTTCCAAAAATATTTGATGAAGCCCTTCTGATTCAGCCAATTTTTTTACCTGTTGAGAACCTGGAACAACTAATGCTCTCACTTCTGAATGGACCTTTTTTCCTTTAATCACTTCCGCAGCGCTTCGAAGGTCTTCTATTCTAGAATTCGTACAAGACCCTATGAAAACATGCTGAACTCGTATGTCCTCAATTTTCTGACCTTCCTCCAACGCCATATATCTTAAAGCCCTTCTAAGAGAATCTCGTTCAAGCTCGGTATCAAATTGATCAACTGTTGGAATTCTCCCATCTACTTTACCTGTCATTGAAGGGTTTGTTCCCCAGCTGACCATTGGAGAAATCTCATATCCATCAATCTCAATCACTCGGTCATAAACTGCATCTTCATCAGAAACAAAGCAACTCCAATATTCAACATACTGTTCAAACTTATCATCATTAGGAGAGTATTCCTTATTCCGTAGATATGCAAAGGTCGTTTCGTCTGGATTAACTAAGCCAGCTCTAGCTCCACCCTCAATGGACATATTACATATGGTCATTCGTTCTTCCATCGACATATTCTGAATGACTTCCCCACAGTATTCTATAACGTGGCCAGTTCCAAACCTTATTCCGTAGTTTGCAAGAATATACAGTATGACATCCTTTGCTGTCACACCTTTACTTAGTTTCCCATTGATTTGCAGCTTCAGTGTTTTCGGTTTTGTTTGCCATAAAGTTTGGGTTGCTAATACATGCTCTACTTCACTCGTACCGATACCAAACGCTAGAGCACCAAATGCACCGTGTGTAGAAGTATGGCTGTCTCCACAAACAATCGTACTACCTGGTTGTGTTAACCCAAGCTCTGGGCCAATTACATGAACAATCCCTTGATTCGGACTATCCAGTCCAGCTAACGTAATACCAAATTCATTACAATTCTTTTCAAGAGTAGTAATTTGCTTCAAAGCTACCTCATCATTTATTTGCGTACGATTTACAGTTGGAACATTGTGATCCATCGTTGCGAATGTTTTATCCGGACGCCTTACTTTCCGGTTTTTCATCCTTAATCCTGAAAAGGCCTGTGGCGATGTGACTTCGTGAACTAAATGAAGGTCAATATATAATAAATCTGGTTTCCCCTCTTCTCGAGAAACAACATGTTTTTCCCATATCTTTTCTACAATAGATTTCCCCATACTCATCCCCTCCAGGTTTGGTATTACTAAAAAAAGATATTTCTAGTGGCTCTTCGTAAACTTTGTTGCTATTTAAGTACTTTAGACTGTTCTTAAACGAATTAGGGTGCTGTTTTCTTTATTTTAGAAAGGAAAGATGCCACGAAGTAGCATAGAATTCGTGTTGGAGACCATATACAATTAGCAACAATCTATGCGAAACCAGCCTTTCTAGTAGAAACACGACCAAGTAATTGGTCGTGTAATTTTTTGTTAGTACCCTATCAACTTAAGGTAATCAATCATTCCGATTCGAGAGTTACGCATAAGCCCCCATAATGTTTAAAATCGTTTCATGATCCAGAATAGTCGCTTTTACTTCCGCTACCATCTCATTTGTTGAAACAGCACGATTTCCAAATGATAAAATATCTTGAGTTCTATACCCTGCATTAAGAACTTCATTTACCGCATTCTCCACTGCCTCAGCCTCTTCCTCTAATCCAAAGGAAGTTCGTAACATCATAGCTACTGATAGAATCATTGCAAGTGGATTTGCAATATTTTTTCCTTCAATGTCTGGGGCAGATCCATGAATAGGTTCATATAGATAAGGACCATTTTCCGATAAAGATGCAGACGGTAGCATCCCTAATGATCCAGTTAATACAGAAGCTTCATCACTTAAAATATCGCCAAACATATTTTCTGTCACTACAACATCAAATCTCTTTGGATTTTTAATCATCTGCATCGCAGCATTATCAACAAGCATATGCTCTAGTTCAACATCAGGGTATTGTGCTGACACCTCTTCAGCTACTTCCCTCCACATCCGACTTGACTCTAAAACATTTGCCTTATCAACTGACGTAACCTTCTTCTTACGACCCTTTGCTACTTCAAATGCTAATTTAATGACACGATACATTTCTGCTCTTTGATAAAATAATGTATCGACAACAACATCTTTCCCGTCTTGCTGTGATCTTTCACTTGGTTTCCCAAAGTATAGACCACCTGTCAATTCTCGAACGATAAGCATATCTACACCTTCAATGACTTCTTTTCGAAGTGGTGAAGATTCTACAAGACTCTCATAATAATTGGTAGGTCTTAAATTAGCATATAGGTTTAGCTCTTTACGGATTTTTAATAGGCCTTGCTCTGGACGAAGATGGACTGGAAGACGATCCCACTGGGGTCCACCTACTGCACCTAATAGAACCGCATCGCTTTCCTTGCAAAGTTCGATTGTTTCATCGGGTAGCGGTGTACCTTCAGATTCAAATGCAGAACCGCCAATCTTCCCATATGAAAAATAGAACTGATGTCCAAATCTCTCTCCAATAGCATTCAGAATATCAACAGCACCTCTAGTAACTTCTTTCCCGATTCCATCTCCTGGCAATACAGCGATACGCTTCTTCATTATTACCCCTCCATCCTTTCGTTTTTAAATGTATTTTTGAGTAACCCTTATCCCTGGGTTACTGCTGTTTTCTTTTCCTTCATATATATAACTCTATTAATGGCATTTAAATATGCTTTTGCAGATGCCTCTAATACGTCTTGCGCTAAGCCTCTACCGCTTGTTTCCATATCTTGAAATCTTAATTTAACAAAGACCTGTGCGAGTGCATCTCTTCCTGCCCCAACTGATTGGATCCGATAATCCAGAAGGTTAACCGTTCCGTTTACACTCTTTTCAAGAGTGTTATATAGTGCCTCTATACTCCCACTTCCTGTGGCCGCTTCTTGAATGACTTCATTATTTCGACCAGATAGAGTAATGGTTGCAGTAGGAACTTGGTTTGTTCCATATTGTACTTGTAAGTGGATTAACTCATAGAAACGTTGTTCTTTAGATAGCTTTTCTTCTAGGACAATAGCTGCTAAGTCGTCATCGGTCATTTCTTTTTTCTTATCAGCTAAATCTTTAAAGACAACGAATAATTGATTAATATCTTCATCTGGAACAGAAAGCCCAAGTTCATTTAGACGATTTCTAAAAGCGTGTCTTCCCGAGTGTTTTCCAAGTACCATGGAATTTGAATGAAAACCTACCAAATCAGGTGAGATAATTTCATAGGTTGTTACTTCTTTAAGTACACCATCTTGATGAATACCAGATTCATGTGCAAATGCATTTCTTCCTACAATTGCCTTATTGGCAGGTACCACCATGCCTGTTAACTTACTTACTAGGCTACTCGTTCTACTAATTTCTTTTAAATGTAGACGAGTCTTTGCTTGGTAATGATCCTTCCTAATATGCAAGGCAACTGCTAACTCTTCAAGCGCCGCATTCCCAGCCCGTTCACCTATTCCATTAATGGTTCCTTCTACTTGGGTCGCACCATTTTCAACTGCAGCCAGTGAGTTAGCAATCGCCATTCCAAGATCATCATGACAATGAGTGGATAACGCAACCTTGTCAATAGAAGGGACATTATTTTTTAAATATTGAAAAATTTCACCATACTCCTTTGGCGATATATACCCAACTGTGTCGGGAATATTGATGACATGGGCTCCAGCTTGAATAACTTCCTCAATAATTGCTGCTAAATAAGGTAATTCAGTGCGACAAGCATCCTCTGCAGACCATTGAACAATAGGAAACTTTTTTGCAGCATACTTCACACATTCAACAGCAGTTTCAATTACCTGTTCTTTCGATTGCTTTAACTTAAACTCTCTATGGATAGGAGAAGTAGCGATAAAAACATGTAGTCTAGGTTCTGCACCGTCCTTTAACGCTTCCCAGGCGGCATCAATATCTGAATACACGGACCTAGCAAGACCTGTCACAGAACTATTTCTGATTGTTTGTGCAATTTGCTGTACGGAAAAGAAATCTCCTTTTGAAGCAGCTGGAAAACCCGCTTCAATAATATCTACATTCAGTCTTTCCAGCTGTTTTGCGATTTCCATCTTTTCAGAAAAATTAAGATTTACACCAGCTGACTGTTCTCCGTCTCTAAGTGTAGTATCGAATATCTTAATTTGTCGCACTGACGACCACTTCTTTCTGTTTGTCTTTCGCTCTGTTAACGAAAGGCATCATTTTTCGAAGTTCCCTTCCTACTTGCTCGATTTGATGCTCGCTTTCTCTTCTATTAACTGCATTGAAAACAGGACGATTAGCTTGGTTTTCTAAAATCCAACCTTTTGCAAATTGACCTTCTTGAATATCTTTTAGAATTGCTTTCATTTCTTGTTTTACTCGATCGTCAACCACTCGAGGACCACTTACAAAATCACCCCATTGTGCTGTATCAGAGATGGAGTAACGCATTCCTTCTAAACCACCCTCATACATCAAATCAACGATTAATTTTAACTCATGTAAACATTCAAAATAAGCTAGTTCTGGCTGATATCCTGCTTCTGTTAATGTTTCGAAACCAGCCTTTACAAGTGAAGTTAACCCTCCACATAGTACCGCTTGTTCTCCGAATAGATCAGTCTCTGTTTCTTCTTTAAATGTCGTTTCTAGTCCACCCGCTCTTAGCGATCCGATTGCTTTTGCATAAGCAAGAGCCAATTCTCTTGCTTCTCCCGTTACATCTTGATAAACCGCGAATAACGCAGGCACCCCAGCTCCTTCTTGATAAGTTCTTCTTACTAAATGTCCCGGACCTTTAGGAGCAACAAGGAGAACATCACAGGTATTTGGAGGAACGATTTGATTAAAATGAACATTAAATCCATGCGCAAACATTAATGCTTGATTCGTTAAGTTTGGTTCAATCTCTTCTTTATACACTTTTGGTTGCATTTCATCTGGAAGTAAAATCATTACAACATCAGCTTGAGCAGTTGCTTCTCCTACACTATATACCTCAAGGCCGTCGTTAACTGCCTTATCCCATGACTTCCCTTTTCTTAAGCCAACTACTACATCTACACCGCTTTCTTTCATATTAAGAGCATGTGCGTGACCTTGTGATCCATACCCGATTACAGCAACCTTTTTTCCATTTAGGTAGTTTTCGTTTGCATCCCCGTTATAGTACATTTTCGCCATTTTGTATTCTCCCTTTCCAAGTCCGTTTTTTTATATTTTTATATGGTAGTTTTACTTTTTAAACAATCGATATATTTTTGGAGTGGTTACTTGTTCTCTGTGTGCCTCGTAGGAAAGCTGTTGTTCCCGTTCTGGCTAATTCTTTAATTCCGTAGGGTTTGATTAACTCTATAAAAGCCTCTATCTTGTCAGATTCACCAGTGATTTGAATAACTAAGCTATCTTTGCTTACATCAATGACTGATGCTCTAAAGGGTTCAATCAGAGAATAAATTTCACTTCTTGAGTTGCCAGTTGATAACACTTTAATTAGGGCGAGTTCCCTTGATACGATGGACTGTTCCGTAATATCGGTAACCTTTATAACATCAATTTGCTTGTTTAACTGTTTTGTTATTTGTTCAATAATGCTGTCGTTTTCTACATGAACGACGCATGTAATTCTCGAAATACCTTCTTGCTCAGAATGACCTACGGTAATGCTTTCAATGTTATAGTTTCTTTTTGAGAATAAATTTGTAATTCTATTAAGTACTCCTGGTCGATTTAGTACGGTTAAAGTAATAATTCGCTTCATGGTTTCACTCCTACCATCTCATGCAATCCTTTTCCAGGCGCAATCATTGGGTATACATTTTCGTCAGGGTCAATTCTGAAGTCTAAAAGAACAGGCTCATTGTTCGTTAATACTTCATTTAAAATGTTTTCTGCTTCCTCTTCATTAGAGATTACATATCCTTTAATATCGTAAGCTTCTGCTAGCTTCACGAAGTTAGGCTGAACGGAAAACTTACTGTGGGAAAAGCGAGATTCATAAAAAATCTCTTGCCATTGTCTAACCATTCCGAGCGAAGAATTGTTTAGTACAATGATTTTAATTGGAAGATTCAGCTCTCTGATGACTGCAAGCTCCTGCGTACACATTTGGAAACCACCATCACCTGAGATAGATAGAACACAAGTATCTGGTTCAGCAAGCTGTGCGCCAATACTTGCTGGTAAGCCAAAGCCCATTGTTCCTAAGCCACCCGAAGTCACCCATTTATTCGCTTTTGAAAACTTATAGTACTGGGCAGCCCACATTTGATGCTGTCCTACATCTGTAACCACAATAGCTTCACCTTTAGTTTTTTCATAGAGCATTTCCATTACTTTCTGAGGCTTAAGAACATTTCGATCCTCATTTTGGTAGAAGTATGGATATTCCTTCTTCCAACTCTCAAGTGTGTTCATCCACTTCTCATGAACTGGAGGCTTCCCATCCTGACTTATTAACTGCTTTAATGCCTCTTTGGCATCTGCGACAACCGGTATTAGGGTAGGAACATTCTTGCCAATTTCAGCAGGATCAATGTCTACATGAGCAACGGTTGCATTAGGTGCGAAGTGCTTTAAATTCCCAGTTAGACGATCATCAAATCTAGCTCCGATATTGATAAGGAGGTCACATTCATACAACGCCATATTGGCTGTATAGCATCCATGCATTCCTCCCATTCCTGCAAACAGTTTATGTTCTGCAGGGAATCCCCCTAAACCGAGAAGAGTGTGAACAACAGGTAGCTGTTGTTGCTCGGCGTACTGTAAAAGTTCTGCATCTGCTCCGGCATGGAGAATTCCAGCTCCGGCAAGAATGACTGGTTTTTTAGCTCTACTAACCGCTTCTGTTAATTTTCTTATTTGCAAATAGTTAGGTTGTAAAGTTGGTTGATATCCTGGAAGAGAAATCTCTTCCTCTTCAGGAGACTCTGCTACAAGTGCAGCGATATCCTTCGGTACATCGATAAGCACTGGGCCAGGTCTGCCGCTTGTTGCAATATAAAATGCTTCTTTGACGATTCGAGGAATGTCTTCAATGTTGCGAACTTGATAGTTATATTTAGTGATAGGCGTTGTAATACCTAAGATATCAGCTTCTTGAAAGGCGTCAGTTCCAATAACTCCAGTGGCTACTTGACCTGTAAAAACAATAAGCGGAAGAGAATCCATCATTGCATCCGCCAATCCAGTCACGATATTTGTTGCACCAGGCCCAGATGTTGCTATAACAACTCCTGGTTTACCAGTAATACGTGCATATCCCTCTGCAGCATGGATTCCACCTTGTTCATGACGAGGTAGGACATGTAGAATTTTTGAACTATACAATTTGTCATAAATCGGGAGAACTGCCCCCCCTGGATAGCCAAATATCACTTCAACGTTTTCCTTTGTTAACGCCTCTAACATCAGTTCTGCACCGCTCATCGGTTTGTTTTCAGCCTTTATTTTTGTAAAGGCAGCTTCCTGCAACATTTGTTGACCTCCTCTTTTATCACAAAATTAAAGCAATATAAAAAGCCCTCTCATTCCTATACGCCCACTACACCTAGGCTAAAGGGATGAAAAGGCTTGAAAAACCTGTTCCACGGTACCACCCTAATTTCACGCTTTGTCTAGCGTGCACTTATGATCAATAGTCTGATCGTTTTGATAACGAGTGGTAACTCACTCGACTGTCTCTACTCTAGAGTATTTCAAGACAGCGCTCTGAGGTGAGTTCATTTTATGTAGTGAACACCGGCTCACAGCAACCCCGGCTCTCTGAGAACACATTCCATAAAACTACTTATCCTCTTCTTCGCTTTACTATATTTAGCTTTCTTTCGGATTCGAAGACCTAATTTATCAGCTAACATTTTCTGCAGCTTTTTTTGTAAAGACTTTAACTCCTTCTGAAACAACTCTTTCTCTAAACTTCTCTAATAGTTTCTTAGTATGAATTCCTGGGACACCATCGCCAATCGTTCTTCCATCAACTTTCACAACCGCAATGACCTCTGCTGCTGTTCCCGTTAAGAACACTTCATCAGCTACATAAACATCGTGTCTTGTAAACGGCTCTTCTTTTACTTCGTATCCAAGATCTTTTGCAATCTCGATAACTGCATTTCTCGTGATGCCCTCTAACGCCCCGACATATCCAGGAGGTGTATAGAAAACATTATCTCGAATGATAAATACGTTATCAGCAGATCCCTCTGCTACATAACCTTGATCATTAAGCATTAAAGCCTCGCTAACATTGGCTAGATGAGCTTCAATTCTTACAAGAACATTATTTAAGTAATTTAATGATTTCACTTTTGGACTAAGTACATCGGGACGATTCCTTCTCGTTGCAACAGTCACAATTTCTAACCCAGTTTCATATAATTTCTTTGGAAAAATCGCTAAAGGTTCAACAATGACCACTACATTTGCCTTAGGGCATTTATATGGATCTAACCCGAGGTCACCAACACCTCTTGATACGACTACTCTTATATATGCATCCTCAATTTCGTTTTTTTCTACCGTTTTAACGATAATGTTGTTAAATTCCTCTCGGGAATAAGGCATATTTAACATAATTGATTTGGCAGAACGATATAGTCGGTCCATATGTTCTTCCATTCTAAAAATATTGCCACTATACACTCTAATTCCTTCAAAAATCCCATCTCCATATAAAAAACCATGGTCATAAACAGAAATTTTTGCGTTTTCCTTTGAGACATATTCATCATTTAAAAAGATCCACTGCTCAGGCACAAAACCCACCTCTTTACATTAATGTCAAAACGCTTTAAACGACTGAAATTTAAAGTTAAAAAATTTTAAAACTCCCTGATAACTATGGTTGTTTTGAGTGTCTCTTATTTTTCAAATTTTCAATTATTTTTTTTATTTGAGGACTATCTTACTCTCATTTTTTTCCTTAGTCAACACCCTTTTTGTTAATTATTTGACTATTTAGATTAATCAAACTTTTTGTATACGCTTACATTGTTGGTGTATTCACAATTCAATACTCAAAAAAATTTTTCTAAAATTGATATTCTGTTACTTGACCATCTGGATAAAATAAAAAAACTCACCGAGACTTTGGTGAGTGATCATAAGTAATATTCATTAATGCATTTTAGTCACAAAATTCTTCTAACATATAATATAGAAGAAACACGAAAAACATGTAAGATAATCTAACACATAAGAAAGCGCTTTATAACTCTAGATGTTTAAGTAAAGTTTCTTGTACTTTTAATTTTACTTCTTCTTCAACAAATAAATAATAAACTCCATCTAAAATTTTCCCTTGACCAGAAAGCTCAAGAGTTTCAATGTCATTAATAGTTTGTTTATAATGTTCGTGGATATCTATCATCTCCCCAAAAGATATGTCTGTTTTAACATTTTCTTCTAACGTATCAAGAATAGCCTTAATCTTTGATAAAGACTCCAAACTTGCTCCTTTATTAAGGATACCTCTTATCACTTCCCGCTGCCTTTGCTGTCTCCCAAAGTCACCATATGGATCTTGTTTTCTCATTCGAACATACAGCATCGTTTCATATCCAGTCAAAGTAATTTCACCTTTTCTAAAATGATGACCAGCCTCGTTAAAATCTAATGGGTTATTTATTGTAATCCCACCTAAATCATCAACGATTCCTTGAAATGCCTCCATATTTACTAAAACATAATAGTCTATTGGAACACTAAAAAAATGTTCAACTGTATCAACAGTCATTTTTGTTCCTCCAAAAGCGTAGGCGTGGTTTATCTTGTCATCTAGACCTCCTCCTACTATTTCAGTTCTAGTATCTCGTGGAATACTGACCATTTTTACAGAGCTCTCTTTTGGATTAACAGTTAAAAGTATGAGTGTATCAGACCTACCCTTATCACCTTTTCTCTGATCTACCCCAATTAATAGTATAGAAATAGGTTCTTTTTCCTCTAGTACTATAGGCTTTTGATTTTTACTAGTAATACTTCTTTCGATTGGCTGGTGCATTTCCGATATCGTATTGGTTAAAGCTGTAAAGTAATACAAAGCGGTAGATATAAATATAAGCATAAAGAAGAAAAAACTAATAAGGATGATATTTCTAGTTCTCTTTTTGAACAGCACATGATCACCTCATTAAAAGTTACAACTCACCGTTCATTATAACGCACAACAAGAGATTTATGGTTCAACGTCAAATGTTGGGGTGGAGTCAATTTTACTTCACCCTTATCCAATATGAACACCCATTTTTTTATACTTATGTGTCAATAATATCTTTGCTCTAAAACGCTTAAAACTCCTAAAACCAA
>NZ_JBIACK010000015.1:0-116786 GCF_042865285.1 Cytobacillus spartinae | reverse complement strand
TTGCCTCGAGCTTCCTTCAGATTCCACGTCACCGTGGACACCCTTGCTTTCAGCTATGTACTTACCGCTACTTGGTCATACTCGGGACTTTCACCCGTTAGAGTTCGCCCATGCTGGGCGAACATAAAAAGCTCTCCCCAAAAGGGAAGAGCTGGCAAATAAGAAGACATTATACTCGGGCAAATGCAGATGATTGAAGTTCGCTATAGAATTTATCAAAAGCTTTTAAATCCATTTGTTGAGCTGAGTCTGATAAAGCTACAGCTGGATCTGGGTGAACCTCTGCCATAATTCCATCAGCACCAACTGCTAAAGCAGCTTTTGCCATTGGAAGAAGCAAATCTCTTCTACCTGTTGAGTGCGTAACATCAACTAATACAGGTAAATGTGTTTCTTGCTTTAGAATTGGAACGGCTGAAATATCTAATGTGTTTCGTGTTGCACGTTCATACGTACGAATACCACGCTCACAAAGAATAATCTGTCCATTTCCTTGAGACATAATGTATTCAGCGGCATTAATAAATTCTTCAATCGTAGCCGACAAACCACGTTTTAATAGCACTGGCTTATTAACCGCTCCTGCAGCTTTTAGAAGCTCAAAGTTCTGCATGTTACGGGCACCAATTTGAATTACATCGATATATTCAACAGCCTTCTCAATATCTTGAGGGCTAACAATTTCACTAATAACAGCTAAATCATACTCATCTGCAACTCTTTTTAAGATTTTAAGTCCCTCTAGACCAAGACCTTGGAAATCGTATGGTGAAGTTCTAGGCTTATAAGCACCGCCACGAAGTAGTTTTAAACCTTTTGCTTTAACAGCTTCAGCAACCGTTGCTACTTGTTCATAAGATTCAACTGCGCAAGGTCCAAAAATTAATTGAGGTTTACCAGCACCTAACTTTTCACCTTTAAGTTCTACCACAGTATCTTCCGGTTTCTTCTTACGTGAAACTAGAAGAGCTTTTCTATGATCATCCTTTTGTAACTCTAGTCCCGCTTTAAAGATTTCTTTAAAAATATGCTCAACGGTAGAATTTTCAAAAGGGCCATCATTGTTTTCTTTAATAAGGTCGAGCATTGAGCGCTCACGTACTGGGTCATAGCGGTAAACACCTTGAGTCTCTTTTACTCGCCCGATTTCTTGGACGAGCCGAGCTCTCTCATTAATTAGTTTCAAAAGCTCTACATTTAGTTCATCAACCCGATTTCGCAGTTGATCTAGTTCTACATTACTCATCTCTTCCCGTCCCTTCGAATATTGAATTAGCCGAAAAAAGTCATTTTGGCGTCTTCTTCCTCATTTAATGAGTAGAATACTCTTATTCTTCTTTATCGACTTCATAAAATATGATACATTTTCTATAGAATTAGAGTTATTATATATGAATTATTTCTACATGTCACGCATTTTTCTTTATTAATTAAACGCTTTTAAGTATTAAAGTGTATTTTTTATCATATGAACCTCAGTTAAAGAAGGTGAATTCTTTTGCAGGAAAATAAAAAACTCTTTGCTCTTGATATAGGAACCCGATCGGTAGTCGGAATTATTCTTGAGGAAAACGGTGAAACCTTTCATGTTGTTGATATGTTAGCCATAGAGCATTCGGAAAGAGCGATGTTAGATGGGCAAATCCATGACGTTTTATCCGTTTCAAAAATTATTGTTGAAATTAAAGAAGAACTAGAGAAAAAACATGGTCCATTAATAAAAGTCTGCGTGGCTGCAGCTGGAAGAGCTTTAAAAACAGAACGAGCAAAAGTAGCTGTAAATATTAAAGGAAAACCGATGATGCAGAAGCAAGACATTTTGCATTTGGAATTAAGTGCCGTTCAAAAAGCACAGGCTTCGGTAGCTGAAAAACATGAACAAGATAAAAGTCATTATTATTATTGTGTCGGATATTCAGTACTTTATTACCGTTTAGACGGTGAAGAAATCGGAAATTTAATTGACCAACAAGGTGACGAAGCTTCCGTTGAGATTATTGCTACTTTTTTACCAAAAGTTGTTGTTGAATCACTTATCTCAGCGCTTCATAGAGCTGACCTTGAAATGGATGCTTTAACATTAGAGCCTATCGCAGCCATCAATGTTTTAATTCCTCCTTCCATGAGAAGGTTAAATGTTGCACTTGTTGACATTGGTGCAGGAACATCAGACATTGCCATAACAGATATGGGAACGATTATTGCATTTGGCATGGTTCCTATTGCCGGTGATGAGATAACTGAAGCCATTAGCGACCATTATTTACTTGATTTCCCACTTGCTGAAATTGCAAAAAGAGAACTACATACCAATCAATCGATTACAGTAACTGACATCCTTGGTTTCGATACAGAGGTTTCAAAAGAAGAAGTTATTTCACATATATCACCAGTTCTAGACCGTTTGGCTTCTTCTATTTGTGATGAGATTTTGACCCTTAACAACCAGAAGTCTCCTAAGGCGGTTATGTTAGTAGGAGGAGGAAGCCTTACACCGGAGCTTCCCAAAAGGGTTGCCGATAAGCTTAATTTGCCGGAAAATAGGGTTGCCATTCGTGGAATAGATGCAATATCCTCCTTAACCATTTCTGAAGAAATTGCTAAAGGTCCTGAATTGGTTACACCTATTGGAATTGCCATTGCTGCACAGAAATCCCCGGTTCAGTATATTACGGTTTACGTAAATGAGCAGCCAGTTAGATTATTTGAGGTTAAAAAGCTTACCGTTGGAGATTGCCTACTTGCTGCAGGAGTAAAGATGAATAAACTATACGGAAAGCCTGGAATGGCAATGATTGTTTCTCTGAACGGGCAAAACGTTACGATTCCAGGACAGTTTGGGGAACCTCCAAAGCTCTGGAAAAATGGAGAGTTATGCTCCCTAGATGATCAAATTAGTAACGGAGATCAACTGACTGTTGAAAAAGGCCTAGATGGTGAGAAAACCACTTTACAAATAAAAGAACTTGTCGATGACATTCCTTCAAAGGAAGTGTTCATTAATGGGGTAAAATATGTGATTGCACCTACTTTTATTTGTAATGATTTTGTAGTTTCTTCAGATAAATTGATTGAAGATCGTGACCGAATTGAGTGGAAAACGGTAGAAACCATTGAGGAACTTCTAAAGAATTTAGGATTAGTGGAACTTCAATCAGAGCTTAAGCCATTTCGTATAAAAATTAACAACAAAGAGACCTTTATTCCCTCCTTATCCGGAAAAATTAAACGAAACCAGCTAGAAGTAAAGTTACAAAGTAGCTTCGAACATCTTGACCATCTAACCATCGAAAATAAGAGAAATCCAACCGTCAAGGAACTAGCAGATATAAAGAATTTAATGCTAAAACAATCCATCCCCATCACGTTTAATGGAAAAGAGTTAACACTTTCTAAGACCATTACTGTGTTTAAACGAGAAGATCAAGTCCTTTCAGAAGAGGATCTGATTCAAGACGGTGAAGAAATCATTATCTCTCAAAATAGGTTGGAACCATTTATTTTTCAAGATTTATTTAAGGAAGTTGAAATTACAATGCCACAAAAGGCAAATGGAAGCTTTATCCTATTGAAAAACAAAGAAGAAACAACTTTTTACGATAAAATTGAACCAGGTGACAAACTGGAGCTAGTTTGGCCAGTTACTTATTCATAATAGTAAGATAAGAAAAGGATGACCTTTATTTGCAATGGTCATCCTTCTTTATTTATTGCTGGTTTTCCTGTAAAGCTTTCTCTAGTGATTCAAATGTAATTTTCCAATGTGATGCATGCCAGACTACATCTCCATTCATAAACAGAATCGCTTGAGGTGATTCGTGCTTAATGTGAAATGTTTCAGCAATGTGATTGGATAGAGGACGAGCCTCTTGAACAGCTAAATAATATGTATGATTTTGTAAGTGTTCACTAGCGAACTTCTCATACTCCTCATAGGCAGCATGGCTAATAGGACATGTTAAGGAGTGCTTTAAAATAAAAATCGTTTCTCCTTCATTAACTGCTTGATCAAACTGCTCAACACTATCAATTTTCTTCATCAACTTACCTCCTGTAGCAACATCACAAGTGATTAGGGGGGGTTCTATATCCCCCATCTATTGATTTAATCGAGATTCCGTTTCATCAAAAGCTTGCTTTGTCTCTTCTAATTTCCTTTTAAGGTCCTCAACATTTTTTGGAGCTGTACGATTAGCTTCTTCTTCATATAGCTCTTCTGATAGTTTTCCAACTCTTACTTTATTTAATAACTCTGAAGACTGCTTTGATACCATGCTACCAATATTACTAGTTTTTTCTTTTGCCACCTCTGTGAGCTCTGTACTTTTAACCTTAGCATTCTCTCTAAGCTTATCTGTTCTTTCTTTTAAAGAAGTGGCTTGTAAGTTTAAGTCGTTACGAATTTCCTTTCCTGACTTTGGAGCAAAAACTAATGCTGATACTGCTCCAACAATTCCGCCAATTAAAGCACCTATCAGAAAGTCTTTTGAATTAATATTGTCATTTTGATTTTTACGATCTTCATTTTCCATCTGTTTTTCCTCCTTTTATTCTCTTCCTCTACTTCTTTCCCTAATTACAGGTTCCTCTATATGCTCTTCTTTCTTTTTAGCCTTCCATTTATCCTTTAGCTCAAGCAAAACATTGCTCCATTGAATGACCTGTGAAACCTTATCTTTATTCTGCTCTACACTCCGATTTACCGAAGTTGTAATCGTTTGAATGGATTGGTTAAATTTTTGTATAGACGTGCTGACATCTTTTACAGCGTCTACAACTGTATTTAAACGATCCGACTTTTTCTGTATATCATCTGCTAAATGATTCGTCTTATGTAATAAATCTGTCGTTTCACGAGTTACCCCATCAAGTTGTTTCTCTAGGCCTTGTAAAGTATTAGAGACACTATCTAACGTAACCTGAAGAGATTTTAGTGTTTTCGTTAAATAAATGACAAGAATAAAAAATGCAATAGCAGCTAAAGCTGCACTTAAATAAAGAATAATTTCCAAAGAAAAAGCACCTCCGTATGTATTTTATTTACCCTATTAGACAATCTACCAAACATATTTTTAGGCATATAACTTAATCTCATAACCTAATTAAGAAAAAAATTCATTGATAAGAAAATATTAACATAAATAATGACTAGATTTCAGTCTTTGGTTAATAGTTTTTAATTGTATTCAACATAAATAGAAAATTCGGTTACAATAGTATAGTGGTTGATGAAGAGTTTTGGATTATTTTAACGAAATTTAAAATTCTTGTTAGTAAGTATCTATAATCTTCAATTATTAAAACTTTTTGGAGGGAAAAGGTCATGAAGGATCCCCGTATTGCTACATTAGCAAAAAATCTAATCAACTATTCTGTTCGTCTTCAGAAGGGCGAAAAAGTACTTATTGAGAACTTTGGTCTTCAAAGAGAGCTAGTTAATGCTTTAGTAAAAGAAGCATATGAAGCAGGAGGCTACCCTTTTGTACTATTAAAAGATCACCAAGTAGACCGTGCTCTTTTATTAGGTGCACAAGAGGAGCAATTCAATATGATTGCGGACTTTGAAGCAAATGTTATGAGTAAAATGGACGCATACATAGGTCTTCGTTCTGGTGATAACATTAACGAGCATGCAGATGTTCCAGCTGATAAAATGAAAATCCATGGTTCTACAATTGGGAAGAAAGTACATCGTGATATCCGTGTACCTAAAACAAAGTGGGTAGTACTCCGATATCCAAACTCTTCTATGGCACAGCTTGCGAAAATGAGCACAGAAGGATTTGAGGACTTCTATTTTAACGTATGTAATCTGGACTATGGGAAAATGGATCAGGCAATGGACAGTCTAGTAAGTTTAATGGATCGAACAGATAAAGTGAGAATTACAGGGCCGGGTACAGATTTAACATTCTCAATTAAAGATATACCAGCCATCAAGTGTTCTGGCCAAATGAATATCCCTGATGGAGAAGTGTACACGGCACCAGTTAGAGATTCTGTAAATGGTGTAATTACTTATAACACTCCTTCTCCGTATCAAGGCTTTACATATGAAAACGTTAAGTTAACGTTTAAAGATGGAAAAATTGTAGAAGCAACAGCAAATGACACAGAAAGAATTAATAAGATTTTTGATACAGATGAAGGAGCACGCTATATAGGTGAATTTGCCATTGGTGTAAACCCTTATATCCTACATCCAATGCAAGACATCCTTTTTGATGAAAAAATTGACGGAAGTTTCCACTTCACACCGGGTCAATGTTACGACAATGCATTTAATGGAAACCACTCCAACATTCACTGGGACATGGTAAACATCCAACGTCCTGATTACGGTGGGGGAGAAATGTATTTTGATGATGTACTAGTACGTAAGGATGGGCGTTTTGTTCTTCCTGAATTAGATGCTTTAAACCCAGAAAACCTTAAGTAAATAGGAAAGGATGCTAGCTTATAAAAGCTGCATCCTTTTATTTTTATTGTAACGACTTTTCATAAGCATCTTGAAATTTTTGAATGTCCCCAGCGCCCATGAAAATAATCACACTATTTTCATGCTTCGCTAAAACAGATGTAGATTCTTCATTGATAATCTCACACTCATCAATTTTTTCACGTAAATCCTCAATTGAAAGCTTCCCGTGATTCTCTCGAGCCGATCCAAAAATATCACACAAGTAAACCTTATCGGATAAATTTAGGCTTTCGGCAAATTCATTTAAGAATGTTTGTGTCCGTGTAAATGTATGAGGCTGGAACACCGCAATAATATTCTTGTCCGGAAATTTCTGTCTTGCCGCTTCAATTGTAGCTTTTATTTCAGTAGGATGATGCGCATAATCATCAATTAAAATTTGAGTGCCAATCTTTTTCTCTGTAAAACGCCTTTTGACACCTTTAAAGCTTAATAATTGATCCTTTACTATTTCCGAGCCAATCTCTTCATAATGGCAGACTGCTATAACAGCAAGTGCATTTAATACATTATGGTCTCCATAACTTCTGATAGAGAATGAATCGTAAAACGTGTTTCTTACGAATACATCAAATGTTGTACCCTCTGTAGACTTTACGATATTCCTAGCTTGGAAATCATTATCCTCACCGAATCCATAAAATAGTACAGGTACCTTTGCTTGTATCTTTTGAAGGTGCTCGTCATCCCCACATGCAAAAATTCCTTTCTTCACCTGCCAGGCCATTTCCTGAAAGGCTGAAAACACATCATCTACATTTGCAAAATAATCAGGGTGATCAAAATCAATATTTGTCATGATTGCGTAGTCTGGGAAATAAGATAGAAAATGTCTTCTGTATTCACATGCTTCAAAGACAAAATACTCCGCATCTTGCTCTCCCTTACCAGTACCATCCCCGATTAGATAAGAAGTTGGCTTTGCACCTCCCATGACATGGGAAAGCAAACCGGTAGTCGATGTTTTACCATGAGCACCCGTTACAGCTATACTTGTAAAGTTTTGCATAAAATCGCCTAAAAAGCGGTGATATCGAACGATAGGCAGACCTAATTTCATCGCTTCTTCAATTTCTTCATGTGTATCTGGATAAGCATTTCCTGCAATGATGCTTAACCCAGGCTTTATATTTTCTTTTTGAAAGGGAAGGATCTTAATACCTGATTCTTCAAGGGCTAGCTGTGTAAAGAACCTTTTTTCTACATCTGACCCTTGAATATCGTAATTCATATCGTGAAGAACTTGTGCTAAAGCACTCATTCCAGACCCTTTTATACCCACAAAATGGTAAATAGTCATATAAAGAACCTCCAACCATCGTCTATCTCTAACACAGTATATGACATTTATCTACTTTTGCTATTTTAATGAACTCATCCTACCAAATTCCCACAACTGTGACTCACTAAAGGGGAAATGAAACAAGGTTACTATGTAAACAAATCGCCAGTTCATAGCAAAAAATCATATATTAAGTAACTGTAGTCATCATCATATTCACACATTATAACATTTTTTATATATAAAAACTATTCACTTAAAATGCACATAATATTATGTATGAAACAGAAATTTTATTGCTGTTCTTTTTAAAAAGGTCATCCAGCTACTTGGTTGATCTTCTTTTACTGTCATATCATACTCTCTTTCTAACCGTTCTAGAACACTCTTATCGTTTACCCTATACATATTTCCAATTACCAAGTCCCTTTTGATAATGGAGATTTTTCTGACGAAATATAGGTCACCCTTACTTATGGATGAAAAGTCAGCTTTTTCATAAAACAGTAAACATTGTTTTCCTGAAAAAACCTCAGATACAAACAATTCATTTTTCTCAGGGTAAATCTCCTCGATTTGAACAGGTTCAAAAACGGAGGTTAAAAAGAGAGCCCCTTGTATAAGTTCGGGCTCTGTTAGATGTTGATGATACTTTCTCAAAAATAAACTAAACATGGTTAAACCTTGAATGGTTTGATAATCATAAAGAAACCACTCCGTAAAAGCTTTTTCCTGATTGGGAGAAAATATTTGTTCCTCTGAAAGACCAATTAGGTTTCGAAAAAGGTTTCTTGCCCTAACTTTTTCGCGTATATTAGCGTTTCTTTCAGTAAACTCCATCACCTTTCGGATTAAGCCTTTAGCATTATATTCTCCTTGATTCTGCTTCTTATCTCGATAAGCTGAAATATTTAAAATTGAACGTTCCATACTCATTCCAACTATTCTACTTTTTCTAGTCTAGGATTAGGACGATATTTCCTTCCTGCTTTTGCTTCGTGCTCTCCATTAATTAGTACATTATCCCCTGTAAAACCAATATTGATTTTAAGAAGACTGCTTCCCACCCCATACATATCGACAGGAACACCTTGCTCTTCAAATTCTAAGATTCTCGTCTCATTAAAACCACCACTAACAACGATTTTCACATGATTATACCCTTCATCGTCTAATGCATTTCGAAGAGCAAAAATTAGCTCTGCGTTAACGCCCCTCGGATCAAATGTTCCTAGTACGTGTTGATTTCTTAAGAAATATTGGTCAATTAACATCCTAGATGTATCTACTCGAACACCTTTAAGCTCCGAGCCAAATTCTCTAGCAACTTTCAATGAATCATTAATGGCGTCATTGTTATAATCCACAAGTGCAATTAGATCATCTTCGGGAAAGGTGTCTTTATAAGCTTTAGCCGCCGCTACAACATCTCCGTTAAAAAGCTGTATTAAGGCATGTGGCATCGTACCAATCCCTTTTTTGCCCCACCATTCGTTCATGGCATGAGTTGCTTGAGCTGTAGCACCACCGATAAACGCTGCATAGCCATCCCCAGCCTGCGTAATATAGTGATCGTCTCGGTCACCCATAAAGATTACTTGTTTTTGAGTTCCTGAAACTCTGGCAGCCTTGACGACATTGTATACATTGGTGGCAACAGAAGTTCTTCTTGCTAAAATCCCATCAATAATCCCTTCTAAATAGCCGAAATTTTGATAAGAACCCGTAATTGTTAGTACAGTTTCAAAAGGGCTTATTTTGTCTCCATCTTTTAAAGAGTAAATTTCAAGCTCATCTGGATTATCAGCAAATTCTTTAAGTAGGGCAATTACCTCGTCCGTACCACATAGGACTCCACTACTTTTTTGGAAAAATTGCATGGTAATTATATTATTTTCTTTATGTTTCTTTACGATTTCTCTCGTTTTTAAAAAGTATACAGCAGAAAACCAGCCGTCTCGGACACGCTCATCGAACTTGAATGTTTCGTTCGTTAGTCGCTTAATTTTTCCCTGTAACTTTAATTCAATTTCCTTCATTCTAAAGCTCCTTACAAGCATTAAAGTACTTGAGATTAATTCGAGGAATACAGTTTGCCTATATCCTTAGTATGAAAAACATGCAAGTAAAGAATACCATGTATTAATTTATAGTACTAGTGTCTTGTATTGATTCAAGGTCTGATTCGGTAATCAGCACATCCCGAGGTTTGCTGCCCCTTGCTTCAGAAATGAAGCCTTGGTCTTCCATCATATCAATCAAACGGGCAGCACGATTATAACCTATTTTAAAGCGACGCTGAAGACTTGACGTAGATGCTCCACCTTGATCAACGACAAACTCACATGCTTCTAAAAATAACTCATCTTCTTCTTCACTTACTTGAGCTTTTTTCAATAACTCCTCTTGTTCAAATAAATATTGTGGTTTTTGTTCCCTTTTTACATGGGCTACTACAGCATCGATTTCTTCATCAGAAACAAAAGTTCCTTGAAGTCTTACTGGCTTTGATGAGCCGTTTTCTAAAAACAGCATATCTCCTTTTCCAAGGAGCTTTTCTGCACCACTAATATCAATAATGGTTCGTGAATCAATTTGGGATGAAACTGAAAACGCGATTCTTGTTGGTACATTTGCTTTAATTAAGCCTGTAATAACATCAACGGAAGGTCTTTGGGTCGCAATGATTAAGTGAATTCCACATGCGCGAGCCTTCTGAGCGATGCGACATATGGCTTCCTCAACATCCCCTGGTGCCATCATCATTAAATCTGCCAACTCATCTATAATAATCACAATATAAGGTAGCTTATCTGAATATTGCTTATGACTTTCTGCAAGCTCATTGAAACGAGTAATATCTCTTACACCTGTATGAGCAAACAACTCATAGCGTCTTTCCATTTCTTCCACTGCCCATTTTAACGCTGCTGTTGCAGCTTTAACATCCGTTATAACAGGACTAACGAGATGTGGAATTTGGTTATAAGGAGCTAGTTCAACCATTTTCGGGTCGATGAGTAATAGCTTTACGTCATTTGGATTTGCTTTATAAAGTAAACTAACTAATATGGTGTTTATGCATACACTTTTACCTGAACCTGTAGCACCTGCGATTAAGCCATGTGGCATTTTTCTTAGATCCGTTACAATCGGCTTGCCTGATATGTCTAACCCAAGTACTGCTGTTAATGATGAGGGTTGATCTTGAAACTCAGGACTATTGATGATCTCACTAATAAAAACAGGTCTGCTTTGAGGATTCGGTACTTCAATCCCAATTGTGTGCTTCCCTGGAATAGGTGCTTCAATCCGAATATCCTTTGCTGCAAGACTAAGCTTAATGTCATCCGCTAAGTTGGTTATTTTATTTACCTTTACACCTGGTTCTGGCTGAACCTCAAATCTTGTAACTGAAGGACCTTGAGTGACATTCACTACATTAGCCCGTACATTAAAGTTCAATAGCGTTTCATTCAGTAGCTGTCTCTGATAATCTAACCATTCGGTGCTCATATCTTGATTAACAGATGGCTTTAATAAGTCTTGAGAAGGGAAAACATAATACTCATTTGTTTCGTTTTCTTCTAAATCATCTTCTTGTTGAATGGAAACAGCCGCTTCTTTCCAGGCTTGATTCACAGATTCATTCGTTTGTTCTCTCGGGTTATTAATAGACTCTTGAACATTATTTTCTTCTACCCTAGTTTTCAATTTTTGCTCAAGCTTATATTTATCTTGTTTTAGCATAAGAACATTAAACGGAATATGTGACCTTTTTGCTTGGGAGGTTGTTTCATCATTCTGCTGAATAGCAGTTTCTTCTTGGTTAACATTATTCAAAACTACTTCATTATCTGATTGGGTTTCCAAGGAATCTACTTCTATGCTTTCCTCGGGGAGAAGTTTTTCTTTATCAGTATCTTCTTCATAAAGGACATTTACTTCTTCTTGAATAGACAATTCTCCCTCTTCATAAAGGACATATGCTTCTTCTTTAATAGTAAGATCTTCATCTTCCATCTGTAGACTAATATCTTCTATCAAATCTGTTTCTTCAAAGTCATCTTCTTGTCTATCAAGCTCGTCTGATAGATGATGTTCTTCTAGTACAACAGAATCTGTGAAAATGTCCTCTTTATGAATTTCCGTTAAATCACCCTGGTTTTCCATTTGAATAAAGTGTTTATCCTCCATAATCTCTCGTTTGGTTGAGAATTCATTAGAGGGACTAGAAATTAAGTCTTGAGCAGAAGTTTCTTTGTCCTGATGGTACTCGCTATCAACGAATTCATCTGAACTAGTTTCAAATCCCCCCTGAACAGTAACAGGGTTTACCGCTTGCTTAAGGTTTGAATCATTATGTATTTCTAAAGTGTCTTCTCCATGTTCGAATGGTGTTTTTATAAATTCATCTAATTCATATTCCACAATATCCGATTTTCTTGGCCTTTGCTCATACCCAAAAATAGGTGAAGGTATTTCAGTAGGACGAAAAGGTCTCTTAGAATAGTTATTCTCTTTCTTTTTTGGGATTTCTATATTGGTTTCCTTCGACGTCTTCGATGGAGCTGGTTTCTTACCAGAATCCTGCCTGATTACTTTTGGTTTTCTCCTCTGTTCTAAATCACCTGCTTGATCCTTTACCTGATGCGCTCTAGAAGACCTTTCTCTTCCTCTTGGTTGCTCATCAGGAATTAATGGAAAGCGAAACTGCCCTTTTGGATACTGGTATAGCACTTTCGCATCTACATCTTTTTGATCGTTATAACGCGGTGGGGTTGAATACTTAGTTTCCTTAATACTTTCACTGCTTATATCTATGGTTTCATCATACTTATCTTTATTTTGAAATTTTCCTAGTATCTTTTTCATCCAACTCAAATTAATCACTCTTTCTACTTAGCTATTTTCAAACAGTCTTCCTCTACTTTAATGATGACGATCCTACATGCTGACTGAAGAACGACAATCCAAATAAAAACAGCCCTACTTCTTTCTCTCTTATTTTATCAGTAATTCATAAAAATTCGATAAAAAATAATAGAATGCTACTTTTTAACGATATACTCCAGTTTCTCTTAAGGCTATTGAACCTTTCATAATAACTGAATAATAAATTGAAATAAGAAAAGGATCACCCTTGTTTTGGTGACCCTCTAACTCATTTTTTTCTATTTTTCCCTAATATAAAAATTGGCTCCAACTCACCGTTCTCATATAAAAAGGATAGTGCGGTGATAGGAACACGTCCGCTAGCAAAAAAGCTCATAGTCATCTGTGCCAGAACGTCGTAGCCTGTATCGTTTTGAATATCAGCTATAATTAACACATCCTGATGTGGTACAGCTACTGCCATTTTACCCGTAAGCTGTGACTCCATCTTTTTCAAAAAAGACTCATTCAGAATTCTACTAGCGTCATACCCATCATTCCTGTTTAAAAAATAGAACGTGTTGCCGGCTACTTGATCTTCCTTCATGCTTGTTGGGAGGGATCTAACATTAAACATCGCAATTTCACGGATTCGTTCTAAGTCCCAACCTTCTTTTTCCAAAATCTTTTGATCTATTAGGCGATAGGTTTTTTCCATATCAAGCGCATAGTATATTCTCGTTTCTGCCGTATGCTCGTCAAAAACGAAAGGAATATCCTCATTTGTCTTTATCGGGAAAGATGTAGAACGAATAACCGGAAAGATCCGCTTTTCCTCACCTGTCATCGTTAAATCATTTTCCATAGCTTGAAGACCTTGTTCTACATAGTAAACAACCTCATCTATAGCTTGATCCTTTTTTTCTTCCCATTTTGCAATAATTCCTGGTAAAGCAATCGTTATTCCTTTACCAGACTGTTTATTCTCAATTCTTAACTCGTCCTTTTTCCGATCATAGGTAAAAGTTCGATTTGAATTTGATAACCTTTTTTCAAGTTCACTTTTCATTCTCTTACTATCCATTTTCATGATAGCCCCTCCTTTTAGGGATGTACGGTTCTCATTTTACATGAAAAGCCCCCTCATCTCAAAGAAGAGGGGGTAATCGGTTCCATTTATTTTAAACCTTCAATAAATTCCTCAATTTCTTCTTGCGTTTTACGGTCTTTACTCACGAATCTTCCTAGCTCTTTTCCATCTTCAAAAGCAACAAAGCTCGGGATTCCAAAAACATCTAATTGACCACAAAGATCAATAAATTGGTCACGGTCAACATAAATAAATGTAAAGTCCTGATATTTTTTTTCTACTTCCGGTAAAATCGGTTCTATCACACGGCAGTCCGGGCACCAATCAGCCGAAAACATAAAGATATGTTTTCCTTGGTCGCGTAATTGCTGAAATTGCTCCATCGATTCAAGCTTTTTCATTTTTGTTCTCCTCCTGTTTGGATTAGCATATCTCCTGCCTTAATCCATCCTTTTTTCCTCATATATTCAGATAATAACAAGCTTATGATTGCAGGTCCAACGAAATGCAAAAGAATCACTTTAAACCAAATGTCTCCTCCAAAGCCCATGGTAGTAAAAGTCATAATTTGTCCGACCAAACCACTTGTACCCATCCCTGCGCCAGCAGCATTATTTTCTAATAGTAAAATAGTTGTTCCTAATGGTGCTAGCAAAGCTCCAGCTACAGTTGGCGGAATTAAAATCCGCGGGTTTCTTACAATATTCGGAACTTGCAACATAGAAGTACCCAAACCGATAGCAAACAAGCCACCTACTTTATTTTCGCGATAGCTACTTACTGCAAAGCCAACCATTTGTGCAGCACATCCTATGGTTGCAGCACCTGCGGCCAAACCATGTAAATCAAGCATAAGCGCAATAGCTGCACTTGAAATAGGAGCTGTTAAAGCTAACCCCATTAAAACAGCAACGACAATCCCCATGATGATCGGTCTTTGTTCTGTTCCCCACATAATAATATCTCCAAGACCCTGCATGAGGTAGTTAATACCAGGTCCAATGGTTGCGGCAATTGTATAACCAGTAAAAATGGTTACAAATGGTGTGACGATAATATCAATTTTGGTTTCCTTGCTAACTAATTTTCCTATTTCCGTTGAGATTAGCGCAGCAATAAAACTTCCAGCTGGTCCTCCTAGTGCAGCTCCTGCCGCACCACTTGCAATAGCGGAAAAGATAACTAGAGGTGGTGCTTTAAGTACATAGGCAACCGCAACCCCAATTGCAGGTCCCATTAAGCCCATTGCCAGAGTACCCATCTCAGTAAAAAATGGAAGCCCCACTCTGTCTCCAATTGTTTTTATAATCAAGCCGATAATTAAGGATGAAAAGAGTCCAAGTGCCATTCCACTTAAAGCATCAATAAAATAAACTTTTGGTGAAAGTGTAACACCTTTTCTATTTAAGAAATTTTTCATAATAGGTTATCCCCCTTTATTCTTACATGTGTCAAGACAATTGTTATGTGTCTATTGTAATCTTCTATTGGCAGAAAGGGAAACATTTTACATCATGGTTGAATTCTTATTTTGCGACACAAATATGTATTAGATTCAAAAACTTATTTTATTACAAAAAAAGAGCGAAGATGAACAAATCATCTTCACTCTTCATTATTGTTGTAGCTTCACTGAATTTACAATATCCATCATAATTTCAGCTTCTGATGCTAGATTTCTTGTTTTAATTTCTGTGGTAAGTTTAACTCCACCAATTCCAACAGTAAGAGAGTTTAAATCATCATCTAATTTTCTAATTAGAATATACCCAAACTTCTTATCCTTCGTAAATGTCTCATTTACATCATATTTTTCGTTTTGTTGTACCGTTGAGTTGTAGACCACTTGACTATCTGATCCTTCGTGCTGGTTATAAAATAAGATATAATTCTTAGATCCATTTTTTAATAGGACATTGTTTGGTGTTTCTTCCTCTATCTCAAATCCAAATGGTATATGAAAGTTAATTACTTCACTATCTTTATTAGGCTTAATAGGTTCTTCATCAAAAGCTTCCTCAACTGCAAGCTTTGCTGCATCTTGTTCTTCATCAAAGGAAGCGGAGCACCCGCTGAGTAATAATAGCGCAGTGATAAGACCAATTACTGCTTTTAAGTGCTTACTCATACTTTTTTCCTCCTTGCTAGGAACTATGTCACCCTTTCTATCATACCTTGCCTAGTAAACATCTGACAACCCTGGAATTTTTCCAATTTACTAAAAAAGCGGAGGGGGCTCGTTTAGCGGCGTATGAACTGGAGCCAAACCGTATGAGATAAAGGAAACACGATGAACGCTAGTGAATCGATGTTGACTTATCGTAAGGAGGGTTGGTGAAGTTCACTAGACGCTGAGCACCCGGAGCTGGACATAGAAAAGCGGAGGGGGCTCGTTTAGCGGCGTATGAACTGGAGCCAAACCGTATGAGATAAAGGAAACACGATGAACGCTAGTGAATCGATGTTGACTTATCGTAAGGAGGGTTGGTGAAGTTCACTAGACGCTGAGCACCCGGAGCTAGACATAGAAAAGCGGAGGGGGTTTAGCGGCGTATGAACTGGATTCAAACCAGTTTTAGGGGGGCCCTATCACTTAAGGTTTCTAGAGAGAAATGATAAGATAGAATTAATCTATGACAGGAGGGACTCTTTTTGGAATTAACTATATATCTAGCTGGGGAAATTCATAGCAATTGGCGCGAGGAGATTAAAGAGAAAGCAAAATCTCTTGATTTACCACTAAAATTTGTAGGTCCCATGGAAAATCACGATCGTTCAGATATGATTGGAGAAGAAATTTTAGGTGAGCAACCAGATAAGATTTTTCGTGATGAGGCAGCTTCTAGCATCAATAATTTAAGAACACAAGTGTTAATGCAAAAATCTGATATTGTCGTAGCGTTGTTTGGCAAGGAATACAAACAATGGAATACAGCTATGGATGCGAGTGCTGCGGTTACGCTAGGAAAACCACTTATTCTTGTTAGACCAAAAGAACTCCATCATCCGCTTAAAGAGTTATCAAGGAAAGCAAATGTAACGGTCGAGAACGTCGATCAAGTCGTGAAGGTGCTTTCTTATATTTTTGAAGACAAATAAACAATGAAACTAAAAACAAGGAGTTGGCTCAAAAAAGCCTAAACTCCTTGTTTATTTCTATATTCATATTGTCCAACCAATAACTTCATTACATGTCCGAACATGTCCGCTCGATTAATTAAGCCATTAGTAAAAATCCCAACAGCCCCTTCATTTTTTCGAACATTCTCTTTTTTACTAAAATCATCCATGACCGGGCCTAGTTCTTCTCCTGCTAACAACCTCTCTGCTATAACATTTGGTAAAAGTATTCTAGCACCTCCACCTATTATAGGAGGTTGATTTTTTTCAACTAGAGCACCCCAATTACATAAAAACAGGCCATGTTCTGTTTTTTGAACTCCTCCTTCAAGACCTATGCCAATATTTCCTTCACCTTGTTCTAGTGCTAAATTGGCTCGATTGATTGCACCTCTAATTGTTTCATCGTCTGAAAAAGGCTGTTCGCTCACACCAGAAGGCACATCTAAATATAAAAAACTAGAACTATAATTCGAAAAAGCTTCTTCTACAGCCCTCGTTTTCGCTGGGTTCAGAGAACCAATAATAATCTTCATATCCTTCCTCCCAAACACTTAAAAAGAGGCAGCCATCGGCCGGCCACCCCTCTTTAAGTTTATCATTAACTATTTTGTTTAATAGAATCAACTGTAGACTGATCACATGATTTCACTAATTTTACTAAAAGTTCTTTTGCAGCAGCATAATCATCCACATGAATAATTGATGCTGAAGTATGGATGTAACGTGAGCAGATTCCCACAACAGCACTTGGTACACCTTCATTAGATGTATGTACTCGTCCTGCGTCAGTACCACCTTGGGAAATGAAATACTGATAAGGGATGTTATTTTGCTCAGCAGTATCCAACACAAATTCTCTCATTCCACGGTGGGTTACCATAGAACGGTCAAGGATTCTTAATAGAGTACCTTTTCCTAAATGACCGAATTCCTTTTTATCGCCTGACATATCATTAGCTGGACTTGCATCCAAAGCAAAGAAAATATCTGGCTTAATCATGTTAGCAGCCGTTTGAGCTCCCCTTAGACCAACTTCCTCCTGAACCGTAGCTCCAGAATAAAGGATGTTAGGTAACTTTTCATCTTTTAATTCATCTAATAATTCAACAGCTAATCCACAACCATAACGGTTATCCCAAGCCTTTGCTAAAATCTTTTTATCGTTAGCCATCGGAGTAAATGGACAAACTGGAACAATTTGTTGACCAGGCTTGATTCCAATTCTGATTGCATCTTCTTTGTCATCCGCTCCAATATCAATGAGCATATTGCTAATTTCCATTGGCTTCTTACGTTTTTCCTCGTCTAATAAATGAGGAGGGATTGATCCAATAACCCCAATAACAGGACCATTATCAGTTATCACTTCAACTCGCTGAGCTAACATAACTTGGTTCCACCAGCCACCTAAAGTCTGAAAACGTAGCATGCCATTATCAGTGATCGATGTAACCATAAATCCAACTTCATCCATGTGGCCTGCAACCATGACTGTTGGCCCTGTTTCATCTCCTCTTTTTACACCAAAAATGCTACCTAATTTATCTTGGACTACCTCATCTGAATATTTAGCAAGCTGTTCACGCATAAACTTACGAACTAAATGCTCATTTCCAGGAGCACCCGGAAGTTCTGTTAACGTTTTAAAAAGCTGTAATGTTTTTTCGTTCATGTAATCGACCCCTTTTCAATATGTAGGCTTTTCCATATGTATATTGTCTATTTTACAGAACTTTCTTACGTCTTACCACCTTAAAGTTTAGGCTTCCTAAATACTTTTTCTTTTCTTCTATAAATATCATTTCACATGAATCTTGACCATACATTATGATTAGAGTAATAAATACAAATTATTATGTTTTTTTAACTCATGTTCTTCAAAAATAAATTAACACATATAAAAGCGGGTAAAGATTAGATATACTACATCGTTCTTTGCTATGATGAATATAAAGAGAGAGTTCTATTAATAGGAGGGATTGCTACGTGAATTGGAAATCTTTTTTATACGGATTGGGAATTGGCTTAGTAAGTGGCTACGCGACCAAAGAAATACTAACTCGTAAAACATTTGTCTCACCTGAAAAAGCTTTAGCCAATGCTAAAAACACCTTCAAAGAATTGGGATCGATAAGTGGCTCGTGGATTCATATGAAACCAGAGGTCTTCGAAAAACAACATATTACGTACAATGTATACAAAGGCGGGATCTCCAGATTTGTTGAGGAAGTACTAGAACAATATGAGTTTGTTGCAGATGCGGAAACTGGAACGATATTAGATGTATATAAAATCTAGTCCGATTGTTAACGGAACATATAAAATAAAACCCCCAAAATGGAGGTTTTATTTTATATGAGGATCGGATATCTATCTATCGTATCCTCTCCACTTTATCTAAAATGTTGTTTTCAGTATCCCATTTAATTGCTCTGTAAAACGCATCGTGATAGAAAGTGAACCAAGCTTTATTTTCTAATCCATACTTCATCCATTTGTCTTTTGCCTTAATTGAATCCATTGGATAGTCATCATAGGCCATAACCCATAAAACATTTTGGTGGGCGTGGGTACCCATGATATCTGCCATATGGATAACTAAGTCTTCACCATCCTCAATAACGACGATAGAATGCCCATCACTATGACCACCAGTGTGAACCATTTTAATTGGACCTAAATTCCACTCATCTTCAAAAGTTTCTACTTGATTTTGTATGGCTTCCCAATTTTCTCTCCAATATGTATTTTTAGATCGGATGTTTGGCTCTCTCATTTCATCCCATTCTACTTTTGAAGCAATAATTTTACTATTAGGAAAAACAGAAACATATTCACCATCTTGACTTCTTGTTAAACCACAAGCATGGTCAAAATGAAGATGAGTCATTAAGATATAGTCGATATCCTCAAACGATAACCCTAAAGATTGTAGCTCATCTTCAATCTCGGATTCCTCTAACACTCCAAAGTTTCTTTTTTGTTTTTCATTTAGCTTTCCCTTACCAATCCCAGTCTCAATTAATATATTTTTGCCTTCCCATTGGATTAAAATGGGGTCTGTTCGTAGCTCTATTTGATTATTTTCATTATGCGGATATTTTCTTGACCAAAGAGCTTTTGGAACAACTCCAAACATTGCTCCCCCGTCCAGATGAGTGACTCCACCCTTTAGCCATGTTAGCCTACAATTGTTTAATTGCAATGTCTCCATCTAGCTTCCCCCTTCTGAATCATACTATCTATATTTTAACATTTTAATGGTAGACTTGTCAGAAGATTCATGCAGAGAAGTGTTTGGTTACTAACAAAAACATCTAAATTATTGCCTTGGCCGTTTTATACATAGCTCCCTAATATCTTTATAGATTACTTTAGCAACAAAAAGAGTACTCAGCATAATCGAGCACCCTTTTTACACAACGTATTCATCTATCGATATTGAACCTCACAGCGATAAATTCTACTTCCCTTACTGGAGAATTTTTCTTCATATTCGGTCATGATATTACCTTCAAAATCGCTATTATGTAGGTCTAGGCTAACATACTTTAATAGTAAACCGTACTCAGAAAAACTCATTAGAGAGTATTCAAACAATCCTTGGTTATCGGTTTTAAAATGAATTTCTCCCCTGTCCTTAAGAATTCCCTCATATACCTTCAAGAAGCTTTTGTAGGTTAACCTCCGTTTGGCATGACGAGTTTTCGGCCAAGGATCGGAAAAGTTTAAATAAACTTGATCAACCTCTCCTTTTTCAAAAATATCTCCTAAATCATTAGCGTTTACATTCATAAGTCTTAAGTTCGGTAAATTCTCTTCGATTAATAAATCCAAAGCTGTCACAATGACGTTTTCATTTAATTCAATCCCAATATAGTTAATATGAGGATTTGCCTTTGCCATCCCAGTAATAAAACGCCCTTTGCCTGTTCCTATTTCGATATGAAGAGGCTGATTTTTAACAAAAACCTCATTCCATTTACCTTTATATTGTTCCGGAGAAGACAGAACGTATTGAGGGTAGGATTGTAATTTATCCATTGCCCAAGGTTTATTTCTAACACGCATGTTGACACCCCTAAAAAAATAATATCGTTCAAACCATATCATGCAACGATTAATGATGCAACAGTCTTTGGGAATTCTATAAGAGATCTGAAAGAATGAAGCTTTTACATTCCATTACTTATTATTAGCAAATTTAAAAATTTGAGTAATCATCATAAGATGGGGTGTTTTTCATGATTTAGCGTATAAATAAAAAAAGGAATTCACAACCTACACGTGAATTCCTTTTTTTTGTTTCACTAAAAAAAAGTACCCTAGAGAGGTAGTGTCCGTATGCCATTGAATCAATATGACCAAGTAGGTCTGCTAAAAGATATATTGAACAACCACCAAATGGATTGCTGCGGTTCAGTTGCAGAGCTTAAACAATTAGAAAGACTCATTAAGTCCTTGTTAGCAAACACGAACATTGACCAAAATGTAAAAAGTGTATTGGAAGAGATATATTACTATAGCCAACATGGGATTAACTCAAATAACTTAGATCAGCATATTGAATCCCATCAAGGTAACTTATCACAGTGGGTAAGTGAGATTGATCAATTCTCATAGAAAGTGTAAGACCGTTAGCAATTAACTAACGGTCTTAAATTTATACTATTCTTTTAAGATGAAGAATCGCTTTTTCCATTTCTTCTAAGCGATTTTTCGTTTTGTAAAATTGAATAGAAGTGATGGTTTGAGTAATTACATACCATTTCATTCTAAGGGTTAGCTGGTCTGTTAATTCAATTCCGTAGAGCCTTACCCAATCTTGCCATGCATTTTCAGGAATATACCAATACAGTAACATTCCTAAATCAATAGCTGGATCTGCAATCATAGCTCCATCCCAATCAATTAAATACAATTCGTTCGTATCCGTCATCAACCAGTTATTATGATTAACATCACAATGACAAACAACCATTTCCTCACAATACACATTCGTAAGCTCTTTTTTTAAAAAATTCATAGAAGTTAATATGACTGGAAGATTACGAACCTCCAAATCTAATTCTTCTTCTAACAATTTTAGAAGCTCTTCAGGAAGAAGTGGAGATTTCCCAAGTCTCTTTAACATGCCTAACAACGGTTCTGATTGGTGGATTTTTTGCAGTAGCCTTGCCACACGTAACCCATTCATTTCTGAAGGTTCCAACACCCTCCCGCTTAACCATTGCTGTGCAGAGATCACATCTCCATTTTCCAATCTCTTTGTCCAAACTAGTTTAGGAACAATTCCTTCTGCTGACAAAACGGCAAGGAAAGGAGAGGAATTACGCTTTAAAAAAAGCCTCTGTTGGTCATGTTGTGCAATAAATGCTTCTCCGGTAGCCCCGCCGGCAGGGACAATCTCCCATTCTTGTCCAAGTAAGTGTTCCAAAATCGTTCACCTTCATTTGTGTATATTTCATATAAGATAGGCATTCCAATGAACTAAATTTTGTATGTTATGAACAAAATGCTAGCTCTTTATTTAGATCAGTAGAATAAACAAAAATAGCCTAAAACAATTAAAAACCCACTGGAAATGTCAAAATAACGTGTGGGTATTCTCTGGATTATTTATATAAAGTGAAAGAAATATTTTAAAATAAAAAAACAGCTATTGTAGCAAGAAACAACAATAGCTATCCTTTTAAATTTTATCTCCTAGTTGCTACCTTCGTCAACCCATCTAGCGTAATATCCTCATTAATTTACAAGAAACCATAATGCCTATTAGGGTTTTAGTCATAGTAAATTATTATAAGAAAATAGCTTTTAAGCTAAATTATTTGGCAAGAACAAAGCAGCTACAAGGCATGATTGTCACTTTTCCATCTTTTATTATAGTGATAGGTTCTAAGCCAGCAACCGACTCGTTGACCAATAAGTTCCATCCTTTATCGGGTAAATCAACTCCAAATTCTTCCTTTTTTGGATTAAATATTGTGATAATGGTACCCCAATTACCAAATTGTGCGACATCATTTAATGAGTATCCAATGAGAGGCTTTGGTAGAGACAGAAACTTCACGTGTTTTCTTATTAAATCTGAATCAGGAAGCCTAAATGCTCCATGAGATTTTCTTAGTTTGATTAAGCCCATAACATACTGAACATATTCCATGTTCTTTTCCTTCAAATCCCAGTCTAATTGATTTACTTTATCTAGCGAACGATAACTGTTCCCTTCTCCATTTTTCGTACGGAAAAATTCCTGTCCACTATGGAGAAAAGGGATTCCTTGTGATAAAAGAACCAAGGCATTAGCAAGCTTTTGCCTTTTCTTCCTAAACTCTACAGTTTCATCCGCTTCACACACATTGAGTTTATCCCAAAATGTATGATTATCATGGGACTCCACATAATTCACACATTGATTTGGTTCTAAAAACAATCCCTTATCCTTTTTAGAAAGGCTTACACTACCAGCAATCACTTTCTTTGCAGAATCATAATAATGCTCATTCGCTAGTGCATATCCTTTGTCATAAAGGTTAAACGTACTTCCTTTTATAGAATCACGGAACCAATCGTTAAACTGGCCAATACGAGGCAATTCGCGCTGATTCCTTATATTTGATTTTTTCTCGGCAGGAAGCGGCGTGTTTAAATCCCACCCTTCTCCAATGATCATTGTCTTGTTATCCATTTGGTCCAAAGCATTCCTTATTTCTCTCATCGTATCTACATCAAGAATACCCATGAGATCAAAGCGGAAGCCATCGATGTGATACTCACGTTTCCAAAAAGTTACGGAATCAACAATAAACTTCCGGACCATCAATCTTTCCGAAGCAATATCATTCCCTACTCCTGTTCCGTTGGAGGGCATTCCGTTTTCATCGTGTCGAAAAAAATAGCCAGGAACTATTTTTTCAAAAGCTGATTCTTCACGGATGTATACATGATTATAGACAACATCCATGATGACTCTTAGGTCTTCCTGATGAATTGTCTGAATCAATTGCTTTAGTTCTTTTATTCTTGAGTAAGGGTCAGCCGGATTCGTAGAATAGCTCCCATCCGGTACATTGAAATGAAGAGGATTATAGCCCCAATTATATTCCTGTTTTTCGCCGGATTCATCTACTCCTTCAAAGTCATTGAAGGGCAGAAATTCAATATGAGTGACGCCTAATTCTTTTATATAAGAAAGACCCGTTAATGTCCCTTTCTTCCCCTTGGTATGGAGTTCGCCAGCTCCTAAGTAGGTTCCCTTCCTTGTTACGCCACTATTTTTATGGATTGTAAAATCTCTAATATGTGTCTCATAAATAATACAGTCAACAGGATGTTCAAGTTGGCGGGATGGTCTAACATTTTCTAATCTAGTCTTGGACAAATCTACAATGACTCCAAGTTTCCCATTTTCATTTACCGCAACAGCATAGGGATCAACCGCTTCCCTCCACTCTAAATTTACACATACTAAAAATGAATAACGATAACTCTCTATATCCCTATTAATCGAAATGGTCCAAACCCCTTGTTGTTCTCTCTTCATATTAATAGGTTCTTCTTCTACTTCGTCAGGTGTTGCTAGCTTTAACCTTACGTTTGTAGCTGTAGGAGCCCAAATCTTAAAGGTTGTTTCATTCTTGCTGTATTGAAAACCAAGTTCCCCTTTAAAAAAGAACCTTTCATCAAATTCTCGTGTCCGAATAACTGCTCCAATCTGAAGGTCTGTTCGGCAGTTGTGTTCATCAACAATCCAATACTGACGCCCAATTTCAGGCTCTTTCTCACAAGAACAAATATACTTAATAGAATGATCTAGCTCCAGTTGCTCTTTTATCGTTAGTTGTTGGGAACTCCCCTCTTCTTCTTCTAAAGTAAACGTAGAGGATTTTCCTCCGTAATATGTTTTAGGTAACAAGATTGTGATCTCATTGACTTGATCTAAATAACACTGGAATTCCCTATCAATTACAATCATTAGAAGTCAGCTCCTTTACCTCCTCTTCATTCTTTATTCCCCTCTTAAGAATTGGTAACACCTGGTGACAAGCCTGAATTTTCAAAGGAGTTCCTCCGATATATTCACCATCAACATGAACATCCATAGGGTTTTGAGATTGAATCCCTATACTTCTACCTTTTAAGAATTTTACTTCTCTAAAACGGGTGTGCCCGGCCCAAAAGACCGTTATAAATACAAATAACAGCTTTACCCTAGAAAGCTTTTGAACAACTGTGACATCTAACAGGCCGTCATATGGTGAGGCTTCTGGTGAAATTTTCATTCCTCCCCCATAATAAGGCTGGTTTGATACCGTCACAAACCATGTAGATTCGAACAAATGTGTCTTACCATCTATCACGACTTCAACCGTTTTAAGTTCGTAAGTAAATAGATTTTTTAGTAAGAAATACACGTATACGAAACTTGTGAGTCCTAGGCGATTTAATATACCTTTCATTCTAGAAGAATTAGCTTCTTTCGATACCAAGGCATCAAACCCTGCTCCCATGCTACTAATAAAGAATGCCTCATCAGAACCATGTTCAATTCTACCAATATCCACGTACTGATCTTCTTTTTTTATTTGACGCAATATGAGTTTGAGGGCTGCAATAGGATCTTTGGGTATATGGTACCCCCTTGAGAAATCATTTCCAGATCCACCTGGAATAAACCCTGTTATAACATTTTTATATTTTACAACCCCATTAACTACTTCATTCATCGTACCATCCCCGCCAACAGCAACGATAACGATTTTTTCCCCTTTAGACTTCTTTACGATTGAGTGAACAATTTCCTGGGCATTCCCACGGTATTTAGTAAAAAAGGCCATATAAGGGATCTTTAAATCACAAAGTTCTTTTTCAACCTGTGCCCACACCTTCTGACTATATCCATTTCTTGCTTGAGGATTGATAATAAAATAGATTGCCTTCATACAATCTTCCTTTTTCTATTTGTTTAGCTCTGTTAAAGAACCATGTGTTTTTTCACAGTGTAGATTGGAGGGGAATTCAACTCCCACGTTTAACAGAGCCATTTATTACATGCCGAATGTATTAATCATTCATCTCCCATTCAAGTCGCTTCACACTCGTAGTCTGGCAGTATTGTAACAATGCTTGAGCCGCCTTAAACTGGATGTGCTTAAGCGGAGACCGATGAGCTCTCATCGTTTGAAACCATTTTTCATAGTTTCTCCTTTCAACAAATTGAACATCATAAGGTACAGTTGGATAATCAATGTATCCATTTCTGCTTAATACTACCTTATGTATCGGAAGCTCTATTTCGTACAATTCTAAAATTTTCTTTATGATTTTTTCTGTTCTGTTTAAAGCAAGTAGTGGATTTAAAACTTTTTCTTCTTTTTCTTGATTACGCTTAATCCAGAAACGTTCCTTTGATCCTACATACACAGACAAATCCTCATCCTCTAGAAAAGTAATACACCAGATTTCGGTTGGCGTTATGATAATGGGATCAACTTCTACAGGTGCCTTTTTTAATAAAAAGATAGGATTATATAAAACGAGAAACGTATCCGGGAACCTTTGTAAAAAATATTTTAATCGTTCATCAAAATAGTAACTTTTTTCTACAAATGATTGTTCTGTTATAGTGGTACTTGCCCATTTCATTTGAAAGCGAAATAACTGATCTAGGAATTGTAATTTCAATTCATCTATTGTGTTAGGTCTAAATGAGAAGGAGGGGTTGAATTGCAGAGAGGAATACCCTTCCTCCTCATATTCTTCTTCCTCTTCCTCTATCTCCTCTTGTTCATCAAGCTCCATGTCTTTTTTCCGAATCTTTAAGAATCCTTTTAATTTATTGAATAAAGGTTGTTTTTCTTCTAACCATTCAGGGATAGAAGGCTCTTCTTCAAAAGACTGAACAAACGTTGATTCGTTTTCCCATAGGGATTGGACTTTCTCCCACTGTTGTTTTTTCAGTCGGACATATCTTGAAGGGTATTGAAAAATATTTTGTTCATAGCGCGATACATAATCTTGTAGTTTTATTAATTGTCCCATTAAAAAATTGACCTGCCTTACTCTGTATATTTTTAAGGCTGTGCCCGTATAGACTATCTTTTATCAAGTCTGTCTATTGACTAAGCGGAAACGTTTGAATCGTTTCGTACTTTGGTATTCGATCTAAATTTGTTTGGTATAACACAACCTCATTGGCTGTAAACGTCACAGGTTGTTTTGAAAAAATATTACTGTTTTCAAGCTGTTGCTGTGTGAATGGCTGGTCACCAACCCACTTCCTAGCAAATGTAATATGTGGTCGGAATGGTCTTGTTTCTAGTTCAAATCCTGCCTCTAGACAGGAGGAAAAAACTTGTTTTCTTACACCATCTAAAAGAGGCTCTTTTTGAACATCAGCCCAAAATATTCTTGGAAACTCCTGCTTTCCAAAGACTCCTAGTTGATGAATCGTTAACGTAAAGCTAGGACAATCGACGATATTACGTTTGACAAGCTCTACTGAAGATTTCAGTTTAAGTTCAGGAGCATGTCCTAGAAATGCAAGAGTAATATGTAAATCTTCATGATGGACCCACGTTTTAAAAGAAAGCTTACTTTTTAAGTCCACCATTTGCTCATTTAACATTTCTTTAACTTCACGAGGCAAACTAATCGCATAAAAATAATGAGCCTTCTTATCCATTATAACGTCCTTTCTTAACACATTTTTAATAATTTTAGCAAAAAGGGGTTGAACTAGCATTATAAATAAAAGCAATGCATAGAGGAGTTAGCTGCTTATAGTCAATTAAAATAAAATTCACCCTTACCTGAGGCAAACGCTACCATGAACAAAAGACAACAACATCTTCGATAGTAAAAAGCCTAAATAAATATCCTAGTATACCCTTTGATTTGATTGGAATAGTATGTTTTATGTATGATAATAGAAAGTAAACTAATTATGTTTAGACTACCTATTTAAGAGCATTTTAATCCCAAAGGGAAAACGATTTGGGATTCATATTTACTTTTAACATTGGTTTTTAAAAATAGATGCCTTACCTAGAAGGAGAGAAAAGGGAAAATGAAAGTAGTCGGTAATATTTCAGATTTAATTGGAGATACCCCTTTAGTTAAGTTAAACCGTTTAGCACCTGAAAATGGTGCATCTGTCTACTTAAAACTTGAATTTTATAACCCAAGTAAAAGCGTTAAAGACCGTGCAGCCTTTAACATGATTGTAAAGGCTGAAGAGGCTGGTCTTTTAAAAAAGGGATCAACCATTATAGAACCTACTAGCGGTAATACAGGAATAGGGCTTGCAATGAACGCTGCTGCGCGTGGCTATCGAGCTATTTTAGTCATGCCTGACACGATGACCCTAGAGCGAATCAATATTTTAAAAGCATACGGTGCTGAGGTAGTACTAACTCCAGGAGATGAAAAAATGCCTGGGTCTATACAAAAAGCAAAAGAACTTGCAGAAGAAATACCAAATAGTTTTATTCCTATGCAGTTTGAAAATGATGCAAATCCAGATGCTCACAGGCAATCTACAGCTCTAGAAATTATTGAGGCAATGAAAGAGATTGGTAAGCCACTCAAGGCCTTTGTAGCTACAGCTGGGACAGGTGGAACGATTACAGGAACTGGAGAGGTTCTAAAAGAACATTATCCGGATATTCAAGTTCACGTGGTAGAACCCGCAGGATCACCTGTATTGTCTGGAGGCAAGCCAGGAAAGCATAAGCTTGTAGGAACAAGTCCAGGGTTTATTCCAGAAATATTAAATCAAGATGTCTACGACAAAATTCATAAAATTAAAGATGAGGAAGCGTATGAAATTACACGCCGATTAGCAAAAGAAGAAGGAATATTAGTAGGTCCATCCTCTGGTGCAGCATGTTTCGCCGCTATAGAAGTAGCGAAAACTTTACAACCAGATGAAGTAGTTATTTGCATTGCTTGCGATACGGGTGAAAGATACTTATCAAGTGACTTATTTATGTTTGACTAGAATCAATAAAAGAACCTCTAGAGGTTCTTTTATTTTTTATTTGGCTAATTCATAAATTGCTTGAGCATAAATAGCCGTTGCCTTTACTAAATCATCAATGATCATATATTCATCTTTTTGGTGTGCACAATCGGGTCTCCCTGGAAATAGTGGTCCAAAAGCCACTCCTGCCTTCAGAGACCTTGCATATGTTCCTCCACCAATAGCCAATAGTTCAGCTCTTTCACCAGTCTGCTCCTCATATACCTTCTGTAAGGTGGTAATTAAGAATTCATTCTCGTCAACATGGTGTGGCGCTGAATTTGAAAAGCTTTCAATTGTAAATCCAGATTCATTTACAACTGTATGTAAAGTGTCCTTCATTTTATCAACATTCGTGGTAACAGGATATCTAAGATTAATCCCAACTGTGCCACCCTTCTCGTGGTGAAAGGATAGCTTACCGACATTAATCGTTAAGTCCCCCGAAATAGCGTCTTCATATGCAATTCCAAGCTTTTTCCCTCTAGAATCGTACAAAAAGTATTGAGTAACGAATTTGAAATAGTCTGTTGCAAATTCATCAATGTTTAACTTTGATAAGAACAATCCTAAAAACAGCCCTGCATTTACACCATTGTTAGGCTCCATTCCATGAGCCGAAACACCTTCAACTTCTAATATCAATTCTCCACCATCGATATGGTACTTTCCTTTAAGGTCTTGTTCTTTAAGAAAATCCTCAAACATTTGAACAATGACTGTTTCATTATCCGCTGTAACAAGGGATACCTTAGCATAATCTGGAACCATGTTAAATCTTCTACCTGACTCAAAATGGACTACTTTATTTCTAGTGTCGGTATTAGATTCCCTAGTACGACTCTGAACGATAACGATATCACATATCCCCTTTTCAGCGTTTATGATTGGGAAATCAGCATCTGGAGCAAAGCCCATAGTCGGCATTTCTTCATGCTTAAAATAATGATCAACACACCGCCAGTTGCTTTCTTCGTCAGTCCCAATGATCATGCGAACTCGCTTATTAATAGGTAAACCTAATTCTTTCACAATCTTCATAGCGTAGTAGGCTGCCATTGTCGGCCCTTTGTCATCAATTGCCCCGCGAGCAAATATTTTGCCATCTCGAATGTCAGCACCATAAGGATCGCTAGTCCAGCCATCTCCTTCTGGTACCACATCAACATGACAAAGAATGCCAACACTTTCTTCACCTTTACCGAATTCCAAATGCCCTGCTAAGTTTCCTACATTTTTAGTAGTAAAACCATCTTTTTCACCTATATTTAACATGAATTGAAGTGCTTCTTTAACTCCCTCTCCTAGTGGAGCATCAGGGGTAGGATTTTCTTCGTCTAATACACTTTTAATCTGCAGTAGACTCTTAGTATCCTCTAAAAGCGCTTCTTTTCTTTCCTCAACCTCTTGCAGCCAATTAATTTCTTTCATCTAGCCTTCCTCCTTAATGCTCATTCCCGACGATTTTTTTGTATGTTTCTTCGTTACATATTATATAGAGTTTAGAATGAACATCAATGGCTTCATCTAATCTACGATTAATGTTAAGATTTTCTCCGTTGCTAATCAATGTAGCTCCTTGTTCTAAGAGGTCATGAAATGCATCGCGATAAGTAGTCCACTTTGGGTTTGTTGGAATCTGATACAGATCATCCCCTAGTTTTCTACTCATTAGTTGCGAGTAAATATTCGTTACCCCTCTAGCAAGAACAGATTGTGCAGCCATTTTTGAAATCATTTCATCTGAAATAATAAACTCATCGACAGATACATGCTTAAACAATTCAATATGCTTCTCCACTTGGATCTCTACTGTTATATGTAAATCCCCAGCTAATCTCTCAATACTGGTTGCAATGAGTAAGGATTTCCCGTCCGATAACTGACTGTCTTTAATCGTATCATCAGCAAAGATAATGACACTCCTAGAATACTTGATATTTGCCTTGTTTAGAATGATGTCATCCGTTGCATCTCCATGGATGAAGTGAACACGATCATGTTGAATCGGTGTCTTTTCTAGCATTGAAATTAAAACAATCTCAATTTTAGAATCAGCTTCTAGTATTTCCAATAAAGCATAATGAGCTTTTTTGGACCATCCTATGATTACAACGTGGTTTTTATCAAGATAACTCATCTTACCCTCCTCTTGTTTCAAACGAAATTGAGCAAATCCCTCTACTACTTTCCCAATGACGACTCCAATGAAGCCAATGCCAAATAAATATAAAAATACAGCATATAGCCGGCCTAAGATTGATACGGGATAAAAGTCCCCATACCCTACTGTTGTGACCGTCGTCATGACCCACCAAAAGGAATCAAAATAAGTGGGGAACGTTTCAGGTTCAATGAATCTCATAATGACAGTGCTCACAAAGATTAGCACGACACTTGAAGAGATAATCAGCCAATTATTTAAAGTTAACAACTTCTTTAAGAACCGTTGAAAGAAAATAACAATCCCTCCAGTCTTTACTTTTTTAAAATGGCAGTCTTTCCGTTACTAATAAGCCTACCACGAAAATAATCGTTGTTAAAATAAATGCAACACTAAATAGACTATTCATGCAAAAACTCATAGCTTTAAAGTATCCTTCCTCCTCCTCATACTTTTTCATAAGAGGGTGAGAAACCGTAATTTTCTTCCATAATAACCCTAACCACGAATATAAAACGATTAGAAAGCCTACTAGGATAATAATTTTTATCCAAATAGGTGGTACAACAATAAGGGCAGTGGCAGTAACAAATATGATTTGTAAATAGGCGAGCCAGTAGGAGTGATTTCTAATAAACACCTTAATAAAAAGTTCAATAAATCCATTTGCTGCCGTTCTTTTTTTAAATATTCTTTTAGATCTTTTATTAAGAAAGGGCTTTGTCCTTGTCGACACATTTGTCTTCTCTATTTCATATGAAAATTGATAAATAACATGAACGTATTTTAATTTTTCTTCTTTTTCAATCGCTAGCTCGTATTCAAAGGAATCTATTTTTTTAATCGTGGGGATATGTAAAAGAATGGATATAACCGATATCAGTATGGAAATCATACTACAAACCAGCCCAAAACCAGCTTCCCAGAAGAAGAGCATCGTATAAGATAGGACTCCGAATAATATTAAGCAGATAAACCCAGTCAAATAACGAAGATCTTTTCTACCGATCCTTCTGACCCTTGCCTTAATATACATGGATAGCATTTTTATAGCTAGCAAATAGATAAAATATTGAACAACCAAGATGGGTTCTAAAGAAAAATGCCGTATCAGGAAAGGTAAGAGCAGTGTGGTTATAAGAATTGTGTTTAAACTCTGAACGACAATGGAGTAGATAAATCCTTCTCTTTTCATATTAAGAAATAACCGATTATTTTTAATTAGAAAGACTTTATCAGCCTCTTTGACGAATGTTCGATATTGCCCCGCCAAGGCTAGCAAGCATCCAATAAATAACAAAAGATGGAGAGGAATCGCTTCAATCCATACCGGTGATTCAATCCACCATGAGCGATAAACAAAAGAAAAAATCGCTAAACTTGGAATGATGATGTATAAAATAATGGTCCAATCGGCAACCGATCTTATAATTTTATATTGAAATTTCCACTCATCTATAAGTCTATTCATAAAAAGTCGTGTACTATTCATCTTCTAATTCCTCGGCAATAAAGTGAAAACAATCAAATAATGATCCTTCTGGCAAGTTACATTGCTGACGTATTTCCTTAATTGTTCCAGACGCAGCTAGTTTTCCATTGTTTACAAGAAGGAAACGGTCACAAACCTTTTCGGCAGTGTCTAAAACATGGGTAGACATCAAGATCCCTACTCCACGTTTTCTTTCCTCTTGAATGGATGTTAAAAAGGACTTCATTGCATTTGGATCTAGTCCTATAAATGGTTCATCAATAATATAAATTTCAGGAGAAGTAATGGTAGCTAACACGAGCATTGCCTTTTGCTGCATCCCCTTTGAATATGTGGTAGGAAGTTCGTGTCCAAAATCTAGAAGCTTGTATAATCGAAGTAGTTCTTCCGCCTTCTTCTTATAAGCTTTATCTTCCAATTCTTCCACTGCAGCAATAAAATCCAAATGCTCCCATAACGTCAATTCATCATAAAAAATGGGTCTTTCAGGTATGTATGAATATCTATTATCATAAAAAGAAATTTCACCTTCCATATTCTCTATAAGCTGTAGGATTGATTTTATGGTTGTACTTTTCCCAGCACCATTAGGACCAATAAGTCCAACTAGTTCTCCCCTCTGTAAGGAAAACGCAATATCTTGAATAATGTTTTTTTCTTTGTCATATCCAGCATTTTTTATATCGACTCTCAATAATGTCATGACTACTTCCCTCCTGCCCATATATACGAATGAATATTGGAAAAGTTTTCAATTCTTTTAGGGGATATCAAAAAAAATAGACTGCCAGATGACAGTCTAGTAAATCCTATTCCTGCAGATAGGAATCAAATAATTGAATAAAATTATTACTTTCGTATTGGACCGCATAATCATAGGCTGTTAATCCGTCTGTATCCACATAACTTAGATCTGCATGATATTGTAATAGCAATTCTGCCATTTCAATATCATCCATGAATACCGTACTCATCAAAGGAGTAGTATCATAAGAATCCTGTGTATTTGGATTAGCGCCTTGTTCTAATAAAAATTCAGCTGCCTCATAGCTATTATAAAAAACAGCCCAGTGAAGTGCAGTAGAACCATCGTTATCAACTTCATCAATATCATGACCTTCGTCCAATAACACTTGTAACTCTTCTACATCATTAGAGCTCGCTGCATCCATTAAAGGGGTAGTCCCTTCTAACCCAGCAAAAATTTCAGAAAACATGTCCACTTTTTCTAAAGTTTTATAGCCTGCGAAAAGACCTGTACTAACAAGAATGGTCGAAAACATGGCAATAATTAAGCCAATCCACACTTTTCTTTTCGGTTCACTTAGCACCTCTGTCGTGTCAGAAGCAAAGAGGATAGAAAGAGAATAGATTCGTTTTGGTAAATGAGGATGACTGGATAATTTTTCATTTAACCAAACAAAGAATCCTGACTCTGTTTCTAACTGCTTCATATATGCTTGCTGGTTTACTTTTGAATAAAGCTCTTTTCCAATTGCTAAAATGGTTAATGCATTTTTAGCAGCATCTAGAGATTGAACATAATAAGCTGCATAGCGATCACAAGTATACTCACAAGCTCGCATATATGCATTCCCTAAAAAAGGAACCCACATAGCAGGTAGAAGCAGCAAGCTCACGATAACGTGTTTTCTTTTTAAATGTGTGAATTCATGGGCAAGGACAAATAATACTTCCTTCTCCCCTTCTCTTTCAATCAATTCAAAAATATCAGAGTACAGTACAACCATGTTTCTACCGAAAAACCTTGTAGCAAATGCATTTAATATTCCTGCCGACTCCACTACATAGATATCAGGGATTTTCTTTAAACCTATATCAGTTGCCACCTTAACTGCTTTTTCATATAAATCTGGAAACTGCTCCTCACTGAGCTTTACTCCATTTCTTCTGATTCCCCCCATCATTAATCCGTGAAAAATAACAGAGATAAGAACCATGAAAGCAATAATAACGATCCCTATTATGGAAAATGCCAAAAAGATGTAAGTAAGTATGCTAAACAATAAAACAAAAGCAAAGTAAATATTTTCTTTTCGATGCGTTAATTGAGACTGTATCGATGGATCCAAAATTTTGTCGTCCTTTCAAGGAAAATGGAAATACGTGAAGATTATAATAGAAAAATAATTGTACGAATAGAGGAAATTGTGTCCTATTTTTTCTAATTTTCAAACGATTATCATATTTACAAGCCTTCATCCCATATGATATATCGAAAGCCCTAGAAAGGAAGGTGAGCGGAAAAAGTATAATTTTTATAAATTCTGTTAATATTTTGTAAAAAGTAATGAAAAAGTAGAAATTATTTGAAAATAAGGTTACAATAGTAACAAGATCTTTGACATCTAGATTTTTCTCATCTTAGAACACGAAAAGGAGTTGTCTAGGAAAAGAAAATTACATACTTTTGAAGAGTAAACTTCAAAGAAGCTGTCGGTTGCAGGTATATGCCATGGTTTGAAAAAAGGATAGGGAGTGGTTCTTTGAAACCTTCGACTAACCGGATGTTAAACCGTATCAAATCCATCTACATGTTTATTAATAATCATGGGACCGTTACAACCCAAGAACTAGTGGAGGAATTTGGTATAACCCCTCGTACGATCCAAAGAGATTTAAATGTCTTGGCTCATAACGACTTGGTGAAAAGTCCCAGCCGCGGCAAATGGACAACGACGCAGAAAAAAGTAAAGATGACATCTTAAATTTAAAAATCAAATATAAAGAAAATCGCCCTATTTGGGCGATTTTTTTGTTATATGAACAAAGCTTTTTATTTTAACTCTCGTATTTCATTAACATCTGAACTTCCTCATCTGTTAATTCTCGGTATTCACCTAATTCTAATGTTTCATCAAGTTTTAGTGGCCCCATAGATATTCTTTTCAGATAGGTAACCCTCTTTCCAACGGCTTCAAACATCCTTTTTACTTGATGGAATTTACCCTCCGTTATCGTAAGTTCAATATCCGAGCGGATTCCTGATTTAAGAATCTGAAGTTCTCCTGGTTTGGTTACATAGCCGTCATCTAATGTAACCCCTTCTCTAAAAGCGATCACGTCTTCTTCCGTCACTTCCCCATCTATAACAGCAAAGTAGGTTTTAGGTACATGCTTTTTAGGAGAAAGTAGTCTGTGTGACAGCTGCCCATCATTTGTTAATAACAATAACCCTTCTGTATCTTTATCAAGACGTCCAACTGGGAATGGAGAAAATACTAAATCCTCCATCTCTAATAAATCTACTACTGTTTCATCTCGCTGATCCTCTGTTGCTGATATAACACCAGGAGGTTTGTTCATCATTAAGTATATAAATTCTTTATATTCAATGACTTCCCCATTTAACGTAACCACATCGTTTTCGGGGTCCACATGGTGCTTCGAATCTTTAACTGGCTTTTCATTTACTAAAACTGCACCGTCTTTTAAAAGCTTTTTAACCTCTTTCCGGCTCCCATAGCCAAGGTTAGCAAGCATTTTATCTATTCTCATAATATTCTCCTCCGTAAAGACTTGGAAAGAGTCTTTTTCATTCTCTATTGAACAGAGCCCTATGTCTTAAGACGTAGCTTTCTCATTAGTCTATCCACTCTTTGACCGAATAAAAAGTATACTAACTTAGATTTTATCCCTAAGAAGAAGTAGATTCCTGCTCCGACAAGTGCACATATACTAATCATAGCCAAAGACTGAATGACAGATGTTGGACTTAAGAATAACAATAAGATTTTATATGTTACGCCAGCAGCCACAAACATAATGATGGTAAAAATAACAATTAATAATCCCCTTCTTAAAACCAGTCTAAAACGGTACTTTGAGTGCGATTTAATGACATACATATTAATTAAAATAGCTACTCCATATCCTAATGCTGTCGCTAGGATAGCACCATGTGTTTCAAATAATTTAATGAGCGGAATATTTAAAGATAGTTTCACAAGTATCCCAACAAGCAAGCTTAAAATTGTAAACTTCTGCTCATCTAACCCCTGTAGGATAGCAGCTGTTACCGAAAACAGAGCAAATAACATGGCAACTGGAGCGTATGTACGTAGCACTTCTGCTCCTAAAAGATCGTGTTCATAAAAGACTCTGTAAATCGGTTCTGCTAACAAGGACAAACCAACTGCGGCTGGCAACGTTAGAAATAATAGTACTTGAAACGTTTGATTCAACTGACGATTCATATTGTTTTGATCCTGCTCAATAAAAGCCTTTGTAATACTTGGAACCAATGTTAGCGAAAATGCAGTTGCCAACGATACAGGAATAATAACAAGTTTATGCGTTTGATAATTCAAAATAGATAGAGCATCCTCTGATATATGAGTTAATCCTATTGATGTCATCGCTCTATTGAATGTTAATAAATCGATCATTTGGAATAATGGGTTGGCAATCCCTATTAGTACAAACGGAATTGAATAGATAATAATTTCTTTGTACATATCCTTAAGGGAAATATCCATCTGCCTTTTATCTTGCTCTAACAACTGATCAAGGTGGGGCTTTCTTTTATACCAATACCAAAATAACACCCCTAAACTACCCAATCCCCCTATAAATGCTGCGAACGTAGCTACACTTACAGCAGTAACTAAGCTCCCTTTTAATACATTTAAAACAACGAATGCTCCCGCTAGTAGAAAAATGATTCGTACTATCTGCTCTACTACTTGAGAAACAGCTGATGGTCCCATCGATTGATGACCCTGGAAGAACCCACGAATCAAACTCATAAAAGGGATGATAATCAATGCAAAGCTAACCGCTCGAATAACCGTAACAACATCACTTGGTTTAGATTTTAAGTCATTATCATTAATGATGATTTCTGCTAGCATAGGTGCAGAGAAGAAGAGGACGAAGAAGGATGTGATACCACTAGCTAGCATAATAAGAAGTCCAGATTTAAATAGCTTTCTTCCTACTGCATATTCCTCTAATGCATTGTATTTTGATATAAACTTAGAGACCGCTAAAGGTACACCAGCGGTTGCAATACTAATAAAAATCGTATAGGGTACGTATGAATATTGATATAATAGCGTCCCCTCTGAGCCCACAATTTTATAAAAAGGAATGACATAAAATAATCCTAATACTTTTGAAATCATTGTTCCTAAAGTTAAAATGAAGGTCCCTCTTAAAAGCTTTGATGACATATAATCCCTTCCTACTTTTAAAATTCCAATCCCGTTTCGTAAGGGTCGATAATTTTTTGCACTATTTGTAGTTTACACTTCTACAACTAGAAGTGCTAGCCTCATTATTATGTTATGTATTCTTTCCTTCCTTTTTGTGAATGTTCTATAATAGTACAAGGCTACATGTCAGGCCTTTGATTTAAACATTGTAAATAGAAAAGATGGTGACAAAATATGAAATACGAATACGATGTAATTGTAATTGGTGGAGGTCCTTCTGGTCTTATGGCTGCCATTGCTGCAGGTGAGCAAGGTGGGAACGTCCTTTTAATTGATAAAGGTGACAAACTTGGCAGGAAACTTGCTATTTCAGGTGGCGGGAGATGTAATGTTACAAATCGACTACCTGTTGATGAAATCATCAAACATATTCCAGGTAATGGGCGTTTTCTTTACAGTGCCTTTTCCATTTTCAGCAATGAAGATATTATCCGATTTTTCGAAGACTTAGGAATTAAATTGAAAGAAGAAGATCATGGGCGAATGTTCCCTGTTACTGATAAAGCACAGTCAGTAGTAGATGCACTCATACATAAATTAAAAACCCTTAAGGTTGATATACGTACGAATGCTCCCGTTGCAGACATAGAATTCAATGAGCATGCTTCAATGGTTCATATGAAAGATGGAAAAAGCTATGAAGCAACATCAATTGTGATAGCCGTTGGGGGAAAATCGGTCCCTCATACGGGTTCCACGGGAGATGGGTACATCTGGGCTAAAAAAGTAGGTCACACGATCACAGATCTTTTTCCTACAGAAGTACCGATTACTTCAAGTGAGCCATTCATTAAAAACAAAACGTTACAGGGCTTATCACTTCGAGACATTAATCTAAGTGTTCTAAATCCAAAAGGAAAACCACTAGTTTCGCATAAGATGGATATGATTTTTACCCACTTTGGCGTAAGTGGCCCTGCTGTATTGAGATGTAGCCAGTATGTCGTTAAGGCTCTTAAAAAATGGGATTTAAAAGAAGTAACGATGAGCTTAGATGCTATCCCTGATCAAAAAGAAGAACCATTATTTCAAGATGTATTAAATCAACTTAAATCAGAACCAAAGAAAAGTGTAAAAAACATTCTTAAAGGGCTGCTTCCTGAGAGATATCTTTTATTCTTATTAGAGCTAAACGATATCGATCCTTCTGCACAAGCTGGAACGATTTCCTCACAGAAAATTAGAAGCTTCGTGAAAACATGCAAGGATTTCACGTTCAAAGTAAATGGAACATTACCTATTGAGAAAGCCTTTGTAACCGGCGGTGGAGTCTCTGTTAAAGAAGTAGAACCACAAACAATGGCCTCAAAAATAAAAGAAGGACTTTATTTCTGTGGAGAAATTTTAGATATTCATGGATATACCGGCGGATATAATATTACTTCTGCCTTAGTAACAGGAAGACTTGCTGGAAAAAATGCAGCTGAGTTTGCCTTGTCGGTTAGAAAATAAAAGAACTTAGGGAGGGAATCAATTTTCTTTTTGATTCCCTTTTTCTTAGTTCCCACTTTTGCTGACAATGCTTAAATTAGGTACTAATCTCCCACTTTAATTCCACTTTTTTGAGGAATATGATGATTTTACGTATTAACCTACAGACTTAATGACCATTTTTTATGAAATAAGCTTAATTTTTGGTAGTAACACGCTATCTTAAGACCATTTTCTGAGGAATTCGCTATTTCTAGGTATTAAGCAGTCAGCACTTAAACCTATTACACTCGGTATATCACCATTGCTGAAAAACAGTAAATCTGCTCATCTTCCTCTTCTTGAATAGCAGCAACATTGTATTTAATATCAATAAGCTTATTTTCATCTATCTTTTCAAGGAAGCGATTCATCATCACTTCTAAATCTTTCTCATGCTCTTGATCAAAAAGTTTGACCTTAATCAACCTTCTCTCCCTCTCTCGCTTTTTTATTAACCAGTTTAGCCAAGTTTGTTAGATTTTAAAAAAACAAAAAAGCTAGCCTAAGCCAGCTTTTAAACAATCTTTATTTCGTTTCTCCAGTCCACTCTAGCATTCCGCCAATCATATTACGTACTTTGTAGCCTTGATCCTTCAAATAGTAACAAACATTTTCACTTCGACGACCTGAACGACAAATAAAGATATACTCTTTGTCTTTGTCAAAATAATCTAGATTCTCCGGAATTTCTCCCATTCGAATATGCTTAGCTCCCGGAATCATTCCTTGTTCTACCTCTTCAAATTCCCTAACATCTACAAGTTCAAGATTTTCCCCTTTTTCTAGTTTGTTTTGCAATTCTTCTGTTGTGATGATTTCGATATCCATATTAGTTCAACCCCTCTATTTTTGTAGTCCAAGTTAACATTATTCACATGTGTTTTTTATTATATAACAAATTATGTGAACTGACCCAAATTAAGCCATCAGTATAAAAAGCATCCCCTAAAATTAGGAGATGCCAATAAATTAATTCGCTACAATATTAACAAGCTTGCCTGGAACAGCAATGACTTTTCGTACGGTCTTCCCGTCAATTTGTTCTTTGACTGTGTTATCATCCATTGCAATTTGCTCTAATGATTCTTTATTTGCATTGGCTGGAACCAAAAGTTTAGCTTTTACTTTCCCATTAATTTGAATAACAATTTCGACTTCGTTATCAACAAGCTTTGCTTCATCGAATGCAGGCCATGCTTCGTATGAAATGGTCTCACTATGTCCTAACTTCGCCCATAGCTCTTCGGCGATATGTGGAGCGATCGGAGCTAATAATTTCACGAATCCTTCCACATAGTTCTTCGGAAGAACTGTAGCTTTATAAGCTTCGTTGATGAATACCATTAGTTGCGAAATCGCTGTGTTAAAGCGTAAGCCTTCAAAATCCTCAGTAACTTTTTTCACGGTTTGGTGATAGATCTTCTCTAACTGAGCATCGTCACTTTCTTGAACTTTGGCACTCAATTCACCATTTTCTTCGATAAATAGACGCCATACACGATCTAAGAAACGGCGAGCACCATCAAGTCCTTTCGTTGACCAAGCGATTGATGCATCTAAAGGTCCCATAAACATTTCATAAAGACGAAGTGTATCTGCCCCATGACTTGCAACAATCTCATCTGGATTTACAACATTCCCTTTAGACTTACTCATCTTTTCATTGTTTTCACCTAAGATCATTCCTTGGTTGAACAACTTTTGGAACGGCTCTTTCGTTGAAACAACACCGATATCATAAAGGAATTTGTGCCAGAAGCGAGCGTATAGCAAGTGAAGAACTGCGTGCTCTGCTCCACCGATATAAATATCAACTGGAAGCCATTCCTTTAATTTTTCTGCATCAGCTAATGCTTCTGTGTTCTTTGGATCGATATAACGTAAGTAGTACCAGCAGCTTCCTGCCCATTGTGGCATCGTATTTGTTTCACGACGGCCTTTTTTACCTGTTTCAGGGTCAACAACATTAACCCAGTCAGCAATATTTGCTAATGGAGATTCACCTGTACCAGATGGGCGAATTTCAGTTGTTTTAGGTAGAACTAACGGAAGCTCTTCATGAGGAACTGCAGACATTGTGCCATCTTCCCAATGGATAATCGGAATCGGCTCTCCCCAATAACGCTGACGGCTAAATAACCAATCACGAAGACGGTAAGTTACTTTCTTCGTACCAATGCCTTTTTCTTCTAGCCAAGCGATCATTTTGCTGATTGCCTCATCTTTATTTAAACCATTTAAGAAGTCAGAATTAACGTGCGCTCCGTCTCCTGTATACGCTTCTTTAGAAATGTCTCCACCAGCTACTACTTCTTTAATTTCAAGGTTGAACTTCTGTGCAAATTCATAATCGCGCTCATCGTGACCTGGAACTGCCATGATTGCACCAGTACCATAGCTTACAAGTACATAATCAGCAATCCAGATTGGCATTTTCTCGTTATTCACTGGATTAATCGCATAAGCACCAGTAAATACACCTGTTTTGTCTTTAGCTAAGTCTGTACGCTCTAGATCACTCTTGCTTTTAACTTGGTCAAGATATTGTTCAACTGCTCCACGCTGATCTGCGTTCGTAATTTTTTCCACTAATGCATGTTCAGGTGCAAGTACTGCGTATGTTGCTCCATATAATGTATCTGGTCTAGTGGTAAACACAGTGAACGTGCTATCATGTCCTTCAATATTGAAAGTAATCTCAGCACCTTCTGAACGCCCAATCCAGTTACGTTGCATGTCTTTTAAGCTCTCTGGCCAATCTAACTCATTTAAATCTTCTAATAGACGATCAGCATAAGCAGTAATTTTTAACATCCATTGCTTCATTGGACGACGTTCAACCGGATGTCCACCGCGCTCACTTTTACCATCAATGACTTCTTCGTTTGATAAAACCGTTCCTAATGCTGGACACCAGTTCACCGCTACCTCGTCAATATAAGCTAATCCTTTTTCGTAAAGCTTTAAGAAGATCCATTGCGTCCATTTATAGTAGCCAGGATCTGTTGTGTTTACTTCACGATCCCAATCGTATGAGAATCCTAACGCCTTAATTTGACGCTTAAATGTTTCAATATTTAATTTCGTAAATTCCGCAGGATCATTCCCTGTATCTAATGCGTATTGCTCCGCTGGCAAACCAAATGCATCCCATCCCATTGGATGAAGTACATTATAGCCTTGAGCACGCTTCATTCTTGAAAGGATATCTGTCGCAGTATATCCTTCAGGATGGCCTACGTGTAGTCCTGCACCTGATGGATATGGAAACATATCCAGCGCGTAAAACTTGCGCTTACCTTTTTCTTCACTTGTTTTAAATGTTTTGTTTTGCTCCCAGTGACTTTGCCACTTCTTTTCAATTTCTTGATGATTGAAGCTCATCGTAATTTCCTCCTAAGACTTAGTTACAATTGATTATTACCTTTAGAAAAATAAAAAAACCCCTCGCCCCAAAAAGGGACGAGAGGATTATGTATAAATCTCCCGCGGTACCACCCACATTAGTGACAATTAATGTCACTCGCTTCATTCATCCTTAACGCGGCAAACGGCAAGCATTACTATTACTTCACACTTGCGACTCAAGAGGCGAGTTCATGATGGGCCTGATTGACTTTCACCAACCGTCAACTCTCTAAAACAGGGTTACACCACTACTATTCCTCGTCATAGTCATTCATTTATAAAAGTATAACGTTATTTTATTAGATTTCTCTTGCGGATGCAAGTCAATGTATAGATAGTTGCTATTTTATGTAAAAAAATGGGTTTTGTGACTTATTTCAGGGTAACTAACTACATAGTATACCTATATTTCCGCGATAGTTTAGAACTTTTCCGCGATTTTATCTCCTTGGGCGCGGTACGATTCCCTGCCTTCCCTGCCACGAATTCAGCGTTTTATCCTTGGTCACGGCACGATTCCCCGCCTTCCTTACCGCGAATTCCCCATTTTCTCCTTGGGCGCGGCACGATTCCCCGCCTTCCTTACCGCGAATTCCCCATTTTCTCCTTGGGCGCGGCACGATTCCCTGCCTTCCTTACCACGAATTCACCATTTTCTCCTTATTCACGGCACGATTCCCTGCTTTCCTTACCGCGAATTCCCCATTTTCTCCTTAGGCGCGGCACGATTCCCCGCCTTCCTTACCGCGAATTCACCATTTTCTCCTTGGGCACGGCACGATTCCCTGCCTTCCCTGCCACGAATTCTCCATTTTCTCCTTGGGTGCGGCACGATTCCCCGCCTTCCTTACCGTGACTTCCCTATTTTCTCCTTTGGCGCGGCACGATTCCCCGCCTTCCCTGCCACGACTTCCCCATTTTCTCCTTGGGCGCGGCACGATTCCCCGCCTTCCTTACCGCGACTTCACCATTTTCTCCTTGGGCGCGGCACGATTCCCCGCCTTCCTTACCGCGACTTCCCTATTTTTTCCTTGGTCGCGGCACGATTCCCTGCCTTCCTTACCACGACTTCGCTATTTCCTCCTTGGTCGCGGCACGATTCCCTGCCTCCCCTACAATGACTTCACCATTTTCTTTTTAGGCGCGGCACGATTCTCCGCTTTTCTTAGGTGCCATGCTAAGCTTAAACAGCATTACATTAATAGTTTTTAAACATAAACATAATAACAAACACACTCACTGAAAACTCGAGTTTGTAAGCAAATATAAAAAGACAGCCCCCCACAAAAGGAGCTGCCTTCCCAACACATATTCCTACTGAACCGTATATCCACCATCCATAACAACAGCCTGGCCAGTAACACCTTTAGCTTTATCACTCGCTAAAAAGATTGCATAATCAGCGATTTCATCAACCTCTAACAATCTCTTTTGCGGTACTAATGGGTAAATAACCTCTTCTAGCACTTTTTCTAATGCTACATTTCTAGTTTTTGCTAGGTCAGCTAACTGATTTCGTACTAGAGGTGTATCTACATACCCAGGACAAATAGAATTCACTGTAATTCCATGTGGAGCTGTCTCTAGTGCAGCTACCTTCGTTAAACCAATAACGCCGTGCTTTGCACTATTGTATGCAGCTTTTCCAGCAAATCCAACTAGACCGTTAATCGATGCCATATTAATAATTCTTCCAAACTGCTTTTCTTTCATATACGGTAATGCATGTTTGATGGCAATGAATGGTGCCGTCAGCATAACCTTAATCATGAATTCAAATTTCTCAGTTGGAAAATCCTCAATATAAGACACATGTTGTAATCCTGCATTGTTGATTAAAACATCAATTGATCCAAAATGGTTTACTGTTTGTGAGATTGCCTGCTTAATATCTTCTTCAGAAGTCACGTCACATTTAATCCCTAACGCGTCGTATCCTTCTTCTTTTAACTTATCAGCAGCCTCTTTAACCGCTTCTTCTTGAATGTCTGTTAAAACAACTTTTGCACGCTCTGAAGCAAATTTTTTACCGATTTCATAACCAATTCCTTGTGCAGCTCCAGTTATGAAAACTACTTTATTTTCAACCATAAAATCCCCTTCCTAAATACCCAATCCGAATGAGAACAAGATGATAGCTAAAGCAACACCGATTAACGGTACAATAACCGTAACAGCTCCTACCGCACCATAAGCGTCTTTGTGAGTCTCACCACAGATGGCTCTTACCGTTGTTACAACATATCCATTATGAGGTAGTGAATCTAATGCACCTGAAGATATGGCAACAACCCTGTGTAGAGCTTCCGTATTTACGCCCATGTCCATATAATGTGGGGCAATTAAAGGTAAAGCAATTGCCTGACCACCTGATGCTGAACCTGTCATCCCAGCAATAACACTTACTGCGATAGCTCCACCGATTAGTGGACTTCCTGGAATACTTGTCATGAAATCTACTGCTGTTGCGAAGGAAGGAACAGCCTTAGCAACTCCACCAAATCCTACTACTGCAGCCGTATTACCGATAGCAATTAATGCACCTAGTGTACCTTCAGAAACTGCATTCCAGAAATTCTTAAAGTATTTACGATTTAATAGATAAGTAGCAATTACTCCACCAAGTAGGGCAATAATAAGTGCTGATTGTTTTAGTGAATCATGGAAAATGAAAGAAATCACTAATACAACTAGTAATGGAACAAATCCCATAAATGGATTTGGTAAATCTCTCTCCTCAGATACTGGATCTGAATTTCTAGCAACAAATCCTTCTCCCTTTGCGACAGCCTTCGTGATCATGCGTTTTAACCACCAATATCCAAAAATCATCATGAACACTGCAACAATTAAACTGACTTCCCATCCTGCATAAGGTGAAGTTCCTAAGTAATCAATTGGAATCCAGTTTTGAATTTCTGGAGAACCAGCTGATGTCATCGTAAATGTTACTGATCCAAATGCTAAAGCGGCTGGAATAAATCTTCTTGGTAAATCCGCTTGTTTGAATAAGCTTAACGCCATCGGATAAACAGAGAACGCTACAACGAATAAGCTCACTCCTCCATAAGTTAACACAGCACAGGCAATGACGATTGCTAAAACAGCATACTTCATTCCTAATTTATCAACGATAAGTTTAGAAACGCTATCAGCTGCCCCACTATCCTCCATAACCTTACCAAAGATAGCACCTAATAAGAACATTAGATACCAAGCAGTCACAAACCCAGAAAATCCAGTCATGTAGTTTCCAACTAAGTTTGCTTCCCCTTCACCAACCAATTGTGGAAACAATGGCATTCCATTTAAAACTGCTACAAATAGAGCTGATAATGGACCTGCTACAAGCAAGTTCATCCCTCTCATCGTTAGCACGATTAGTAATACTAATCCACCAACTAAACCTATCATACCTAGCATTTCTTTTCCCCCTTAATTGTGAATGTTGATCCTACGGGCTTTTTCCCCAAGTTAAAAAGTATATGAAAAGTACAAATTCTTTAGGAAAAAATCCATAGATTTATAGTCATTATTTTTCTAAATAAAAGAAAAATAACAAATACCCCTTTGTAAAAAGCCATTGATTAAAAGCCGACGGTTATACCGTTACCCCTACTTTTACATCGTCAATAATCAAAGTTGATTCTGTGGAATTTACAATATCTTCTACTGTAAAGCCTTCAAAAACTTCAACAAGCTTCAGACCAGCCTCAGTAACATCAATAACTGCTCTTTCCGTAATAATACGGTTAACAACTTTCTTACCAGTTAAAGGTAAGCTGCAAGCGTTTACAATTTTTGGGCTTCCATCCTTTGAAACATGCTCCATGATCACAATGATTTTTTGAGCCCCGTGCACCAAGTCCATTGCACCGCCCATCCCCTTAATCATCTTTCCAGGAATCATCCAGTTAGCTAAATCTCCGTCACTAGAAACTTCCATGCCACCAAGGATTGCAACATCTATGTGTCCCCCTCGAATCATTCCAAATGACTCTGCACTACTGAAATAAGAAGCTCCCTTTATTGCAGTTACTGTTTCTTTTCCTGCATTGATTAAATCAGCATCTACCTCATCCTCTGTCGGATATGGGCCAATACCTAGCAAACCATTTTCAGACTGAAGCACAACTTGTTTATTTTCCTGAATAAAGTTGGCTACTAATGTAGGCATACCGATTCCAAGATTAACATAGTTGCCATCATTAATTTCTTGCTCTGCTCGTTTCGCAATACGCTCTCTTAAGAGTTTTTTATCCATAAATTTACCTCCTCTACGACTTATCTTGTTGTTACTCTCTCAATTCTCTTCTCTTGTTTCGCAACAAGTAGCCCTTGCACATATATCCCTGGAGAATGAATATGATCTGGGTTTATCTCTCCCGCTGGGACTAGTTCCTCTACTTCTGCAATCGTTACCTTACCCGCTGCAGCAATCATTGGATTAAAGTTTCTTGCTGTTTTATTGTAAACAAGATTTCCCATGTCATCTGCCTTATGAGCTCTGACTAAACTAAAGTCCGCTTTCAAGGCTGTTTCCAACACATACTCTTTGCCACCAAAACTACGAATCTCTTTATTTTTAGCAACTTCAGTTCCGACTCCAGCTGGAGTATAAAACGCAGGAATTCCAGCGCCACCGGCACGAATTCTTTCTGCTAAGGTTCCTTGCGGGGTTAATTCTACTTCGATTTCACCAGCAAGTACTTGTCTTTCAAACTCTTTATTCTCTCCAACATAAGACCCGATCATCTTCTTAATTTGCTTGTTTTTTAAAAGCAAACCAAGCCCCCAATCATCAACTCCACAGTTATTTGAGATAACAGTTAAATCTTTTGTTCCTTTTTCGACTAGGGCTAGGATTAATTGTTCTGGAATACCTACAAGACCAAATCCTCCAACCATAATGGTTGAACCGTCTTCAATGGATGCAACTGCTTCTAAAGGACTTTGATAAAACGCTTTCAAAAAAAGACCTCCTTAATTTGTTCTCCCTAAAAACTAATGCAACTTCCGTGCCAAAACTTAAAATAGTGCGAATTCTGTATTTTTGAAATTTTTGTGAATATTTTTTCCGAAAATCCGGAAATCAAGACTACAAAGAAATAAAGCAAAAACTTCTAATTAACAAAATAAGGTCTATAAAAGGTTGAATCTTCTAACAAAATATAAAAAGTCCGGATTTCCGGAAATTATTCCAGATATTCGGACTGTTAATTTTCAAGATTATATTTTTTTAATTTTTCATACATCGTTGACTTACTAATCCCTAATACTTTGGCTGCTGCAAGCTTATCGTCACTATATTTATTTAAGCTCTGCTGCAGTATTTTTCTCTCAGTTTCCTCTAAAATTTCTTTAAGTTTCTTTTTTCCAAGAGGATATAGAGATGTGTCCTTTATATAATCTGGTAAGGAATCAACTGTAATACTTTCATTACTGGTTAAATGGATTGCTGCTTCAATCACATTTTCAAGTTCTCTGATATTTCCGGGCCAGCTATAGCTGTTAAAGACGTCTAAAACTTCTTCCTCGACATGATTAATCCGTTTACCAGACCTTTGGGTTATCTTTTTAATAAAGAACTCGAGGAGAAACGGGATATCTTCCATTCGCTCTCGCATTGCTGGTATTCTAAACGGAATAACATTAATTCGGTAAAATAAATCCTCTCGGAACCGTTTTTCTTCCATCATTTTTTCAAGAGGCCGATTAGTAGCGGCAATAATCCTCACATCTACTGAAAGAGTTTTGGTAGACCCAACGCTTTCTATCTCACCTTCCTGGAGTGCTCTTAATAACTTCACTTGCATATTTAAAGGCATGTCACCGATTTCGTCTAAAAACAAAGTTCCCCCATCAGCTAACTGAAACTTTCCTTTTTTTCCACCTTTTTTAGCACCTGTAAAAGCTCCTTCCTCATATCCAAAAAGCTCAGATTCGAGTAAATGCTCGGGAATCGCACCACAATTTATTTTTACAAACGGTTGATGACTCCTATTGCTAAGCTGATGAATACTGTGGGCAAAGAGCTCCTTACCCGTTCCACTTTCCCCTCTGATTAGAACTGAGATGTCAGTTGCAGCAATCATCTTCACTTTCTCTTTTAAGCTACGAATCTCTTTTGATTCACCTAGAATATCCTCAATTCCGTATTTCACACTTCGATCAATATCTTGGATGTAGGTTTGGATTTTGGCAAGCATGCTCTTAACATGGCTGTTCATTTTTTTCCATTCTTGTGTATCGCGAAAAAAAACAGTACCAAAAGCACCAACTACTTCACCGTTAGATATGATAGGGATTCGGTTTGCAATCATATAATTTCCTCGTATATATTGGAGGTCCGCAATTTCTTCTTTACCGGTTTCAGCGACAATATGCATCCTAGAATTTTCAATTACATCTGTAACATGCATTCCGATTACATCATTTCTATTAACCTGAAGAAAGTCACAATAATTTTTATTAATGTATATTATTTCTCCTTGCTGATTAACGACTACTAACCACTCAAAGGCATTTTCCACAATAGTTTCAACGATTTCAATTGGAATATCTAATAGAGTCGTTCTCATAGAAATCTCCCTTACAATAAAAATTCAACTCTCTCTATATTATCATAGCGCTTACATATTTAAAGAGCTGTAAGTTTTTACCTTACAGCCCCATAAGAGATTAAATATAAGCAGTTTATCCGAAGAAGTTATTGTAGTTTAAACTCTACTTCTCCCACACCTAGTTCTGTATTTACCGTAATAACCTTATCTGAATCCTCATATACATCATTTACATAGACTCCATCCCCTTGCGAAATAAAGCCCTTAAATTCAGCACTTCCAATTCCTTTTTTCGAAACAATCTTTACACCTACATCCTTAGGTAAAAGTACTTCTGTTTTACCAACCCCCATTTTTAGATCCACATTAAAACCCTCATTCCATTCACCAGTTAAGTCTACCGTCATATCCCCAACACCAGCATTTACATCTAGAGAAGTAAGCTGAACTCCTTTTAGGCTAAGATTCGTATTTGAAGCTCCGGCGTTCACGGTTAAATCAATGGGGACGTCATTAGAAAGTTTCAAATCCCACTCGTTCTTAATGTCTCCCATTTTAATATTTGAAAGGCTTTTTTGCTTTTGCTCAATAATTAAATGCCCTTCATCACCATTCATATCATAATTAACTTTAGGTTCAAGCTTATCGTTATTGTAAACAACCTCTCCCTCTAACCACTCACCTGTTCCTTTTGAAACGATTAGCTCACCAGCACCCATATTTAATTCAACTTCTAATTTTTCCGCATCATCCTTAGCAACTTCGATTGATTTTTGCTCAGTTTTTTCTGTTGCCATAACATTACATCCTGATAATACTAACAGGGCTCCAGCAGCGGCAGCGCCTAACATCCACATTTTTTTCATTTCTAATTTCCTCCTAAGTCATCTTATACACTTATTGTAAGGAAAACTTTGGAACCTAATAACAGGCTCCCGCTTTAAAATAATCTAAGACTTAGGGCTTATATCTTTTAACGTACTATAGAAAAAGTAAATACCTTTTAGTAAAATATAGAAAAATATATTAAAATAGAAACTTATTCCTATTAATAAAGAAGGTTGAATAAAATGTTACGTCAATTTAGTCATGAGCAGCTGTTCTTTAACGCCTTTCAGAATGCTGCCATAGGGATGGCCATTATGTCGCTTGATGGTAAATGGATGAAGGTAAATCCATCTTTCTGTCAGAAAACAGGCTTATCTATGGAAGAATTATACGAATCTCATTTCTCAGATATCATTCACCCAGATGATCACGAATATATTGTAAATAAATTAAGAGAATTTGAGAATGGAGACATTAGTTATAACCAATTAGAAGTCAGGTGGATCGACAAACAACAAAGAGTTTTATGGGGGAATGTGACCACTTCTTTAGTTAGTGATCAACAAAACGAACCACTTTTTTTAATTGTTCAAATTGAGGATATAACCGAGAGGAAACAAATTGAAGAAAATTTACTAAAAAGTGAAGAACTTTTTAGAAATATGTTGGACAACTCTCCAGATCCAATGGCAGTTCATACCGATGGCGTTCTTGTTTATGCCAATTATGCAGCAGCGAAAATTGTTGGTGCCAAGGACCCTTCCCAGGTTATTGGAGTAAAAATTGAAGAGTTTTTGGAACCTTCTTTTATAGAAAAATCAAATGAAGTACAAGAGTACGTAAAAAGTACTGGCCATTCATTGGAAAATGTGGAATTTCAATTAAAAACAGCTACAGGAGAAACAGTCGAGATTATCCTTTCTTGTTCATTAATTACCTTTAATGGAAGAGATTCGATTCAGGTTAGTTACAAAGATATTACTACTAGAAAGACTTTAGAAGAAACACTCTCGAGAAATCATATGCGTCTTCAGGGGATGTTTAACGAGGCAGGAGTTGCGATTGCCCTAGTGGACGGAAATACAGGAAAAACGATTGATTGTAATCCGGCGCTAGAATTATTTACAGGATATACAAAAGATGAATTATCAAAAATGTCCTTTTCCGACTTTACCCATAAAGATGATATTTTAAAAGATTTATCTCTTTTGACAAAGCTTCTTGCGAGGGAAATGTCTTCTTATCGTATGGAAAAAAGATATGTGACAAAATCAGGAGAAATTGTCTGGGGATTGCTAAATGTATCCCTTCTTGAAGATGTAAGTCCAAATTATGTAATCGGTGTTGTTCAAGATATTACCCAACAAAAACAAGTGGAAGAGAAACTCCAAATCGCTAACAAACAGTTGACCCTGTATTCTTATCAAGATGGATTAACAGGTATCTTTAACAGAAGATATTTTGATGATTATCTACAAACCGAATGGAATCGAGCTTACCGTGAAGGAACACCTCTCACACTAATTTTGTTCGATTTAGATTGCTTCAAACTGTATAACGATACGTACGGACATAATCTCGGTGATATGTGCTTGAAGAAAGTAGCCGAAACAGCCAAAAATACAGCTATGCGTCCTGGGGATGTAGTTGCTCGTTATGGTGGAGAAGAGTTCGCTATGATTCTTCCAAATACTCATAAGTTTGGCGGGGAAAAAAAGGCCGAGGAATTAAGAGCAAGAATTGAAGAACTGGCTATTCCACACATCCGTTCAAAAGTAAGCACTTTTGTAACTATTAGTGTCGGGGTGGCAACGATAACCCCTACCGCTCATGAGCTTCCTTCGACTATTATACAAGCAGCCGATGAAGCCCTTTACTTGGCGAAAAAAGAGAATAGAAACTGTATCAGAGTGTATTAAAAATAAACGGAGAGATATCCTACATATCTCTCCGTTTTGTATTAAGAAACTTTGGAAGCTAAGTTTTCTCCTTCTTTTAGCTTTTTATCATAAATGGATGTTGTAAATATGGCTACGACAAATAATAAAATTAATACCGTAAAGAGCATAGACATCCCATACAGATCCACTAGCACACCGCCTAATAGAGGCCCTATCATTCTTCCTCCTGTTGCCGTACTATTTACAATTCCTTGATAAAACCCTTCTCGACCCTTCGGTGCAAGCTGGTCAGCAATGGTTGGAACAGCTGGCCATATTAACATTTCCCCAATAGTTAAAATAACCATCGCAGTTACAAACGCAGAAAAATGATTGGCTGATGCAGCAACTGCAAACGAACCAATAAAGATCACCATACCAACAAGCATCTGTGATTTTAGGCTTTTACCGAAGTACTTAATCGCCCTATTCATAAATGGCTGTCCTAGCACAATTAGGGCACCATTTACTGTCCATAGAATACTGTATTGCTTCAAGGTAATGTTAATTTCTTGTGTATACGCGGCAATTGTAGACTGCCATTGCACATAACCAATCCAGCATAACAAATAACCAAAGCACAAGATTAAAAGAGCATAAAGCTTCGTGTAATTTTTTATCACTGGTTTTGCCTGTATAATATTTGTTTGGTTTCCCTTTGTTTCGATTCCACGATAGCCAAAGACAGCAATCAAGAGGAAGACAATATACATAAGTGCATTAGCAATAAATATTAACTGAAACGAATAAGAAGCAACAAGCCCTCCTAGAGCTGCACCGACTGCAACACCTACATTTTGTGCAACATATATAGCGTTAAAGGCTCTTCTTCCACCTTCTTTCCAAACAGAACCAGCCATCGCGTACATGGAAGGAAACACAATCCCTGATCCGAAACCGGTAATCGTTAAAAACACTACATATGCTGGCCATCCGTGCCAGAAGGTTAATCCTATTAAGGATAAGGCTGTAATTCCAATCCCTAAAAGAATCGACTTATATCCACCAATTTTATCGAAAAGATATCCTCCGATTAGGTTTCCGATGACACTTGCTGCTGAGTTTAACATTAATACAAATCCTGCAATGGAAAGGGACTTTCCTAAGTGTTCATGAATGTAGATCGCATTTAAAGGCCATAAAAAAGAAGAGCCTGTTACATTCACTGCCATCCCTATAATTAATAGCCATAAGGCACGTGGCATGAAGAAAAACTCCCATCTCTTAAAAATATACATCTCTCAATCTCTAAAGATAGTGGTAAAAAAAGACCTCGTTCTAACTAAATTTTTTCAATGTTTCATTTACCTAACAAGATTAATGGACATATTTATTACATTTATTTCGTACACCAAAACAATTTTATTTGTTTTTTAACACCCCTGCAATATAAATCTTCTCAATTGGAAAATATTTTAAAATTCTGGATATAGTCCGAGCTTTGCAATGGAGATTTAAAAATCTTAGAAGAATTTAACATATCTAGTCAAAAAGTTTCTTTCATCTTAGGCATAGGGATCTTTGGGGCTGAAGACATTTGGATCAACCAGTAGAAAACTTTATATTTAAGGTGTAATTATTGCTTTTACATTGACAGATGTTCATAAATTTGTCACTATAAAGAAAACACCGTACATGAATTTTGTACAGTGTTTTCATTCTCGTTTATTTTAATCTATTTTTTTGGAGCTGGCTGTTGAGTAGGGAAGTAACTATTAATAGCATGTTCTTTCTTTTTAAAGTTATCTTTCTCTCCAGTAACAGCCTTCTTCACTTTTTCTATCTCTTTATTTAACTCTTCTAGGCTGACACCTTTTTTCACAAGTTCCTCAGTAGCGATTAAGATTGCTGCATTAGATTCTACCTCAGATATACGTAAAGTATCCATTCCGCCTTGTGGATTATGGAAGCCTGCACCATTCTCAGCTGCAACGATATCCCACATCCATTGACCTTTTCTAACATGTTCCTGTGCTTGTTTTATTTTAGCTTCATCGACACCGCTAGTAATCATTTTATTAATATAATAGTGCGCAGTAATGGAAACATCCTCCGCTTTGTGAAGTGCCTTCATATGGGTATCTTGAATATCCCCTACACGCTCTTCTAACTCTTCTATGTCTCTATTACTATGACAAGTTGCACAAGATTCTTCCATTGTCTTAAGAGGTGAAGTCCACCAGTGAGAAGTAATCTTCTTTTTACCGTCTGCTCGCTCATATGGCATATGGCAATCTGAACAAGATACATCAGCTTTTCCATGCGGACCTTCCATATGAGTTTCAAACTCTGGATGCTGTGCTTTTAAGATTGGTGTGCCCGATACCGTATGAATCCAGTCCTGTTCAAATCCTGTATCTTTCGCAATCGTATCATAGTATTCGTACATTTCTTCAGGCTTGAAGCCTTCTGCCCATGGGAATGTAACTTCGCCATTTTCAGGAGCAAAATAGTACTCTACGTGACATTGACCACATACAAAAGAACGCATTTCATTTTTCGTCGGATTTGAAACGTCTAACCCTTGTGATTCCATTGCTTTAATAAAACTTGGGCGTGTAATTCTTAAATCCATCGTTTCAGGATCATGACAATCAGAACATCCGATTGCTGAGTGCCCCATTTCTTCAGCCTTTGGCCAAATATCTTTGTTAAAGTTACCTCCCCAGTAATCGTCTCCCATTTCCTCAATCATATGAGGAACTGCACTTGATTTACAAGTTAAACACGACCCTATTGACTTATCTGTGATACGTGCAATGTCTCGAACATCTTGGTTCGCATACACGTGCCCACGATCTTCATTATATTCAGTTGCAAATCCATAACCATTAAACAATATTGGTAGATATGGCTCCTTATCAGGATCATACTTACTACGTTTAACGGATCCACCATATTTTGTATCTTCTTCTTCTTCATTTTTCATGTAACTGTTATATTGAAGCGGAAACAAATCCTTGAAAGCTTCATTATTTATTTCGTCCTTTGATAATCCTGTCGTCAGTTCAGCGGAACTATTTGCTTGTTCAGTTGAGCAACCTGATATCAGCAACATAACAGCAACTAGGATGAGAAATGATATATGATATTTCCTAGCCATTGTCTAATGTCCCTCCTTTATCTTCTAATAGTTCACCAGGCTTTGGTGGTTTAAAGTAATCTTCTGTTTTGAATCCTTTTCCATGCGGTACCTCTTGGTGACAACTCATACAGCTATCCTTCGAATCATGGGAAACGTTATCAAGCGTACTTTCATGGCAGTCTACACAGTTTTGCTGAATGACTTCCATTGAATTATCTGTTGCATGTAATACATCTGGGATTTTTTCGCTCCCTATCGTGTTATAGTACATGTGACTCATACCTGCTTTTGCTTTGTAAGCAAGCTTGCCCACTTTAGTTTCATGTGGTAAATGACAATCATTACAAGCCAATTTCGCATGTGTTGAATCAGTAAAGGAAGCATGTACATTGTTCATGATGTGACAACTTTGACAAAAGTCTGCTGAATCTGTATAGGCTAATGTTTTTGCAGTAACTGCGGAAATAACAATTCCTGTAAAAACCCCTATCAGTATTAGTAATTTTTTATCGATTGAGAATAATTTCTTTAGCATTCATTTCACCTCCTTCCAATCAGAAGATTCTATTAAAACGCAAATCACAGCATTTTAATCTTGGTTGAGGTGCATGTTTTCAATTAGTTCAATAAGTTTAGCCTTGGTTGTTGGTCCCGTAAATCTCTCACGTATCATTCCATCCTTGTCAATAATGATCGTATCAGGCTGACCAATAACACTGTATTCCTTTGACACTTCTTCCTTCGTGTCCAATAAGTATGTGAGTTCTGATTTTGTATCGTTTATATATTTTTCCATTCTTTTCTTCGTTTCACCCTTAGCTACAATAAGGATTTCCGCTTGGTCATATTCGGTCCCAAACGCCTCTAGCTCAGGGGCTTCTTCAATACAAGGATCACACCATGTTGCAAAGAAGTTGACCACTACTACTTTCCCTTTATAATCGGACAAAGTATGAGAATTCCCATTCATGTCAATTAATTCAAAATCAATGGCAGCATCACCAGGGTTTGCTGAAGCTTTCCCTTTAAGGCCGGTTAAAAGAACACTTAATATAGCTGTAACTGCTATTAATACAATTAGTGGAACGAGTTTTTTCCTCATTCTCTATCACCTACTCTATTGTTCTGAGTTCCATTCTTTTAATACTTGAAGATCCTTTTTAAGTTGGCTTTGTCTTCTTCCTAGTACAAAAATGTATCCTGAAAGTAACGCCCAAATTACCGTATAAGCTGTAAATAGATATTCCATTTTTTCTTCCTCCTATAAGTTTTTTATAAGTGCTTTCTTCTAAAAAAATGTTACAGAGTAACTCTACTTAACTAGCAAGTCTTTCAATGGCTTTGTTTTTCGCCTTTTTCAACTGAAGTCTCATTTTCTCAATTTGTGTTCCTTTATTCATTAGGAAAGAATAGAGCAATGTGATGGTTCCAATACAGAATAGCAAGGTAACTAGCATATCAGGCTCAATCCCTCCACCTGACTGGTTTTTCCCTTCACCAAAAACGACCGGATGAAGCTTCGTATTCCACCAGCGAATAGCCATAAAAACAATTGGAACGTTTAAACAGCCAATAATTCCGAATACCGATGAGAGTTTAGCTATTTTCTCCCAAGATCCTTCCATTTTCCTTACAAAAAGGTACGCCACATAAATAAACCAAAGGATCAATGTGGTTACAAGTCGCGGTTCCCATGTCCACCAAGTGTTCCACGCTGATTTACCCCAAATCATCCCTGTGATTAGCGTAATAGTCGTAAATAAAACACCTATTTCAGCAGATACACCAGCTTTTATGAACCGATCTTCTGTTGGCTTCTTCAAAGTTAGGACACTGTAAAAACCTACTACAAAAAAGGCTAAAAACGCTACCCAGGCACTTCCTACATGAAAGTAAAAAATCTTTTGTGTCACACCCATTTGTTTTTCAATAGGCGACCAAACAAATACTAGATATAAAGATATGAAAAAGGCTGGTACTAATAAGTAAAATAGGACTCTATCAAGCAGATTAGATGTGGGTTTCATTACGATCCCTCCATAATATATTCAAATAAGAAAAAGCAAGCGGCTAAAAACAGTAAGTCGTATGCAATAATCATCTGCAGCCATGACACTGCATCGCTTATCCCATCATTGTTTAGGACAATTCTAGTAGCCTGAACTGCCGCGATCATAAGTGGGCTCAATAGTGGTAGCAATAATACCGGAAGTAGCATTTCACTATTTTTGGCATTGGCTGATAAAGCAGCTAAGAATGTTCCGATAATAATAAATCCTAAAGTTCCTAATAAGACAATTAATAAAAACCAAATCATTAATCCGTTAAATTTGTAATCAAATAGAATGAATAAAACTGGAACACTCATTACTTGAACAATGGAAACTAACACATAGTTTGCTAGTACTTTGCCAAGGTAAATACTAACGGGATCAATTGGGGCTACTCTTAAGCCAATTAAAGAATCGTTTTCTTGTTCAGATATAAAAGATCTATTTAGTCCTAATAACCCTGAAAAGATGGTGATGATCCATACCAAACCTGGAATGACAGCTTTTACTGTGTTATTGGTCGGGTCAAAGGCGAAACTGAATACAAGAATCACTAGACTCGAAAAAATAATCATAATACCAATCGTTTGTTTTGACTTTAATTCGTTTCGCAAATCCTTTTCCGCAATCGTCCACGCATCTGATATAAGAGACATCATCCCTTTGTCACCGCCTTTTCATACCAGGCTTTCAATGTTTGTAGATTCATGTTATCTACAACCTCTGTTTCAGCAACTATTTTTCCTTTATCCAGAACGACCACTCTCTTGCAAAGGTTTAATACTTGCTCGAAGTCATGAGAGATTAGTAATATTCCCGTTCCATCCGTCTGCTTTTCTTTAATGATGGAATTCAGAACTTTTACGGCCTCTTGGTCTAGTCCCGTATGGGGTTCATCCAGAAAGAGAAGTTCTGGTTCAGGCAATAGTACTCTTGCTATAGCAAGTCGTTGCATCATCCCTCTTGAAAATGAGCGTATGGGTATATCTTTAAAGTAGTGCAAACCTACTTCCTTTAATAATCTTTGAGATTTTTCTTCGATATTTTTCACTTTATATAGCTTTCCGTAAAACCTTAAATTTTCCACGGGCGAAAGAGTGTTGTAAAGAAATGATTCATGGCCTAAAAACCCAATCTTCTTTTTCAACAATGGTGAGTTCTTTTTAATAATTTCCTGATCTAAAATAATTTCACCACTTGTAGGCTGTAATAATCCGACCGTACACTTAAAAAAAGTACTTTTTCCTGCACCGTTAGGACCTATTACTGCTAAGCTTTCTCCGCGTCTTAATGACAAGGACACATTCCGTAAGATGGTTTTATCGCCAATGATTTTTGTTATTTGTTTTAACTCAAGCATATCTCCCAACTCTTTCAATAGGTTTATTCCTAAGTGAATTTAATCAGTTCGTTTTTCACATGTTCTAGGTGCTCTTTGTACTCGTCTATGCTCTTTTCGTAAAGTTCGATTGAAATGTCTCCTTGCTTTTTTTGCTTTTCAAGCATTACGATCTGCTGCTCTATTACTCTTCTCTTATTCAACAAATGCTGAAACATGTTTTCAGTTGTATCAATCTTATTTTCCCTCAAGCTTTTCCTTTTTTTCATATAAAGAAAAACTATTACACCTATAATGACAACCAGCACTAAATGTGGTTCGATACTTCTTAGAACCGGAGTTGTTAGCCAAAAGGTTATGAGCCACTCTGGATGAAAAGGGGGAAATTCACTCATCACTATTTCCTCCCTTTTTGTTTACGAAGGGCTTCTAACTCTTTAATAATTTCGATATCGATTTCTTTTTGGCTTCCTTTCCCTTTTTTCTCTTGGTTAGGGATAGAGTCACCTTCCTCTTTTAGGAGGTTTGCTGCCATAAGATTGTATTTCTTTTTCATGATTTCGAAGTCTTCCTTAGAGATCTTTTTCATTAAAAAATCCATCTCTATTTCATTAACTGTCGCATATATCATCTCTAATGATGATGTGTGTTCATCTTCTTTAGATAGAATCAGTTTGCCACCGCCATAAAAAAATGGAGCAATGATAAAATAGAAGCATGTAATAATGATAACTGAACCTATTACTAGGAATATATAATCCACTTTTTATCGCTCCTTCCTCGAGCTAGGTCTTTAACTCTAAAATAACTTTCTGCGTTCCTCTTCAATCGTTTGTTCAAGGATTTTCTGCTCTGTTTCTGAATAATCTTTTTCTAAGAAAGGGCTAGTCTCAACTACTTTTGGCTCTTTTACCGTAAGCCTCTTAATTCCGAATGCAACTACAATGGCTCCAATTAAAAATCCGAATGCCGGCATTCCCCAAGCGATAACTCCGCTTCCTTTCGTGTCGGGTGTTCTTAATGCTGCTTGGCCATACTCTGATACATAATAATCAAGAATTTCTTTCTCACTTTTACCTTGGTCTAACATTTCAACAACCTCATCATAATAAACTTTCTGTATCGTACAAGTTGAAAATTCATGGTCTGCGTGTCCTTGCATATCTAGTTGTACAATGATGTCGCGGAATTCCTTTGAGTTATAATTTTCATTAGCTATCACGAGTGACGGTATGACAATTAGATAAAAAGCAGTTAATAAAAGGACCTTAGATTTCAACTGTATCACCTACCTTTTGTATCCTTTACTAGAGTACAAATTTACTAGAATCTATTAGCGTCTGTATCTGATTGTGGATGTTTTTCCTCCTATTAATGCAACTGCAGTACCAACTACCATAATGATTCCACCTAACCAAATCCAGCTAACAAATGGATTTACTTTTACTACAAATGTGACCTTATCCTTGTTTTCCCACGAGCTAAGAACAAGGTATAAATCTTGACTCCAGTTTGTTTTGATGGCTACTTCTGTTGAAGGCTCTGGCCATGTTTCATAGAAGATTTTTTCAGGCTTGATTTTTCCAATATCCTCGCCTTTGTACACAACCGAGATGTCAGCGTAGACAATCCCATTATTGTTTCTAGTAGTCTCTGTTAATTCATTAAAAGTTAATTCATAGTCTCCAATTGTAATGGTTTCACCAGTATTTACAGTCTTCATTACTTCTTGCGAGTAGGCATGAGATGAAATGACCCCTACTGCCAAGACCGCAATCCCTATGTGAACAATATATCCCCCGTAACGCCTTTGGTTTTTCATCGTTAATCGAACTGCAGCCTGTAAAAATCCTTCTTTAGTTGCTTTTCTCCGAGCCATCATCCCCCGCCAAAATTCTAGAAGGTGGACAGCAAACATAAAGAAGGTCGTAGATAGACCAATAATCGCAAACGTACCCCTAACTCCTATAATCAATAAGATAACTCCGAATACTGTACCAGCTACAAGTGGTGGTAAAGTATTTTTAATAAATCGATCTAGTGCTGCTTTTTGCCATGTAATTAATGGACAAATAGCCATTAATAGAATGAGTGATAAAAAGATCGGTGCCATGACCTTATTAAAGTATGGTGGACCAACATTGATTTTCGTTCCTGTAAATGTTTCGGAAATTAATGGGTACATCGTTCCCCAAAATACCGCGAACGTTGCTGCAATTAAGATGAAGTTATTCAGCAAGAAACTACTTTCTTTTGAAAAATAAGAATCTATTGGGACACTTTCTTTTTTAATCAGTTGATAGCGACTCGCTACTACATAGATGGATAAAAGAATCATAAAACTCATAAATATTAAGAAGTACGTTCCTAGATTTCCATCTCCAAACGCGTGGACACTTGTTAAAATACCGCTTCTAACTAGAAAGGTACCAAATAGTGTTAAGACATAGGAAAGAATGATTAACACTAAGTTCCACGTTCTTAACATCCCTTTACGTTCTTGAATCATCATGGAATGAAGAAATGCTGAAACTGTTAACCATGGCATAAAGGATGCATTTTCAACCGGATCCCATGCCCAGTAGCCTCCCCAACCTAACTCTAGGTAGGCCCACCAACCACCGATGATGTTACCCAGTGTTAAAAACAACCAAGCAACTAACGTCCAACGTCTCGTTAATTTAATCCACTCTGCATCCATTTTCTTCAACAGTAGGGCAGCTATTGCATAAGCAAAAGGAACCGCAAGTCCAACATAACCAAGATATAAAGTAACAGGATGAAGGATCATTCCTGGGTGTTGAAGCATCGGGTTGAGTCCCTTTCCATCTGCAGGAATCTTATCTGTCATTTCAAATGGGTTCCCACTTAAAAGCATGACAAGGTAAAAGAAAGCAATATTTAATAACAAAATAATAGCTACATAAGGGACCATTATATTTTGTTTCTTTTTGGATAAGACTACCATTCCAATATATACACTCAATAAGAACGTCCATAATAGGAGTGAGCCTGCATTCCCTGCCCAAAAGGCGGTTAATTTATAGACAATGGGTAAATCCAAATTTGTATAGGATGCTACATACTTATACTGAAACTGACTTGTTCCAAGGATGTAAAGCAATAGAAATGTACATATACCGGTAACAAAGGTGATGGATAACACGCCACCTCTAGCGCTTTCCAACCATTTGTTGCTTTTACTTTTAATTCCGATCATATAAGCAACGATTGAGTATAGGGAGATAATTAAACCAAGGATTAAAGCTATATTTCCAATTAAGTACATATGAACCCCCGCCTGTTAGTTGTTCTGCTTTTCTTTGTAGAGCTCTTTATGCATTTCTGAATCGTAGTTTTCTATGTCTTCACCTTCATATTTCGAAGGACATTTCGTTTGAACCTTTTCTGCTTCAAACACGCCTTCCTTTGTAATAAACCCTTCTACTATAACAATTACATCCTGCGTGAAGTTATCAGGCTTTACACCCTCATATCGAATAGGGAGGTTCTCTGTTCCTTCTTCATATATTTCGAATTTCAATACAATATCGTCTGGATTCCAATCGATTGAGGATACGTCTAGAAGACCTTGTGTCATAATGTATTTTTCCTCATAAGACTCCTTGTTCGAGAGCACCTCGTCTATGGTAAGTTCTTTGCTCCCTGCGCTTGGCATCGTAGAAAAAAACATAATCGCAATAGCCGCTGCAACAAGAGACAAACCAAAAATGATTTTTTTATTTTTTGACATGTCACTTTCCTCCAATCTTTTTTAATAAATCGTTGTACTCTTGCTCTGAAATACTACCTTCTATTAACATCGCTCTTAATCTAGCTTTTTTATCTTCATTTGGATGCTGATCAGTTACTTGGTTAGCTGGTTTCTTTATTTTTCTTTTCCTCTTTAAAAGGAACATTAAGACAGCTCCCGAAAGGATGCTTATTCCCCCAACAACTGAAATACTCATAACGACTGGAAGAGTCTTATTTTCTTTTGTTACTCCTTCGCTCTCTGAGGAATTCCCGGCCATTTCATTGATTATGTCCATTGTTGTTCTCGTCTCGGCTCTCTTGTATTCAATTTCAAACTTTCTAACCTCATCTCGTTCCATTCCTTGTAACTGATACATAAACATGTTCATTCCATAAGGGTTCTGTTGATGAGATTCAGCAGCAGGAGTCATTTTGAAATTCTCTGCCTTCAATGGTTCTAAAATAATTAGAGAAGTAATTCCAATATCCGCAAAGCTTTTGTATTCGTACGAAAACGATTTACCATCCTCACTGGTTTTAATTTGATCTGTGTAGTATTCAATAACGAATTTGTATAATTCTCCAGGGTAAATCTCTTCACTTGTTTCCCAAGATATTAATCCGTTCTTTTTATCTAGTTCATATTCGATTTCATTCATTTCCGTATAATCTCGGTTGTAGTCGGCTACAAAACCGATACGGAAATTCTTTTCCTTCGTTGGAAGGGGGATTTCGATTTGTCCTTTTTGTGGTTGTTCCGTTTTATTCATCAACGTTCCATGGTAACCAACTAGCAAGGTAGGTTGCTTTTCTTTCTTATCTTCTGGATGATACGCAAACTCTGGCATTACCTGTATTTCTAATTCCTCCATAGACAACACTTGATTCTCCTCTGCAAGAGGAGAGATGGGGAAGAGAATCACAAAACAAGCAATTATATATTGAGCTACTCTTTTCATCTTTTTACACCCTTTCAAAATGCGATGATTTTGGCACCAACATGATTTAATCATCGCCCGTTTAACGATTACTTTCTGGTTCAAATTAGTTATCCTACCAATTTGAATTTTTTGTGAACGTCTTCACAAGTAAGTTTTTTAAAAAAGCATTCGATCAATCGATATTTGTTTTTTTGTCTAACTTATTTAAACCATTTTGTAATGCTTCAATTCTGTGACCTAATTCACAGTTTCTCTTCTAGATGGTTACCACTTTGTGAACGACAAAAAATGGCATATTCCTCATGTCTTTTTAACCATGCTATAAGAACTATTAATTATGAGAGTTTACCGGAATTATTTTAATATATCTTTTTGGTTATAAAGAAAAGGCCGACCAAGAAGGTCAGCCTTTTCATGTTATGAAGATTGCTCAGGTTCTGGGTGGAATTTTGATTTAACTGGTTGCCCACCCATTTTTTCATATTTTTTCTTAGAAGACTTAACCGGGTCATAGTCTTGGCCAAGTTCGAGGTCCTGATTATTGATGCCGTTCCGGGTTTTTTGTTCTGGATTATTCTGTTTAGAGCGTTTTTTGACCATTCTTACCTCTCCTTAGTGATCATTTAGAGTCATATTGTTTTGCAGCTGTTGTAGTTGTAGCCTCATACGGTGAAGCTGCTCACGCTGTTGTGAATTTGAACTCAATGCCAGTTGAGCCAAATCATTATAAGCATCCTCTAATTGCTGCATGGCTCTTGTATAATCATCATCATTGTAATGCTCTTGCCTGCTGCTCTCTTTATATTCCTCATGTGCATTCCTAATAGCGTCCTCACACTGTTGAAGAAGGTCTTCTACCGATTGACGTGTTGCCATCTTTGTAACCCCCTGTCAAAAGTTAATAAGCATGTTGAAGCTAAAATGTGCTTCTTTTTTATTTTGCTCACTTCAACATTTTGCTACCACATATTCGGTCATATAAATACTTCCAATTCCATTTATATTTGGATAAGCAATCTCGTTCATGGTAAAATTCACTTTATGTGTAGAGTCAGTTTCAATCACTTAAAATAAATCTTTTTATGAGCCCAAGGCGGTAAGTAAGTACCTTACAAATAACTTTTAAAGGAGGTTAACCGTTCATGAAGCAACCTAATCCATTTAAATACGCGTATGATGACAAACGCTACCACACGTGGAATTACCACTTACGACAACACTTTGGACATAAAGTATTTAAAATTGCTTTAGACGGTGGATTTGATTGTCCAAACCGCGATGGTACAGTGGCCCACGGTGGTTGTACGTTTTGTAGTGCCGCAGGTTCTGGAGACTTTGCAGGCAACCGAGTTGACGATTTAGAAACACAATTTAAAGAAATAAAAGATAAAATGCATCAGAAGTGGAAAGACGGTAAGTATATGGCTTATTTCCAAGCCTTTACAAATACACATGCACCCGTGGAAGTCCTTAAAGAAAGATACGAGAAAGTTCTTCATGAAGAAAATGTAGTCGGACTTTCGATCGCAACGCGCCCAGACTGTTTACCAGACGATGTGGTTGATTATCTAGCTGAACTTAATGAACGAACCTATTTATGGGTTGAACTCGGTTTGCAAACCGTACACGAACGCACAGCACTACTTATTAATCGTGCCCACGATTACGACACCTATATTGAAGGCGTCAATAAACTTCGCAAACATGGAATTCGCATTTGTTCCCATATTATTAACGGACTCCCATTAGAAACCCCGGAAATGATGATGAAAACAGCTGAGGAAGTAGCCAAATTAGATGTTCAAGGTATTAAAATTCATTTACTCCATCTGTTAAAAGGGACTCCAATGGTGAAGCAATATGAAAAAGGAATGCTAGAATTTTTGAAATTTGATGACTATGTAAACTTAGTATGTGATCAACTTGAAATTTTACCTCCGGAAATGATTGTTCATCGGATTACTGGTGATGGCCCTATTGATTTAATGATTGGTCCAATGTGGAGTGTAAATAAGTGGGAAGTGCTTAATGCCATCGATGCCGAGTTAAAAAGAAGAAACAGCTATCAAGGAAAGTTTTACAACAGAGTAGGCCGCGAAGTACTCTAGTCTAGTACGGAATACTTTTAGGAGAGGATATTTAGAGTGAAACTTGATCGAATTTTACCTTTTGCAAGACAACTTCTACAAAAAGCACTTCAGCCTGGTGACATCGCCGTTGATGCTACTTTAGGCAATGGCCACGATACTTTATTTCTTGCAGGTCTAGTTGGCGAAAATGGGCATGTTTACGGCTTCGACATACAAGAAAAGGCTCTTGAAGCTTCAAATAGTCGATTGCGTGAGAATGGGCTTTCTAGCAGGGTAACACTTTTTAATGAAGGGCATGAGCACATTTCTACTGCTATTCCGCTTGAGCAACATGGAAAGGTAATGGCTGCGATTTTTAACCTAGGATATTTGCCTGGTGGTGATAAATCGATCGTTACAAAGCCTGAAACCACGATTGCTGCGATTGAACAGCTAATTGAAATGATGGCTCCTGAAGGAATCATTGTCTTGGTCATTTATCATGGACATGAAGAAGGCGCCGTTGAAAGAGATTATTTGCTTCAATTTGTTAGGGAATTAGACCAGCAGACTGTACATGTACTTCAGTATCAATTTATCAATCAGCAAAACCACCCACCATTTATCATTGCCATTGAAAAAAGATAGTATGTTTTTGCATACTATCTTTTTTTCATGACAGCTATTTAGTAGTCATTTTACCCGTCTTAGCAGGTAACCACTTCTGAAATGTACGATATGCTCTCCCATTCCAGTAAAAAAAGGAACTGATTGGGCCACCACTTTTAATCATTTCTCGGGCTAGACGTTTAATGGATTTTTGTTTTCTTACTTTTTCGTCTGAAAGATAAATTCCTAATAACCCCCGGTTAATTAAACGGTGAAACTGACGATGAGGTAAGCTCTCCGTATGTTTATCAGCTTCAATTACAAAATGCTTTAACCGTTCAAAAAGTTCTTGTTCACTCTTATAATAAAAGCAAAAATTCAAGTCTCCACCTAACCTGTCTTCTTCTTGATCTATAAAGTAGTCAAGTAGGATGTGAAGACCTTGAATGTAAGGGAAATAACCATTATGGATGTTAGCTGTATCTTTTTCTGTAAAATCATCACTCATTCCGTAGGAAACGAGGCAGAAAATTCCAAGCGTTGACCCTGAGCATGCAGAGAATTCATACCACTCCATTTCAGGAATTTCATCCTTAAGACCCTTAAACCAATTTTGCAATCGTGGAACCCTTTCCTCGACTTTTACATGTTTATGTATTTGCAAATCACAGTAATGCTGACAAAGCTCTAATAGACTTTCCTTTATATGTTCGTAATTACCCATATCACTTAAGACACTTTGGCAAGTAGTAACTAAGTCACGGAGGTAACCACCGTCATCTTGCTCATGTCGGAACCTATAATAATTTACCTGCTCTTTATTTAAAGATAAAGCACCCTTCATTGAATCATGTATAGCTTCAAAATCCAATGGATCCAGAGATGTACTCCGATCACATAAATTGTCTAAATAATCGCTAATCGTTTGGTAAGCAACAATAAACTTTATTGCACTTTTATAGTGCTCCTTAGCTAAAAGCGCTAAGATTCCACCACCCTCACAATGAAATGTTTTATGTTCAATACTAGCTAAGGCCTGTTTTTGTAACTCAGGGTTAGGGATGGTTGTAGCTCTTTCCTTCCAATAGGATAACTCTTTATGAACAGTAGGTAATATTTTTCGATATACTTCTGACATTAAACGAATTGGCATAGTTGGAACGGTCATTTAGACACCTCACTTAATCAATATGGCCAATATTTTTTCTAATAAAACACAACATTTTTTATTTGGTCCGTTATTGGCAAAGGCTGTTTTGGCGTATGAAACACTTTTTCACTGAATTTTTTCATGATATAAAAATTATAAAGAACTTAAAAGCAACAAAGTTTCCGGAAAAAATCCTAAGTAAATGTCCATTCTATTTCCAATTTTAACACCTTCCATCCACATGACAAGCAATAGCCATCTACAGAAGAAAATAAGTAAAATTATTTACAAAAAACAATTTACTATCATTGAAAACATTTGTGTTGGTAAAATAGAAGTAGGCCATGAGCTTTAGTGTATGTAACGGTTGTAATTATTGACTATTAATGATTCCAAGGAGAGATTATAGATGATTTACCCATTTAATAACAAGTATCCTAAAATATCTGATTCGGCCTTTATTGCCGATTTTGTAACCATAACAGGTGATGTAGAAATTGGGGATGAATCAAGTGTATGGTTTAATTCTGTGATTCGAGGGGATGTCTCTTCGACGATCATCGGAAAAAAAGTGAACATCCAGGACAACTCTATTTTACATCAAAGTCCTAATAATCCACTTATTTTAGAAGATGAAGTGACAGTTGGTCATCAAGTAATCCTACATAGCTGCATCATTAGGAAAAAAGCTCTAATTGGGATGGGTTCCATCATCCTTGACAATGCAGAAATTGGAGAGGGAGCATTTATTGGTGCCGGAAGTCTTGTTCCACAAGGTAAAAAAATCCCGCCAAACACCCTTGCATTTGGAAGACCAGCAAAAGTGATTCGCGAATTAACAGAAGAAGATATTATTGATATGAAGCGGATCTCGAGAGAATATGCGGAAAAGGCCCAGTATTATAAATCGCTACAAGACAAAAGCAAGTAGAATTTGTAATTCAATCCCTAACTATTTTTATTTAAAAGTTCAAAAGTCACAAAGTTTGCAAATAAGTTATCTTAACATATAGTGCTTTTTTACCGATATACACAATAATAACTTTTACTAGGTAGCTTGTAGGTGGTGCTAATGAATATCTTATTTTTAATAATTGGTTTACTCCTTCTACTTTTTATTTACTTGCTTATAAAAGTCAGAAAAGGAACTGGTCTATTAAAATCATCCATCATGTTTTTATCGGCTTTTTTAATCATAGTAATCGCCTTTATCTTTGAAAACTCTAAAACAACTCACATTGCAAACGCTGTGGAATCAATTAAATTATTATGGGTTCAAACACCTGTTGAGAAAACAAACACATTATTAGATAAGCATTCTGCCATCTCTATTATCAAGATTAAAGACGAGGTTTTATTAGATGCACCTGCAATCAATCAATTTCCAGAGCTACCACGTGGGTGTGAGGTAACAAGCCTTGCGATGCTTCTCCAATATACTGGTATTAATGTAGATAAAATGACTCTTGCTGAAAAAGTCAAAAAAGATCCTACACCTTATAAAGTTGAAAACGGTAAAGTATATTTCGGTCATCCCAATGTAGGATTTGTAGGTAATATGTATACATTTGATGAGAAAGGCTATGGAGTTTATCATAAGCCCATTAAAGAACTAGCTGAAACCTATTTACCAAATCAGATTACAGATTTAACAGGCTCTGGCTTTGAAGAGATTAAAATCCATCTTTCAGACGATCGCCCTGTCTGGGTCATAACGAATACGACTTATAAAAAGTTACCGAAAAATTACTTTCAAACTTGGTATACACCAATTGGAGAGGTCAATATTACACTTAAAGAGCATTCTGTTCTAATAACTGGTTATGACCAGCAATTCATTTATTTTAATGATCCTTTGACTGGCGAGAAAAATAAAAAAGCACCCTTAGTGGATTTTGAAGAATCCTGGGTGCAAATGGGAAGACAGGCAATCACCTATCTTCCTAAGGAATAAAAATACTAACTATATGATTTTTCTTTTAAGTACTCCTGTTCGAAGGAGTATTTTTTTTCTACATATACTTGATGCCACACCATAAACATTAACACAGTCCAGATTTTACGGCTATTATCTGCTTTTCCTTGACAGTGGTCTTCAAGTAATTTTAATACATAGTCTTTGTTTAATAGATGATCTGTGTGACTTTCACGGATAATCGTTTTAGCCCAATCATTCATTTCATTCTTTAGCCAATGACGAATTGGTACCGGGAATCCTAATTTTTTACGGTTTAAGACATGGTCTGGAACGATTCCTTCTGCAGCTTTACGTAGTACATACTTCGTTGTTCCATTCGCTGTTTTTAGGCTAGTAGGAATTTTTGAGGCTGTTTCAAAAACAACTTTATCTAGAAACGGTACACGAAGCTCTAATGAGTGTGCCATCGTCATTTTATCTGCCTTTAATAGAATGTCCCCACGCATCCAAGTATGGATATCAATATATTGCATACGATCAACTGGATCATACCCTTTGCTTTCATTGTAAAGTGGCTTGGTAATATCTTTATAATTTAAACCTTCATTATAAACATGTAATAGATTACGCTTTTCTTCCTCTGAGAACATTTTTGCATTCCCAATATAACGTTCCTCCATAGGAGTTACTCCACGCTCTATAAAGCTCTTTCCCTTCATTCCTTCTGGCATTATCTTTGCTATGACTCTAAGGAATGCTTTTAACGTTGCCGGGATCTTGTTAAACACTTCTAATGATTGTGGTTCACGATAAATATTATATCCACCGAACAATTCATCCGCACCTTCACCAGATAACACAACCGTAACATGCTTACGAGCTTCACGAGCTACGAAATACAACGGCACACAAGCGGGATCAGCTAAGGGATCATCCATATGCCACATAATTTTCGGAATCTCATTCATATATTCCTGTGGTGTAATGACATAGCTAATATTCTCTACACCTAGCTTTTCGGCTGTTTCCTTTGCTACATCAATTTCACTGAAGCCATTATGTTCAAACCCAACAGAGAAAGTCTTAATGGCAGGGTGGTATTGTTTCGCGATAGAAGCGATGATAGAAGAGTCTATTCCACCTGATAAAAATGAACCAACAGGAACGTCACTTCGCATATGAATTTTTACTGAATCCATTAATACGTCTCGAATTTCCTTGATGAACTCATCTTCTGATTTTTGAACCGGCTGGAAATGCGCTTTCCAGTAACGATTGATTTTCATTTCCTGGCCAATTTTCTTTGTGAAGTAATGTCCTGGCTCAAGCTTAGAGATTCCCTCTGACATAGTATGTGGCTCAGGGACAAACTGATAGGTTAAGTAATGCTGAAGAGAATCATAATTTAATACATCATTCTCTAATGCAAGAAGAATGCTTTTCTTTTCTGAACCAAAGAATGTTTTATCTCCATCATTGAAATAAAAAAATGGTTTAATCCCAAACGGGTCCCTTGCCCCATATAAGCTCTGCTCTTGTTTATCCCAAATGACAAATGCAAACATCCCTCTTAATTTTTCAACTGCTTTTTCTTTCAGATGGCTATATAATGCGATAATTACCTCTGTATCAGAATGCGTTTTAAACGTTAAGCCTTCCTTCAGAAGCTCTTCTCTAAGTTCTAAATAGTTATAAATTTCCCCGTTGAAGATGATCCAATAGCGCTCATTTTCATAAGTTAGTGGTTGATGGCCACTTTCAACGTCAATAATACTTAGACGTCGGAATCCAAACTGTATATGCTCATCATAAAAATATCCGTCATCATCTGGACCACGGTGTGTAATGATATTATTCATATTTTCAAATTGCTGTTTTTCAACTTCACGTAAATCTTGAGATTTCTCATGAACACATCCAATAAAACCACACATTATGTAACTCACCTACTCCGTTCTTACCAATTTATTTAATTCCCAAAATTAGGGTTCTTGTTAACAAATTTTGAATCAAATCTAATACTACCATTATTCTATTAAAAATGGCACTGTAAACCTAAAAATCTGACAGGGAAATTGATGGAACCTTTTTTTATTTCCAAACCCAATAAGATGACCATACGTTTACATTACAACTATTAGACGTAATAAAAAGCCGAGAGTTACAAATAATTGTAACTCTCGGCTTAAGTTGAGAATTATTGGTTTAGTGCTTGGTTACGAAGGTCTTCTGCTTTATCAGTACGCTCCCAAGGTAAATCAACATCCGTACGACCAAAGTGTCCATAAGCAGCAGTTTGCTTGTAGATAGGACGGCGTAGGTTCAACATATTGATGATTCCAGCTGGACGTAAATCAAAGTTGTTGTTCACAACATCAACTAATACTTCTTCGCTAACTTTTCCAGTTCCAAAAGTGTCAATTGAAATGGAAACTGGACGAGCAACACCGATTGCATATGCAAGTTGAACTTCAACTTTATCTGCTAAACCTGCAGCAACGATGTTTTTCGCAACGTAACGAGCAGCATAAGCAGCTGAACGGTCAACTTTTGTAGGATCCTTACCAGAGAATGCTCCACCGCCGTGACGAGCATATCCACCGTAAGTATCAACAATAATCTTACGACCAGTTAAGCCAGCATCCCCTTGAGGTCCACCAATTACGAAACGGCCAGTTGGGTTAATGAAATATTTAGTATTTTCATCGATAAGTTCTTTAGGAACTACCGGGTTGATAACATGTTCCTTCAGATTACGTTGGATTTGCTCCAAAGTAATTTCTGGGTGATGTTGAGTTGAGATAACAATGGTATCAATACGTACAGGTTGATTGTTCTCATCGTACTCAACTGTTACTTGCGTTTTACCATCTGGACGTAAGTAAGGAAGGATCTCTTCTTTACGTACTTCTGTTAAGCGGCGTGCTAATTTGTGTGCTAATGAAATAGGAAGTGGCATTAACTCCTTTGTTTCATTACAAGCGAAACCAAACATTAAACCTTGGTCCCCTGCACCAATTGCTTCGATTTGCTCGTCCGACATTTGTCCTTCACGAGCTTCAAGAGCTTGGTCAACACCCATTGCGATATCTGGTGATTGCTCATCGATTGAAGTTAACACTGCACAAGTTTCGGAGTCGAATCCGTATTTTGCACGAGTGTAACCAATTTCTTTTATCGTTTCACGAACGATTTTAGGAATATCTACATATGTAGATGTAGTAATCTCACCTGCTACTAATACTAAACCAGTTGTTACACTTGTTTCAGCTGCAACACGAGCATTAGGATCCTTATCTAAAATAGCATCCAAAATGGAATCTGAAATTTGGTCACTGATTTTGTCCGGATGACCTTCAGTAACTGATTCAGAAGTAAACAAACGACGTTTTGTTGACATCTGACTTCCTCCTTGTTTTATAAAAATGAAAACGAGGTTATGATACGTTTACCTATATGTAAACCTCGAATGGTTTGATACGGAACTCATTCCCTAAGTAGTATTAAATAAACATGGAGTTTTTATTAGGAATAGGGATAATTTATCCTTATTTATAGTAAAAAACTCGCATTTGAGTAAATTTCATAATGTTTTTTTGCACTGCTGTGTTTGTACGAAGTTATTTTAGTTTGGGTATCTAGTAAGTACTAAAATAACGATCGTTTTTGTCTATGAAATTCATCGTTTTGTTCCAAAAAGCTCGAACCTTTACAAATAAAAAAACCTTTCCAGTTATGAGGAAAGGTTGAATGCAAATAAATCCGCGCCTTTCACTCTTATCGTTCAAGGACTAAAATCCTTGCCTCAGGTTTAGCACCTTTGCTCAGAAAATGTCCGGGGGTAAAGGGGTGTATATAGAGACTGCACATGCATATTTGTCTGGCAAGCTTTCATGCTTGCCTGGTCAAGCATTCGCTTGACCGCCCGAATAAAAATGATGAAAAAAGCAAATGCATTTGCTTTTTTCACCCTTTTTATTGGGCAAAGACAAATATGCTATATCGTATTCTCAAACCTTTTCCGGTCGCTTTCTTCGTTTAGCAGGTTGCTGGGTTTCATTGGGCCTGTCCCTCCACCAGCTCGGGATAAGAGAGTATCCGTTCAATGTAGTATCATATCGTAACGTGTCAAACTATGTCAATGATTTTACTTAATTTATATATTAATTTTTTTCTATTATTTTAGGGAACGTTTAAATTAGAGAGAACAGCTTCCGTCATCACATTTTCGTTTTAAAAATTTATGTCTATTCTTGGCAATCCATCTATAGATAGGGGAACCAATTAGGTGAACGAAAGGGATATATAATGGTAGGGCAAATACAAAAGAATAGGGAGAACGTAACAGTACACTTCTTACGGCAAAGAATCCTTTTAAAGCCTTCCCACTCGGCAATAAAAGATGAAGTTCTTTTCTAAGCTCGACTGGATGAAAGTCACATTCACCATTCTCTTCATTATATTGCTGCAGGGATATCCACTCGACTTGATTCAATACATCAAGCTTTTGAAAAATTTTCTTAGATTCTTTACATAGAGAACACTTTCCGTCATAAAGAGCAATTCTTTTCATTATAATCATTCCCATTACATTGTAATTAGAATACAATACTTATACTCATGTTACTTTTGCCTATCCCTTTATTCGAGGAACTAATTTTTCTCGCAGAGCATCGAACTTTTGAAATAGGTAACATTATTCTGTAAACAAGGGTTATTTTGAATATTCAATCCTTATTGCAAACGTGAAAAACACCTGAGATATGGCAACTTGATGTACCACAATTAATTGTTCTTACTCTCATTTTAACATAGGGTTACTTTAATTTATTTTAATTTTGTTTGGAGTGATATTTACTCAAATACTGACAAAAAAACAAAACCGAATCAATTTGAAACTCACCAACAACCTTAATGAACGATGAGTATAATAGTACATTTTATAAAATTAAGATGGTAAATTTTTTTATTAGTATAGACTAATTATTTAAATGTGTTATACTAATTTTGAGATGTAATCACTTACAATTAAAATTAAAAAATTTAAAAGATAAAGGAAGGTATTCATCAGATGAACTCTGTTAGTATTTCCAACCAAATAAATGAATTATTGAAGTCTGATCATGTTCACGTGCAATTATCAGTTCCACAATTAGTGGAAAAAGTACTAAACCGTAGTGAAGGTCTTTTAACCTCCACAGGTGCTGTACGTGCAACAACAGGAACATATACAGGACGTTCTCCTAAGGATAAGTATATCGTTGAAGAGCCTTCTGTTAAGGACAAAATTGACTGGGGAAAAGTAAACAAACCAATCTCTCAAGATGCGTTCGATACATTATATAATAAAGTAATTAACTACCTAAATGAGCAAGAAGAAGTATTTGTGTTCAAAGGATTTGCAGGTGCTGATAAAAAACACCAAATGCCAATTCAAGTTATCAATGAATACGCTTGGCATAACTTATTTGCTCACCAATTGTTTATCCGTCCTTCAGAAAGTGAGCTTTTAGAACATCAAGCTGAATTTACCGTTATCTCTGCTCCGAATTTTAAAGCAGATCCTTCTGTAGATGGAACAGAATCTGAAACTTTCATTATTATTTCGTTCGAAAGACGTACCGTTCTAATCGGAGGAACTGAGTATGCTGGAGAGATGAAAAAATCAATCTTCTCAGTAATGAACTATATGTTACCTGAAAATAACATTCTATCTATGCACTGTTCAGCTAACGTTGGCCGCGAAGGAGATGTAGCGTTATTCTTCGGACTTTCTGGAACAGGAAAAACGACTTTATCAGCAGACGCTAACCGTAAGCTAATTGGTGATGACGAGCATGGTTGGTCTCCTAATGGAGTATTCAACATTGAAGGTGGTTGCTACGCGAAATGTATCAATCTATCAAGAGAAAAAGAGCCTCAAATTTTTGATGCAATCCGCTTCGGTTCGGTTCTAGAGAATGTTGTCGTTAACTCTGAAACTCGTGTGGCTGACTATGATGACGGTACATTGACAGAAAATACTCGTGCTGCTTACCCAATCCAAGCGATCGATAATATCGTTGATCCTAGTGTTGCAGGTCATCCAAATACGATTGTATTCTTAACAGCAGACGCTTTTGGGGTACTACCTCCAATCTCTAAATTAACGAAAGAACAAGCAATGTACCACTTCCTAAGTGGATACACATCTAAATTAGCAGGTACTGAAAGAGGAATTACTTCACCACAAGCTACATTCTCAACATGCTTTGGTTCACCATTCTTACCGCTTCCTGCAACTAGATATGCAGAAATGCTTGGTGAGAAAATTGATGAGCACAATGCAAATGTGTACCTTGTTAACACCGGATGGACTGGTGGAGAATACGGTGTTGGTAACCGTATGAAGCTAGCTTATACTCGTGCAATGGTTCAAGCTGCTCTTGAAGGAGAATTAAACAATGTGGAAACCGTTCAAGACGAAATCTTCGGCTTAAACATTCCATTACATGTACCAGGTGTACCTGATGAAGTATTACAACCAAACAAAACTTGGGCAGACCAAGCTGCATATGAAGTAAAAGCAAAAGAACTTGCATCTAAGTTCAAAGAAAACTTCAAAAAGTTTACAAACGTACCTTCTTCTATCGTTGAAAAAGGTGGACCTACTGCTTAAAATAAGAAAGGGATTCAGCTTCAATCTGCTGAATCCCTTTTTCTATCTATTTTTCTATAACCGTAACAGTAGTCGTACTACTCATGAATCTAATCTCAACTTCACCACTATACTTTATATTTAAGTCTCCAGTATAAGTCGTAATTCCACCAGATACTCCTGTCCTCGTAAATATAACACTGTTTCCAGAAAGTCTTTCTGCTGATTCATAAAACATTTGCAAATGTACTTCTTCCGGTAAATTTGGAATAGTCGATTCAATTTTTATATCCTCATGAATCCCTACCGTTAAATTCCCTTCCGAAATAAATAATTTTGAATTTCCGATTTTAATATGCGGCTCCTCCACATAGATTAAAAAGCTACCAAACTCTTCTCCCTCCACGAAATAATTTAAATTCCACAACCCTGTTTTCGTAAAAGGTTTAAAGCTTGTTACGGCACTTGCACCAGTCCCGTATAAGCCGCCCCCTAGTTCTACGCTACTTAATTCAATTACTTCACCTGTTTCGACATGCTGACCTTCCACTTTCAGTCTTTGGCCAACTAACTCATCAGGCTCTCCCCAAACAAATGTCATGATTTTTGCAACACTTTGTTTATCATTAGCCATCCATATTTCAGGTGCTAGAATCCCAAGTTTATTAGGAACTCCTATGATTTGATCTGAATATTGCGGGTTTCCGTCTTCATCAATAATGGTAAATGTAATGGCTTCGGGAGCTTTCTCTACACCGCTAGCTTGGTTAGTTTGACTTGAATCCAAGTTTGAATAGTACAAAATAGGTCCGATGATTAAAAGCATTAAAACTGCCGTCCAGACACCTAATTTCGTAAGAAGGGTAGGTCTGACTTTTTGTTCTTGTTGATTTCTTATTTTATAAACCATCCGTGTTCTCTCCTCATTCGAAAGTTCATGCTTAGGTAGACTTTTCATTTTCTTTAATAGCTCATGCTCAGAAAGATTGCTCATACTCTATTCCCTCCTTTAGCACTGAATTTAATTTAGAAGTAGCTCGCGAAAATGTAACATTCACTTTATTTACACTCCACCCCAATACCTGAGCTGCTTCTGCAGAAGATAACTCAGCAATCCCTCTAAGTAAAACAACATCTCGATAATTTGTTTTAAGTTTACTAATGGCTTCGTATAGGTTCTTTGACTCAAGGTCCTTTAGTAATTGTTCAATTGGAGCAGGTGACACCTTATCGGGCCTCTCATTTAGTAACTTCTGTTTTAGTTTGTTTAGAATTCCTTTTTTCCTGTAGGAATCAATGGCTGTATTTCTTGCAATTGAGATCAACCAAGTTTTTGGATTCGCATCACTTCTATAACGGTCATATGCTTGGTATGCTTTTATAAAGGTATCCTGAACTAAATCCTCTACATCCATCGAACCTGTATAATAAATTAAATAATTTAAAATATCTTTTTCATATTTATAAAACCATTTCTCAATTTGTTGGCCGGCCTCCACGTGGTCTCTGCCCCCTTCCTTCACTAATAAGACGGAGTGAAATCTGAAAATCTTACACTTTTTATCAAGATTTTTATTTACGATTGTTTGAAAAAAACAAAAAAGCAGGAGCATTTAATAGCCCTGCTTAATTGATTGAGTGTAATGCGACGAGTTCATATGTAATCGTTGTTTGATTATTTTCAAGCTCTACCTTTTTTATTTTTGCTGTACCACTTAACTCTCCACCAATTGTTCTCCTCACTTCAATCGGAATATCAATTGGATAGAGTCTATACCCTTCCTTTACTAGAGAGAAAAGGTTTTCTGCCACTCGGGTCTCTTTCCCTTTCGTAACAATTAATGTATTTAGCTCTAAAGGCATTCCCATTCATCTCACCTCAGCTCTGTTTTATGTGTTTTATTTACTTACTTCTACTATTCACTAATAAGAGTCCGCATCACCTTTATTTTATCATTCAATCAATTGATTTTTCATCCATTTTGTTAGGTCAGAAACGACATTTCGATTCATAGCTGGAGGAAAGTAATGAGTGAAATCATCAAAGTACCAGCTTTCAACCTTTTTTCCTAGAGCTTTTAACCTTTTTTCAAGTCGATATGCATGGTCTACAGAAACGTTATGATCTTTTACACCATGAATAATTAATGTTGGAGTTTTCAATTTATCTAGATGAAAGAGTGGTGTTCTATACTGATATCGATCTGGAAACTTAGTTGGTGTTCCTCCTATGACTCTTTTCATCATTCTGCGTAAATCTTTCCGCTCTACGTAAGTTAAAAACATATCACTAACGCCACCCCATGTTACAAGAGAAGCTGTTTCAGGAAATTCAATCGCAGTTAATAAAGCCATTACCCCACCTCTTGAAAATCCAAAAACATGTACCTTCCTAACTTGTGGGTGATTCCTCAATATTTTAAAAGCTCCGAAAGCATCCTCTCGATCTTCTCCAGCGAAATCTTCATTGCCTTCCCCCCCTTGATTTCCACGGTAAAAAGGAGCAAACACAATGAATCCCTCAGAAGCAAACTGAACGATTCGCCCTGGACGGACCTTTCCTACATTTTTAATCCCTCCACGTAAATAAAGGAAACCCTCATACATCCCATTTCCCTTCGGTTCCGCTAACAACCCTTTCACTTTCAGACTACCTGAATAGTATGTAACAATTGATAGCTCAATATTTGGGTTTGGAGAAGGGAATCTTTGTTTTGTAATCATTTCACCATTATATAGTTCCATATTTTCATCTCCAATCTGACCAAAGATACTTAATTTAAAAACTGACGCTCTGAAAAAGATACAAATATATTTTTCCCAATATAGGCATTCACACATTTTTCATCATGTTCATACGATATGTTAGCGAAATGAAATTTTATCTGTGTAATTTAGGAGGTCTATATTTTATGAAAAAGTGGTTTAAGGTCGGTTTCTCTGTGCTTGTAATTGCCTTTCTTATTATACCTTTAGCAGCGTGTAATAATGAAGAAGTTCAAACCGTAAAGATAGCAGAAGTAACTCATTCCATTTTCTATGCTCCTCAATATGTTGCCCTAGAAAAAGGCTTCTTTGAGGAAGAGGGGCTAAATGTTGAACTAACGACTACTCCAGGTGGGGATAAGGTTATGACTGCACTCCTATCTGATGGTGCAGACATAGGACTTGTAGGTTCAGAAACATCGATTTACGTATCTACACAAGGGTCCGATGATCCGGTGATTAATTTTGCCCAACTTACTCAAACAGACGGTACGTTCCTTGTTTCGAGAGATAAAATCGATAACTTCTCTTGGGATCAATTAAAAGGCTCCACCTTCCTTGGACAACGTAAAGGCGGTATGCCACAAATGGTTGGTGAATTTGTTTTAAAGAAACATGGCATTGATCCACAAGAGGATCTTGAATTAATACAAAACATTGACTTTGCTAATATTTCAAGTGCCTTTGCTTCTGGTACTGGTGACTTTGTTCAATTGTTTGAACCACAAGCTAGTGTTTTTGAACAGGAAGGTAGAGGACATATCGTAGCCTCTTTCGGAACGGAATCAGGCCATGTTCCATACACTACTTTTATGGCTAAAGAAAGCTTTATCAACGACAACAAAGAAGCAGTAGAAAAATTTACTCGTGCCATCTATAAAGCTCAGCAATGGGTAGAATCCAATTCTGCAAAAGATGTTGCTGAAGCTATTCAGCCTCACTTCTCAGATACAGATATTGAATTAATTGAAATGGTTGTAGATCGTTATAAGAGTCAAGGATCTTTTGCAACAAATCCTGTACTTGATGAGGAAGAGTGGAACAATCTACAAGACATTATGGATGAAGCAGGAGAGCTACCTGCACGTGTTGACCATGGAACACTCGTTAACACAGAAATTGCTGAAAGCGTAATGGAATAAAAAAAAAGCGGAATCGCCGATATGAGTGATTCCGTTACCCTTTTAAATTAAATTTTTTAGAGGAGGCCGCGAGATGACTTTTTTAAAGGTTGATGGTATACACCACACATATTTCACAAAAAACTCTGCAACAACGGCCCTCTCCGATATTTCGCTTGAGGTTGAGGAAGGAGAATTTGTCTCCTTTCTCGGTCCTAGCGGATGCGGTAAAACAACTTTACTATCTATCATTGCAGGATTATTCAAACCTACAGAGGGATTAATTACTTTAGAGAATAAAACTATTAATCGAAAGCAAAACAAAATAGGTTACATGCTCCAGCAGGATTACCTCTTTCCTTGGAAGACCATTGAAGAAAACATTTTATTAGGGTTAAAGCTAATGGATAAATTAGATTCTTCTAAGAAACAGAATGCTCTTGAATTACTAGATGAAATGGGGCTTAAGGGATTTGAAAGTCAATATCCCAATCAATTATCAGGAGGAATGAGACAAAGAGTAGCGTTAGTTCGAACATTAGCAACTGAACCTAAGCTCTTGATGCTAGATGAACCATTTTCCGCCCTTGATTATCAAACGAAATTAAGGTTAGAAGATTTGGTATCTACTACTTTAAAACAGTTTGGTAAAACTGCCATTTTGGTTACTCATGATATCGGTGAGGCGATTGCCATGAGTGATCGTATTTTTCTATTTTCAGCCAGACCTGGCCAGCTTCATCGAACATTTATCGTCCCAGAAGAATTAAAGAAATTACCTCCATTTAAAGCACGTAATCATAGCTCATTCACTAAAATCTTCGAGAGTATCTGGAAGGAGTTGGAATCCCTTGAGTCCGAAAACGAACATTGAACTCCTCCATCAAAAATATATCGAATCTTTAAAACGTGAAAAGAGATGGGTGCGGTTTTACCAGATCATCATATTCATTCTTTTCTTTTCTGGATGGGAACTAGCAAGCCAAAAACGTTGGATTGACCCATTGGTCTTCAGCTCCCCTTCAAAAGTTTGGAATCTTCTCATTGAAAAAGTCCAGGATGGATCTCTACTAGCAAATCTCGGTGTTACACTAGGAGAAACTGTCTTTGGTTTTATTCTTGGTACATTGTTAGGGACTGTTTTGGCAGCCATTCTTTGGTGGTCACCTTTGATTTCAAAAGTACTTGATCCCTATCTTGTCGTATTAAATGCAATGCCGAAAATTGCATTAGGTCCTATATTAATCGTTGCGCTAGGTCCTAATTTTGGGTCCATTGTTGCAATGGGAGCTTTAATCTCGGTCATTATTACAACCATTGTTGTGTATACCTCTTTTAGAGAAGTAGATCCGAACTATCTAAAAGTGCTAAACACCTTTGGAGCTACAAGAATGCAGAGCTTTAAAGAAGCAATCCTTCCAGCCTCATTTCCTACCATAATTTCGACTTTGAAGGTTAATGTTGGGCTTTCATGGGTCGGAGTCATTGTTGGGGAATTTTTAGTATCCTCAAGAGGGCTAGGGTACATGATCATCTACGGTTTCCAAGTATTTAACTTTACTCTTGTTATCCTATCACTTCTAGTAATAGCCGTATTTGCAACCATCATGTATCAGCTTGTTGATTTATTGGAGAAAAAATTGATTAAACATGGTTCGTAATGAAATGTGAAAAGAGCTTGGGAGTTCCCCAGGCTCTTTAAGATTTTAACTGCCATAAGGTCCCTTTAAATTTATGGGGCTTTGACACATAGCTTTCAATAATGAAACCACACTCCGTACAAATAAGGTATTTCACATCAGAACCTAGGCTCATTTTGTTATCAGGGTACATAGCTGCATAGCCACTATGTTTTCCTACTCCTATTTCTTTCTCACCGCATTTTGGGCATTCTGTAACGTTCGTAGTCTGAATCATCAGAGAAGCTCCCTCCTTAAGTAAAGATATCCTTACTTTTATGTACGTATTAGAAAGACAAAGGTTTCGAATGGAGAAGAGGGACGATAAATTTCATTATTTTTTGAAAACAAAAAGAATAAAACCACTATGGATTCTATCCTCTCGCCTATACTATACATCCCGGCTACAAATTTTGTTTTCTTATGCCGTTTACATACTTAAGACTTTCTTCTATAACTCTGTCCTTCATGATAAAGCTATATTGACTATCTAACCTTTTTTCCAATAAGTCTTCCCCAATGAGAACAGGACCATCTGTTTCAAGATAATTTTCTTTAGGGACAATCCTTTCTACTTTCCCATAAAAAATAGCCTTGATAAAGATATTGTTCTTGTCCAACACTTCATAGTCGCCAATATGATCAAGAGACCTTATAACAGCACCTGTTTCTTCATAGACCTCACGCTTTGCAGCAGCTTCTAGCGTTTCATCTGCTTCAACTTTCCCTCCTGGAAACTCCAATCCACGCTTTTTATGATTAGTAAGCACCCACTGCCCATTGTACTCACAAATGACCAAGACATGCTTAGCTAGTTTTATAAAAGTATTAGGTTTAAAAGACAGCCGCACCGTATTCCCATTAAAATCTTTAAACTCTTCCATAAAATACCCCTCAAAAGCTTCATTCTTCATGCTATTATTATATAGGATAATTCTATTGTACTCATATACAACTAAATATGAAAATGAAACCTTTTACCTTTTAGTTCGTATAGAAGCAAGAATAACAAAAAGGGGATGTAGATATTGAAAAAGACTCTTACCATCTTAGCAGGATTCTTTCTAGTTTTTATGCTAGCAGCTTGTACTCAAACAGCTGAACCTGTAGCCGAAAAAGACTCAACTAAAGGTACAAACGAAGAACCAAGTGCAACTGAAAATTCAGAACTAACACTTGAGGAAGTGTTAAATAAATCTGTAGAGGCTTCAGAAAGCTTAAAAAGCTTCTCCATGAGCATGGAAATGGGTCAAGAAATGGCTTCTGACCAAGAAGAAGCTCCAATTAAAATCGAGTCATCAGTGAACATGGATATTGTGACAGAACCTATGGCGTATTATCAAACTATGTCTATGAAGATGGAGGGCTCTGAGGAAGCAATAGAAATGGAGAGCTATTTTTCAAAAGATGGCTTATTCTTATACGATGCTGCTGGTCAAACTTGGATGAAGTTTCCTAGTGAAATGTCCGATCAATTAATTCAATTATCAGACCAACAGACAAACCCAGCTGAAGAGCTTAAGAAACTACAAGAATTTGTAGATGATTTTAAATTTGAGCAGGACGATGCTAATTTCATTTTGAGCCTAAATGCTTCTGGAGAAAAATTTAACTCATTCATTAAAGAAATAGCTCTTCAAGGACTTCCACCAGAATTAGCTGCAAATACAGAGTTAATGGAAAACATGGTTATTAATGAACTACAATATACATTTGTCCTGGATAAAACTACTTTCTATCCAACAAAATTGGATATAAAGATGAATATGGATATGACTACAGACGGACAGACAATCAACATTATTCAAAATATGAATGGTGAGTATACAAAATATAACGAGTTAACAGAGATTACCATTCCTGAGGATGTATTAAAAACAGCAGTAGAAATGGAAATGTAAATATCTATTATTGGCCGCTTCCCTCCAAAGGAAGCGGCTTATTATTTATTCATGGGTATCCTGTTCTAAAATCCCCATCGATTCAATATGTTTCTTTGCATCGTCATCCCCAAGCCTATATATCATTCCATACACTTTTTTCATGGTGTCATCATAGGCATCATTTTCCCGATCATAATGATATTGCACATAGGGTACATGGGCCCTAAAAAAGTTTTGCCAATCCGTTGAGTAATTTTGTTCGAAATATTCTCTTAATGCTGTTATTTCTTCGTCTGTCGCTTCAATTTTAAAATTCCAAGGCGAACTTGTACTACTCTGAGAGATTTCGCCAGTTCCAACCGCTATATAATATGTCTTTTTTATATTATCCATTTTTGTTCACCTCAACTTTTCTAAGTGTTTTCTCTTAGTGTTTCGCACCTGACCAGTTTTTTTACATCATTCCTTAAAAAATTTATAGAATATTTCACATATTTAAGGGTATCTAATAAGTATAATGATAAAAATATAAGAAATTTAACTAGGGGGTGGAGAAACTGAAGTTAGTGGACGAAATTTATGAATTCTATCGTGATAAGTTAACGGGTGATGATGAAGATATTGATATGCTTGCTTTTGCGATTCTAGAGGAAATGACGAAAGAAGATATATTAAAAATGATTAACGACTTAGATAAACAGGAACTTTATGACCTTATGGGGCTATACTTAATTGAGGGATTAAAAGGAAAGTTCGCACAAGAAGAATATGGGCAACGAAGGGCATCTTCCTTTCACCAAAGAAATTTACACTAATACATAAAACGTAATAGAAAAAAGAGCTGACCACATAAGTCAGCTCTTTCTCATTTTATCCTTTTACATCTAATCGTGACCCTAAATATGGGTGGGGAGCTTGGACAGCTTTTTGAGTTTGAGTCATATCTTCAATCATTGTAGTAACTGCAGCCGTTTGAGTGGCCATCTGGCTAGAGAGAAGATTAAGATTTAACGTATGTTGAAGCTCACCTACTTGCCTCGCCATCATTTGTGATAATTCCATAAGTAAACCTCCACTTTGAAAACTCTCTAACAACAGTTTAGCATATATTCCCACATTTTGCCGACAAAAAAGCTGACTTTTCCACAAAGCCAGCTTCATCTCGTTATCCTAAGTATGCTTTAAACATCCAAATATGTTTCTTTAAACTTTGCTTAATGGATATTAGCATATCTGCTGTACCCTCGTCATCCGCTTGTTCAGCTAAATCAATACCAGTTTGTAACTCTTCAACTAGTTTTTCGAAATCCTCGGTAACTGATTTAACCATTTGCTCTTCATTTTCATTTCCTGTTGCTTCTTGAACAGTGGCAAGCTGCAAGCATTCTTTCATCGTTGCAACAGGATTTCCCTCTAGTGCTAGAATTCTTTCTGCCAACTCATCAATATGTTGATTTGCTTCATTATAAAGTTCTTCAAATTTTTCATGAAGAGTAAAGAACCCTTTTCCTTTCACATACCAATGGAAATTATGGAGTTTAACATACAGCACAGTCCAGTTCGCTACTTGTTTGTTGACAGTTTGTACTAATTCAATTGACATATATATCATCCTCCCACATTTATATTACCCTTAAAGAATGTATTAAAACGTAAAAGTTTGCGTTCATTTTTACAATAAAAACAAACATTTTCATGATAAAATGAATCTGATAGGATTTGGAATTTTGCTTTACTCTAGGAGGCGAAAAAATGACCATAGTCTTAATTATTAGTATTATTATTGTTTTCGTAGTATTACTTTTGAGTGTATTAACTACATCCAAAGCATATGATTATAAACATACAGTTGACTCTCTTGAGGATAATCCACACTTAAAACAGGCAGATTATGATTCTAAAGCTAACGAGCAACAACCGTAAATCCATTATTTAAAAATAAAGTCGTGGGGAACAACCTATGGAAATTTTTTCTGTATTACTTGGGATTATCTTTGTACTAAATATCTTTTTCGCGATCATTCTTATTTTCCTTGAACGTAGAGATGCTGGAGCAACCTGGGCTTGGATTTTGGTTCTATTCTTTATCCCTGGATTTGGATTCTTTTTATATTTACTTTTTGGGAAAAACTTGAGTAAACATAAGTTGTTTTTATGGGAAGATCGAAAGAAAATTGGATTAGAACAGCTTATATCTGAACAAATCAACAAACTCAATACAAATCAATTCCTTTTTGCAAATAAAACTGAAAAAGATAATCGGGACCTAATTTACATGCATCTGATTAATAACGATGCAGTCTTGACTCAAAATAATACGGTTCATATCTTTAACGACGGTAAAGAAAAATTCGAAGCGCTTCTTCAAGATATTGAAAAAGCTAAACAACATATTCATCTTCAATATTACATCCTAAAAAATGATAATATTGGTAGGAAGGTCATCCAGGCGCTAACTAAGAAAGCACTAGAGGGAGTTAAGGTCAGAGTCCTTTATGACGACCTCGGATCAAGGAGACTAACTAATACATTCTTCAAAGAGCTAAGACGAGCAGGTGGAGAAGTGGAAGTTTTCTTCCCGGCAAAACTAAGTTTTATCAATCTCCGTATGAATTACCGAAATCATCGAAAACTAGCAATTTTTGATGGACAAGTAGGATATGTAGGTGGTTTTAATGTTGGGGATGAATACTTAGGACTGGACCCCAAGTTCGGTTACTGGCGTGATACTCACCTTAGAATTGAGGGAGATGCTGTCCATGCCATCCAAACGAGATTTATTTTAGACTGGAACCAAGCATCTGACCGACATGACATTAATTATTCTCCAGAATATTTCCCTGACAGCTATACTTCCATTGGGAAGACAGGGATTCAAATCGTCACAAGTGGCCCAGATTCAGAATGGGAACAAATCAAAAATGGTTATATTAAAATGATAACATCCGCTAAGAAATCTATTTGGATACAGACTCCCTATTTTATCCCTGATGCAAGTCTTTTGGATTCGTTAAGAATTGCCTCTCTATCTGGTGTGGATGTTAGAATTATGATTCCGAATAAACCTGACCACATGTTTGTGTATTGGGCTACGTATTCATACATAGGTGAAATGCTTAAAACCGGTGCAAAGATTTTTATTTACGATAATGGTTTTATTCACTCAAAATCACTGGTAGTCGATGGCAAAGTGTCATCTGTTGGAACTGCAAACATTGATGTTAGAAGCTTCCGATTAAACTTTGAAGTTAACGCTTTTATTTATGATGAGCTAATTTCTAAGGCATTACAAAAGAGCTTTAAGAAGGATATGACCGTCTCTACAGAGCTAACAGAAGATGCCTACATGCAACGCTCGCGGAAAATCAGATTCAAAGAATCTATTTCGAGGTTACTATCTCCGATTTTATAGAATCATCCATAATGAGGACATCGATATAGTAAAACACCGGATGATCCTATTCATCCGGTGTTTTTTGTTAGAATACTTCTCTTAAGTTTTCTTTCGTTTGTTCAAGCCAGAATCGCATTAAACGTTTAGCTCCTTCTAAATCATGAAGCTTCGCTTGACCGCATTCCTTCGGAGTCGCTGCAGGTATTACATCCACCTCAACAGCTTCTTTTAAAGTATCTTCAAGTAAATCAATAATTTCATCCACTGTTGGCTCTCCACTAACTACTAAGTAGTAGCCTGTTTGGCAACCCATTGGGGAAATATCAATAATATCAAAATGGTCATACTTTTCAGCATGTGTACGAATGTTAATTGCTAATAAATGTTCTAATGTATGGATAGCATCTGGTTTCATAGCCTGCTTGTTTGGCTGACAAAAACGAATATCATATTTATTTACAACACCATCTGTACCTACTTTATGAACGCCACAGTGTCTTACATAGGGTGCTTTAACCGCATTATGATCTAGTTCAAAGCTTTCTACTGAAGGCAAAACAATCACTCCTTTTATAATCTTTAATTTATTATACATTAAATTCCGAGTATTTTCATCAAATTAATCCGAGTTGGTCTTATGTATCACAGAGAATTACGGAATGTTAGACTAATATCACTTAGTATGGTATCTTTTTAAGAAATAATCCTTATGGTATAAGGTAGGAAGATTGAATCATGATAAATAAAATACTACTAGCCATTATCCGCTTTTATCAAGTTGTGATTTCGCCACTAAAGCCACCTACATGTAGGTTTTATCCTACATGCTCTCATTATGGTTTAGAAGCAATCAAAAGATTCGGACCCCTTAAAGGAAGCTGGCTGACCATTAAAAGGATTCTAAAATGTCATCCCTTTCACCCTGGAGGTATCGATCCAGTTCCGGAAAAAAAGACAGCGGATAAATCATAGCCTTCCTTTACTACATCTAGTTTACCTGTTTCAGGATTTATAACTAAACCATGAACGGGCACATCCTTAGGCAGTAAAGGATGTTTCTTTATCATTTCAACACTATGTGCTACGCTTTCTGTAACTTTCTCAAAGCCGGTAAGCCATTCAGTAACGTTAATCCCTGAGTAGCATAGCATTTCTAACGTCTCACTCTTGACGCCTCTTTGCATCATGTTTTCGATAACATCTTCAGCTACTATTCCGCTCATTCCACAATCATGATGACCAATAACTAAAATTTCTTGTGCCTGTAATTGATATACAGCCACCAATAAACTCCTCATAATACTCCCAAATGGGTGCATAACCAAAGCGCCTGCATTCTTAACGATTTTAACATCACCATTTCCGACATTCAGAGCCTTAGGCAAAAGTTCAAGAAGTCTAGTGTCCATGCATGTTAAAATAACCATTTTCTTATTTGGGTATTTAGTAGTTGAGTACTCTTTATATCTTTTCTCTGTCACAAATTGATTATTATGATATAATATTTCTTCTAAAAGTCTCATCCTAACACCCTTTAATATAAAGTTATCATTCTATTTATAAGCATACATAATTTAGCAAATGTAGACAATTTTAATGGTTGCAATTCTGTGAAATATTTTGTAAGATACATAGTGTAAATCGGAACGGTTTCGTATTAATTATACTTAACTATGAATCAATTATATTTTTTTGAAAATTAAATCGAAATAAATACGTTTTAAGAAACGAGGGGAGATATCATGAAAAAACTTCTATATTTAATCTTATTGATTTTGCCAACAAGCCTATTTTTATCAGGATGCTCAGAAGAGTCGAACACGACGACTAAGGAGAGCTCTTCAACGGAAGAGACAAAACTATCTATTTACACAACGGTTTACCCACTAATGTACCTAACTGAACAAATTGGTGGAGATCTAGTAAACGTTCAAACCATCTACCCACCAGGCGCAGATGAACACACCTTTGAACCGTCTCAAAAAGATATGATAAATTTGGCTGATTCAGACCTGTTTATATATGTTGGATTGGGTCTTGAAGGTTTTGTTGAAAAAGCAAAAAATACTCTTGAGAACGAAAATGTTACATTATTAGCAGCAGGGGAAAACATTTATATTGAAGAGTCTCATGAGGAAGAGCACAGCGAAGGTGATGGCCATTCTGAGGAGTCTCATGAGGAAGAGCACAGCGAAGGCGATGGCCATTCTGAAGAGTCTCATGAAGAAGAACATAGCGAAGGCGATGGCCATTCTGAAGAGTCTCATGAAGAAGAGCATAGCGAAGGCGATGGCCACTCTGAAGAGTCTCACGAAGAAGAACATAGCGAAGGCGATGGCCACTCTGAGGAGTCTCACGAGGAAGAACACAGTGAACATGACGGGCATAACCATGGAGATATTGATCCACACATTTGGTTAGACCCACTATATACAAAAGAATTAGCAGAAGTGATTAAAGCTGAACTAATTAAGCAGTTACCTGATCATGAAGATGAGTTTAATACAAACTTTGAAAAACTAGCTCAAGAACTTGACCACTTACATGAAGAATTCGAGCATACCTTACATGAAGCGAAGCATAAAGAAATCATAGTTGCGCATGCAGCATATGGATACTGGGAAAAGCGTTATGGTATCACTCAAATTAGTGTTGCTGGCCTGTCCACTTCAAGTGAACCTTCACAAAAAGAACTTGAACAAATCATTTCTACTGCAAAAGAACATGAAATAAAATATGTTTTCTTTGAACAAAATGTTAGCTCAAAGTTAACGGAGATTGTTCAAAAGGAAATGAATGCTGAAGCACTATCTCTTCATAATCTTTCAGTATTAACAGAACAAGATATTAAAGAAGATAGAACTTATATTTCTATTATGCAAGATAATTTGAAAGCTCTAGAAACAGCATTAAATAATTAGTTTAATCGACATTCTTCCTCCCTACTTGGGAGGTTTTTTGTTTTTTATATCCAAAATTTCTTCTAAACTTTTCTACCAAGTTGTTTCTTTTCCAATCAAGGAAATCATTACATATTTCTTTTCTTTATAGAAAACAATAACAAAGTAGATAATTTGGAAGGGAAGATAAACTGATGGATGATTTACTGATTGCCCGATCGTTATTTGGGACAACCATGGGGTTTCATATTATTTTCGCAACAATAGGGGTTGGCCTCCCACTTATGATGTTAACAGCTGAGTTACTGTATCAAAAAACAAAAGATCAGGAATATGTCGTGATGGCCAAGAGATGGACAAAAGCATTTGCCATTCTCTTAGGAGTTGGAATCCCAACCGGAACTATTGCTGGGGTTCAGCTTTCATTACTTTGGCCCGGGTTTATGGAAGTCCTCGGAGTGGTTATGGCTCTACCATTCCAAATAGAAATTTATGCTTTTTTCATTGAAGCATTGTTTATGTCTATCTATGTATATGCAGCTGAGAGAATTCCACCCTGGGCTAGAATATCCAGCCTAGTACTTGTGGCATTAGGTGCACTAGCATCTGCTGTACTAATTACAAATGTACATGCATGGCAAGGTACTCCTCGTGGTTTTACAATTGAAAACGGTCAAATTACAAATGTCGATCCATGGGTAGCATTTTTCAATCCAAGCTTTGCAGTTACAGCAACACATGTGGCCCTTTCTGCTTACACAACTGGGGCATTTGTTATTGCGTCTGTGGCAGCCTTCAAAATGTTAAAATCGGAGTTCGGTACACGCATTTATAACTTTCATAAAAAAGCACTCATGTTAAGTTTAATTATTGGTGGAATCTTTTCATTTTTCACTGCGATTAATGGACATGAAGCAGCACAATACCTACATGAATATCAACCTGAAAAACTTGCAGCAGCTGAAGGTTTATTTGAGACCCAGTCCCACGCACCATTAGCTATAGGTGGGTACACAGACCGTGAAACAGAGAAAGTCAAATGGGCCATACATGTTCCTTGGGCGTTAAGCTTTCTTGCAGGGGATAGCTTTGACACTGTTGTGCTAGGCCTTAATGAATGGCCAGAGGAAGAATGGCCACCTCTATTCGTCCATACCCTTTTTAACGCAATGGTCGGAGTAGGTACATTACTAATCATGCTTTCCTTAGTAGCTTACGTATGGAACAAGCTATTGAAAAAGGATCGCTTTCCTAAGTTTCTCATGTGGTTATTTGTGGCATCTGGCCCAATGAGTATTTTAGGAATTGAATTTGGGTGGATTTTTGCATGTACAGGACGCCAACCTTGGGTTATTTATCGAACACTAGCGACAGGGGATTCTGTGACAACAGCAACCAATTTAGGAATTCTCTTTATCATGTTTGCAGCCATCTATGTCGTTTTAGGAATAGCCGTCGTGTTTGTGCTTCTATATTACTTTAGAAAGAATACAGTTATGGATGACCTTCATCGTGCAGAGCAAAAAGGAGTACCTTTATATGGGGCAAATAATTAAGGGTAACCCTCACTAGTTTTTATAGCTCAGCTTTTTATAAAAAAATGTTTGTTTAGCATCTTGGTATCTTTTCATAATAAAGGAGTTGTAAGGAATGACAGACGCTCTACTAGCAATAACGGTGCTGTGGGGATTTGTTTTTATATATGCTGTAATGGCTACCATGGACTTTGGGGCAGGTTTTTGGTCTATGGTTTATATTAACCGCACCAAAACAAAGGCAACAAACATAGCAAACAGATATCTATCCCCGACGTGGGAGGTTACAAATACGTTTATCGTTGCTCTCGTAGTTGCTGTTTATAGTTTATTCCCTACAGCTGCTTACACCCTTGGGACGGTTCTATTAATTCCCGGAAGTATGATTCTACTATTACTAGCTGTTCGAAGTGCCTTCCTCGTTTTTTCGAATATTGCATCGGAATACCGGAAGCCTCTTACCTATATCTCTGGAATATCAGGTATCATCATTCCAGGTCTATTAATAAGTGTTTTGCCAATCACACATGGAAATTATGTAGATTTTACAGATGGTAGACAAACTCTTGATTTAGCAAAGCTTTTTACAAGTCCCAATGAATATGCTTTTGTTGGATTTGCAATCAGTAGTACTTTATTTCTTTCATCACTTTTATTAGCCGACTATTCTAAAACTGGTGAGGAATATGAAGCCTATCATGTTTATCGAAGAGACGCTATTATACTAGGACCTATCTCGCTTATTATGGCGTTCATCATTATGTTAACACTCAGAACAGAGGCATCATGGCTGTATGACAATATGATGGAAAGTCTTCCTTTGCTAATCGCATCAGTTATTTTCTTTTTAATAGGGGGCCTTGGCTTATTTCTACCTTCTGTAACTGGTGGTCCTAAAGGGATGCCAAGGCTTTCAGTTATTGCTATTACCATTCAATACTTAATAGCAGCCCTTGTGTATGGGAGGGCTCACCTACCGTATATGGTGTATCCTGAAGTAACCTTTCAAGAAGCCTTTACCGATCCAAATTCATTTAGGGCCATACTCGCTACTTATATAGCCGGGTTTGCCATTCTATTTCCTGGTTTCTTTTACTTCTGGAGCTTATTTATGAATGATAAGCGCTATTTAAATCCAGAAAAAACAGAAGAACCGAAATAATAGCGGTTGTATTAGGAAGGATAGTTCGCTAGATATAATAACTTTGTCTTTCATTCGTGTATATGAAAGACATTTCTGTTTAGATGTAATTATACTTTGTCCTTCATCGGTGCCATGAAAGACATTTCTGTTTAGATGTAATTATACTTTGTCCTTCATCGGTGCCTTGAAAGACAGTTCTGCTTAGATATAATTAAATTTCATCCTTCATCGGTGCCTTGAAAGACAGTTCTGCTTAGATATAATTAAATTTCGTCCTTCATCGGTGCCTTGAAAGACAGTTCTGCTTAGATATAATTAAATTTCGTCCTTCATCGGTGCCTTGAAAGACAGTTCTGCTTAGATATAATTCCTTCATCGGTGCCTTGAAAGACAGTTCTGTTTAGGTGTAATTATACTTTGTCCTTCATTGGTGCGATGAAAGACATTTCTTTTTTTGCCAAAAATAAAATTGTCCTTCATACTACATACCATGAAGGACAATTTTATGAGTTTTATCTACACAGCTCTTCCCTACGATTCAATCGGTCCCCATTTGATTACGTTTGCGGCCCAAGCATAGCCTATGCCAGCAGAAATCATGGAGAGAACGGTTCCATCTACAACTTTTCCTTCTCCTAACGCTAGATGAAGAGATAAGATTTGATCAATCTGCCCCATATGCCCATAGTTGCTTAAATAAATAGATTGATCTTCATTTAAACCTAATAACTCGAGCATATATTTGTGCATGGAGTATTTAAAATGAAGAACGGCTAAATAGCCTAACTCTTTTTTATCTACCCCAGACTTTTCAAATGCTTTATCAATACACTGTATCCAGTTAGGCATGGATACATCATTCAGACGATCCTTCATATGTTTTTCATCAAACAATCTTAATGATCGGTATGCCTCGTCAATATTCTCTTTCGTAATCGGTTTTTCCGTTCCACCGAATTCTACACCAGCATCCCTTGCCATAGTTCCATCCGTCATGATATGTGAGCCTAATAATACATTCCTATTGTAGTTCTTTTTCAGAATGATGGCTCCTCCACCCGCAGATAGATTATACATCATAGACATCGCTTTATCTGTATAGTCGACGAAATCACCGTTTCGATAACCGCCAACAATCATGACCGTATTTATGGAGTCATCAGCAATCATCATATCTTTAGCAATCTTCATAGCCGCTACACATGTACAGCATCGTTGTTGTAAATCAATGGCCCATGCGTTTGTTGCTCCTATTTGTTCTTGAATATAAATAGCAGAGGTAGTAAGAGGATATTCCTTCCATTCCTCTCCAATGCCAATCACAAGGTCAATTTCCTTTGGATCAATGCCCGTGTTCTTTAAAGCATCTAAGCCTGCCCGTACACCCATTTCCTGTGTTCCGTCATTCTCACCAGGGATAGGTTTTTCTAGAATTCCTAACTTATTTATAATCGCATCTTCCGTCCAAACACCATTTGTTGCATCAGCCAGTTCTTTAGCAGTCATTCTAGGTTTTGGGATATATAGACCAGTTCCTACTACCCCCACGTTTACAGTCGTCATACCGCTCCCCCTTATTTAACAAAGCTTATTTCTTTACAAGAAACTGTTGCAATATTTGTGCCAATGCAAGCTACTAGAAGGTGTAAGACAGAGTGGATTTTCCCGCTCTAAAAATTTGAAATCGCTTACAGATAGTGTAGTATTTTCGTACAACTGTCTGATATCTGTACACTTTATTCAAGCTTATACTTTTCTATTTTGTCGTAGAGACTTGAGCGACTAATTTTCAACAAACTAGCTACTTTCGCTTTATTAAAATTAGTGTCCTCTAAGCATTTCATGATCACTTCTTTTTCTGTATGCTCGACAATCTCCCTCAACGATTGCCCTTTGTAATTCATAGCCTTTTCTATGTTTTTCAAAAGATTGTAAGGTAAATGCGAAGTATGAATGGTATCATCGTCCGCAAGATTCATAGCCCGCTCCAATACATTCTCAAGCTCCCTCACATTCCCAGGCCAATCATAGTTCAACAAATGTGCCATAGCTTCACTTGATACTTGTTTTATATAAACACCTAACTCATCTGAGAGTTTCTGAAGGAGCTTTATTGTCAATGGTTCAATATCCTGCACTCTTTCTCGTAATGGAGGAATTTTAATGCACATCACGTTTAGCCTATAAAATAAATCTTCACGAAAGCTTCCTTCCTTTACCATGTCGTCGAGATTTTTATTAGTGGCCGCAATTACTCTAACGTCTAGGGGGATTGTATGAGACCCACCAACTCTTTCAATCTCTTTTTCTTGTAAGACTCGTAAAAGTTTACTTTGCATAGAAAGAGGCATATCTCCAATTTCATCTAAAAAAATACTACCACCATTGGCTAATTCAAACTTTCCAATTTTCCCATCCTTTTTAGCGCCCGTAAAAGCACCTTCTTCATAGCCGAATAACTCTGATTCTAATAAATCAGCTGGAATGGCAGAACAATTAATTTTGATAAACCTTTCATGTTTTCTATTGCTCGAATGATGAATGGCATGGGCAAATAGCTCTTTACCCGTTCCACTTTCACCTAGTAGAAGTACGGTTGACTTTGTTTTGGAGGCCCTTTTTCCCATTAGGATTGCCTCCGAAATACCAACACTATTTCCTAGAATATGCTCCCAGCTATACTTTGCACCATTTATTTTCTGAAGCTGTTTCTTTGCATGGCTTAACGCATGCTCTAGTAATTTATTTTTTTCGATTATATCCTTAAATTCTTTTACATCTTGAAAAAGTAAAAGTCCGAAGCCGTATAATACTTCATTGTTTTCATCGAGAACAGGAATACGATGCACGATCGCTGTCTTCCCATTCTTAAATTTATGCTTCCATGCTATTTCGGACTTTTTATTTTTTAAAACGTATGGAAATCGTGAATACTCATCCACTTCTAAAACCTTTTTACCGACAATTTCTTCCTTCGGATACCCTAAAAAATCTGCAAATATTTTATTAATCATAATGACTCTTGTATCTTTATCTACAAGGATAATCGGAACTGAAATCGGGTCAAAAATTTTCTCCATGGTATGTATAAATGCAGTTGAAGAAATGATTTCTTTTTCTTCTGTTGTTAGGATATTTGAAACTTTTAAACTCATGAAATCACCTTTTCCAGATTGATTTTCCTATAGCCTCATTGTAAAGCAATGGTAAGATAATTTCTATTATTCTATATATTATGTATTTTATTACTTTTCAATTTGGCAAGAATCTTGCATACTTGATTATGGACACCATATTTTTAGGAGGTATTATTTATGCGTTTAAAAGATAGAGTAGCGATTATTACTGGAGCTGGAAGAGGGATTGGAGAGGCAACCGCAAAGAAATATGCAATCGAAGGGGCCAAGGTTGTTGTAGCGGACTTAAACGAGGAAGATATTAATCGTACTGTTAGTGAGATCATGGAAGCTGGCGGAGAAGCTGTTGGCATGATTGTAAATGTAACAGACCGCGCGCAAGTGGAAAATATGATTACTGATACAGTTGAGAAATTTGGAAGCGTTGACATTGTTGTGAATAATGCCGGAATTACGGCTGATGCTCAGTTGGTAAAAATGGATGAATCTGAGTGGGATCGTGTTATTGATGTAAATCTTAAAGGAGTTTACAATGTGGCACAAGCCGCTGCAAAGCAAATGAAAGAGCAACAGCGGGGGGTTATTTTAAATGCATCTTCTGTGGTTGGATTGTATGGAAACTTTGGCCAAACGAACTACGCTGCAACTAAATGGGGCGTTATTGGCATGACAAAAACGTGGGCAAAGGAACTTGGACGTTACGGAATTCGTGTAAATGCGGTTGCACCTGGATTTATCATGACTCCTATGGTAGAGAAAATGCCTGAAAAAGTAATTGAAATGATGAAAGGAAAATCTCTACTTGGCAGCCTAGGTTATCCTGAAGACATCGCAAATGCCTATACGTTTTTAGCATCAGATGAAGCTAGATTTATTACAGGAACGGTTTTAAGTGTAGATGGTGGAGTAGTCATTTAATAGCTACATAGTTTTTAGCTGAATCTTTTTTTAAGATTCAGCTTTTTTAAAAGGAGGAGTAAGCATGCCAATTATGAATGTTAATGGAAATGACCTGTTCTATGAAATTCACGGTAACGAAGAAGCAACAGAGACCATTGTGTTTCTAAATGGGGTAATGACGACGACAACAAGCTGGTCTCTTTACTACCCGATTTTCGAAAAACTGGGATATAAGATTCTACTTCATGATTTTAAAGGACAGATGAAATCTTCTAAGCCTGAAGGTCCTTATACATTTAAGGAACATGCAGAGGACACAAAGGCACTTGTTGACAAATTGGGACTTCAAAAAATTCATCTTATTGGCACCTCTTACGGAGGAGAGGTGGCGTTACGCTTTTCGATTGACTACCCGGAGATGGTACAAAGCCTTGTTGTAATTGATGGTGCAAGTGAAATCGATGATGTATCTAGGCTATTTGTAGAAGGTTGGAGAAAGTTGGCCAAGGAGAAAAACGGAGAAGAGTTTTTCTGGGGAGCAGTCCCTTCTCTTTATTACAATAAGTTTGTCGAAAATAATAGAGAATTTTTGGAAGAACGAGGTAAAGCACTTAATGCCATCGATGATGAATATTTTAAAGGTCAAATCCACCTCTACAACACTTACATTACCGACTTAAGCTTAACTGGTGAACTAAAGCATATACAGTGTCCAACACTAATTGTACTTGGAGAAAATGATATTTTAACACCAAGGAAATTTTCTGAAATACTTGTAGAAAAAATACCAAATACAGAGTTTATCATTATTCCAGAATGTGGTCATGTCACCATCTTTGAACAACCTGAGGTACTAAAGTCAGCTCTAGTAGGATTTATTATAAAAAATACGTTATAGAAAAAAGCCTCTCAAAATGGGAGGCTTTTTAACCTTACAAATCTTTAAAAAAGAAAAACCTCTTCTTTAATGGTAACTTCTTTTAGCCTTTTTTCATTTATTTCAAACCCAATTCCTGGGCCCACTGGAACCGAAATAATCCCGTCTGTCACTTCAACTTCTGGTAAAGTGATATCTTCCTCCCAGTAACGACTTGACGCAGAGATATCTCCTGGGATTGTAAAATTAGGAAGAGATGCAAGTGCAATATTATGTGCTCTTGATACTCCGAATTCGAGCATCCCACCACACCACACAGGGATATCTTTTTCTAGGCAGAAATCATGAATTTTTTTAGCTGTTTGTAACCCACCAACTCTACCAATTTTAATATTAATGATTCTACAGCTACCCAATTCAACTGCATTTTGTGCATCATCAAAGGTAACAATGCTTTCATCTAGACAAATAGGGGTACGTAACTGACTTTGAAGCTTTGCATGATTGATAATGTCATCGTGCTGCAGAGGCTGTTCAATCATTAGTAGGTTATATTCATCTAATGCTCTTAGTCGGTTTATATCCTTTAACGTATAGGCAGAATTTGCATCAGCCATAAGCATGAGGTCAGGAAATCGCTTTCTAATTTCAGAAACAATTTGCAAATCATTTTCTGGACCAATTTTAATTTTCACTCGCTTATAACCTGATTGGAGATACTGTTCAATTTGTTCAATGCTTTCCTTTAACGTTTTTGCACCGACAACGACACCTGATGGAATTTTTGAAACAGTACCTCCAAGAAGCTTGGATAATGACATTCCCTCGCCTTTTGCATACAAATCCCATAATGCAGTCTCTAATCCTGCTTTCGCCATATGATTACCTTTTAGCTTATTAAAAAGCGCATTCGCATCGCTCGGATGGTGTATTTCACTTTTTTGTAGCAATGGAATAAAGAAGTCTCTTATCATATGGTAACAGGTTTGTACCGTCTCCTCTGTATACCAAGGCGAAGAAAAAGCGACTACTTCCCCATAGCCTTTTACTCCATCAACATCTGTTACCTCAACTATGATACTTTCACGATCACTCACCGTTTCCAAATGAGTTGAAAAAGGAAGCTTCAAGGGCATACTGATTATATAAAGTTTTATCCCTTTAATTTTCATCTTCCTGATTCCATGCTTTCTTCTAGCTTTTCTCTAAGTTTCCGTCTCAGTAACTTTTTAGATGCATTTCTCGGAATTTCATCAATAAAATACATTTCTTTTGGAATCTTATATTTCGCCAACTTTTGCTGACAATATTGTACAAGCTCTTGTTGCGATATTTCTCCTTTTTTCACCATAAAAGCGACAGGAATCTGTCCCCATTTACTATCCGCCTTACCAATTACACCGGCATCTAAAACACTTGGATGCGAGGTTAAAATTCCCTCTATTTCTGCAGGATAAATGTTTTCCCCTCCAGATATAATAAGGTCTGAACGTCGGTCCTGCACAAATAAAAATCCCTCCTCGTCTAAATATCCTACATCTCCTGTTGATAGCCAGCCATTTTGTATATTCTTGTTCGACTCTTCTTCTTTGTATAGGTAACCCTTTGTAACGTTAGGTCCTTTAACGACAATTTCCCCAGACTCATTTGGACCCACATCATTTCCTAGGGAATCGATAATTTTTAATTGAGATGGAAAGAGTGGCTTTCCAGCGGAACCGAGCTTATTTAAACTGTATTCTGGAGATAACGTTACTATTTGGGAAGCCGTTTCTGTCATCCCATAAGTTTGGTAGACAGGAACATGTTTTTCAACACACCTTTCTAATACTGAAAGTGGAGCAGGTCCTCCGCCTAAAAGCATGCAACGGAAGTAAAAAGGAAGCTTTTCTTCTCCAGTAACTTCAAGAATTCTTGGTACCATTGTCGTAACAACCGACATAATGGAAACCTTCTCTTTTTTCACATCTTCAACGACTTTCTGTTCATCAAAGCCATTATGAAGCACAATCTTTATTCCATATATAATACTTCTCATTAAGATTGAGTAACCACTGATATGGAACAACGGCATCGTACACAACCAACAATCTTCCTCTGTTAACCCAAGATTTAGTGCTGAACCTACCGCACTCCACCAATGATTCCCATAAGTTTGGAGAACACCTTTTGGATTGCCAGTGGTTCCAGACGTATACATAACCGAACAAACATCATCTAGATGAATCTCTTCTACAATTCTAGGTTCTTTAAAGGGGATCGATGGTAACTCTTCTTTTAAAATAAGAGGAATAGAAACCTCGTTCTCTAGTGTCCCACTCAAGGCCGCTTCCGTTATAATAGCCGTAACCTTTGAATCATTTATCTGCCAAGCAAGTTCTTCTGTTGTAAGGCGATTATTCAATATGACAGCTTTCACACCTAATAATTGGAGAGCAAGAAGAATAACAAGGGTATCGACATGATTTTTCAAAAGTACAGCTAAGTATTGATCCTTTTCAATCTCTTTCCCAGATAACCTTCCTGCTATATCAAAGGTTAGGTCATAAAGATCCTTAAAGGTATACGCTTTATTCTCAAAAACAACAGCTGTACGTTCAGGTGTTAAGAAAACACGCTTTTTAAAAAAATTCGGCATCGTTTCATTCATATGTATTTCACCTTCTTTATGCTGAGGACTTCCTTAATAGTAATCATTTCTTGCTATAAAAAACAGCCTGACGGGTACAACCATCAAGCTGCTGTTTTATCTTAGAATTAAGGGAAACGAGGGAATTGACCAAAGTCAGGCTTACGCTTTTCTTTGAATGCGTCGCGTCCTTCTTTTGCTTCTTCCGTTGTATAATATAGCAAAGTTGCATCGCCAGCAAATTGTTGGATACCAGCTAATCCATCTGTATCTGCATTCATTGCTGCTTTTAAGAAGCGAAGAGCAGTTGGACTCTTTTCTAGCATTTCGTTACACCATTGAATCGTTTCTTCTTCTACTTTATCTAATGGTACAACAGTGTTAACTAATCCCATATCTAATGCTTCTTGAGCATTGTACTGACGGCATAAGTACCAAATTTCTCGAGCTTTCTTATGTCCAACGATTCTTGCTAAGTAGCCTGAGCCGTACCCAGCATCAAAGCTTCCTACCTTAGGACCAGTTTGTCCAAAGATTGCATTGTCTGCAGCAATAGTTAAATCACACACAATATGTAATACGTGTCCTCCGCCAATTGCATATCCTTTTACCATTGCAACTACAGGCTTTGGAATTACACGTATTAAACGTTGTAAGTCTAAAACATTAAGACGAGGAATTTGATCTTCCCCAACATAACCACCATGCCCACGAACACTTTGGTCTCCACCAGAACAGAACGCTTTATCTCCTGCACCAGTTAAGACGATAACACCAACATTTGAATCATCACGAGCCCACGCAAAAGCATCAATTAGTTCCATTACCGTTTTTGGACGGAATGCATTGTGTACCTCAGGACGGTTAATCGTAATCTTAGCAATGCCATTGTACGTTTCATATAAAATATCTTCATACTTACGTTCTGCAATCCACTCTACAGTCATAACGAAATCCTCCTTCTATTCTCACTCTAAAGGTTTTGCCGTAAATTGTTTTTTGAGATAAGATAAAAAAGTCGCCTTCGCTTTTCTAATTATGTATTCGACAAAAACCTACTTACTATTGTACCAAATTTTTCAGGTTCTTCCACATGAATTGCATGGCCGCATCCATTTATCTTTTCCCATTTTGCATTTTTGAGCTTTTTCATCATATTTTCAGCAATTCCGCAAAATTTTTCATCAAGTGAACCTGTTAATAAAAGAGTCTCTATTGGAAAACCTTCTAACTGATCCCACCAGGATGGTTGTGCACCGGTTCCCATTCCTAACAAACTATTCTTAAGCCCAATTATAGAGTTCTTTAAACGCTGGTCTTTTATACGAGCTTGTGTCGATTTAGACAACCTTTTTTGACTTTCAAAAAGGGGAATGTTCTCCCAATAGTCAACAAACGGCTCCATTCCGTTTTTTTCTATATAGGTAGCTAAACTTAAATCTTGTAAAATTCTTTTCTCTCTACCATCTTCATCATCAATTCCAGGTGTAGAACTTTCTAAGATTAGCTTTCTCACCTTTTGCGGATATGTAACTGCAAATGAAAGGGCTAGTCGACCTCCCATAGAATAGCCAAGTAAATCAACTCTCTCCAAACCCATTTGCCCAATAAGTTTGTTTAAATCTTCAACTACAGACATCATGTTGTATCGCTCAACTTGTTCAGGAGAACTAGACTCCCCATGACCGATAATATCAACTGCAATTGATTTTGACTCCTGCCATTTCTCATAAAAAGGGGACCATGTAGTATGATTCCCCGTAAAACCATGTAGAAGAAGAAGGGGAAATCCCTCTCCCCTTATATCGACATGATATCGAATGCCGTCTATGACATATTTCATTGGAATTCACCATGCACAAATCGACTTATTTCCTGGGAAACATCATTCAACAATTCTCGATGCTCCTGGAGGTTTTTATCTCTATTTGTCGGAACCTCCATGACTTTAAGGCCATCTTTCTCCATATTTTGCATGAGAGAGGAAGTAAAATGAGACCAATCCGTGATAAGTTCATAATGACCGTTATACAGATTAACAGCATGCTCAAATGTGAGGTCTAAAGGTGTGCCGAATAAGAGCTCAAAATTGTTAGGGTGATTAGACTGAGGAAGGAATGAGAAAATCCCCCCGCCGTTATTATTGATTAAGATGATATTTATATTTATTTGGTAAAGCTTTGAAGCAATCAATCCATTTAAGTCATGGAAGAATGTCAAATCTCCAAGGATGAGATACAGAGGCTGACGTTTAGTAGCAGCCCCCAAAGCAGAAGAAACAATTCCATCAATCCCATTGGCTCCTCGGTTTGCCATTACATGTATTGATTTTTGATTAAAGTGAAAAAAGGTATCTAGATCACGAATAGGCATGCTATTTCCAACAAATAAAGTAGATTCCTCTGGTAATAGCTCCGTAAGTTGAGAAAAGAGCTTTGCCTCACTTAAATCCTTAATAAGTGAAACATTTGCTAGCTTTTCTTTTGTGAATTTGTTTAGATTTAGCCATTTTGTTAAATACTCAGACGATGCTTTTGACTCAACAGTAGAGGAAACAGCTAGACAAAATTGTACTTCATCGCAATAGACCATTTGAGTAGCAATTAATGACGGGTCACGCCATCCTTCGCTTCCATCTACAACGATTTGTCTTATATCCTGATTTTCTTTTAGAAAGATGGTCAAAGGCTTTGAAACAGGCACAGCACCGAATCGAATGATGATATCAGGTTTCATTATCCTTTTAGCGTCTTCATTTCGTAAAAATGTATCGTATGTATCAATAATATTTGATCCATCATGATTGCCACTTCTTAACTGTGAAAGCGGGTCCGCTAATATCGGAAACTTTAGTCTAGTTGACAACTCCGTTACAGCTTCCGAAAATTCATCATTGTCTATTTGTCCACAAATAATAATTCCATTGTTAATAGAACTCAATTGGCCACTCATTTGCTCAATAACCGTTTGATTTAAACTTAGGTGACCTTGTTCTATTTGAACATAACCGTCTAACCTTTCATGAAAATTGAATAAATCCTCATTTTCCAGATCAGGTATTAGTGGCTCTCTGAAAGGAAAATTCAAATGGACAGGCCCTGCTGGTGAGGAAAGAGAAGTTGATGCTGCTCTTGCACAGACAGTACGTGCATACCGAACCATTTCATTCGTTTCTTCCGGAGGTGCCATTTCAACAAACCATTTCACATGCTTCCCATAGAGATGGATTTGATCAATGGCTTGAGGAGCTCCTACATCTCTTAACTCGTGTGGACGGTCTGCTGTTAGCACGATTAATGGAACTCTCGAGTAATACGCTTCTACAATGGCTGGAAAATAATTTGCTGCAGCTGTTCCTGACGTACAAAGGATGGCTGTTGGTTTTCCTGATGCTTTAGACATTCCTAACGCAAAAAAAGCAGCCGACCTTTCGTCTACATGAATATGAAGACGAAGGTCTGGATGCTGTGCCATTACCATTGCCATCGGAGTCGAACGTGACCCAGGGCTTACTACAACGTCTTGTACACCCGATTGCACTAATTCAGCAACAAAAGCAGCTATATAAGTGGTTAAAGCTTTCTGGTGATTCATTTAGTTCTACCTCCAAGCGCAGAAAGCATAGGACGAAACTTTATTTGTGTTTCAAAATATTCACTCTCTACATCAGAATCTTCTACAATACCACACCCAGCAAAAAGGGAAGCTTCGTTTCCTTGTATAAGTCCCGAACGAATCGCAACCGCAAATTCACCGTTCCCCTCGAAATCCATCCATCCAATAGGGGAAGCATAGAATCCACGATCTAATTCTTCCACTTCTCTAATTTTCTCTATAGCCTCTTGCTTAGGTAATCCCCCGAGTGCTGGTGTTGGGTGAAGTAAGTTAATCAATTGTAACAGAGAACTATCTTTGCTAGAAGTCCCTCTTACAGGCGTGTACAAATGTTGAATATGTCGAGTTTTTAGAAGTTGCGGATGGTCTGGAATATCTACATCAATTGAAACCTGTTCCATAGCATCTTTAATCATCTCAACTACATATTGATGCTCCATTAGGTTCTTCTCATCTGACAGAAGAACATTTCCTAAGAGTGTATCTTCTTCTACTGTTTGTCCTCTTGAAATCGAACCAGCCAAACAAGTAGAGAATAAGCTGTTTTTTTGTTTCTTTACTAAACGTTCAGGAGATGCCCCAACAAAACAATCACCATTTGATTCCAATGCAAAAATAAAACTTTCTCTTTGTTCTTTTAGAAGATTATTCACAACTAATTCAATTGAAATATTTTCATCAAAAATTAGTCGTAGCTCTCTTGCTAACACAGCCTTCTTCAATGATCCTACCTTCAGATCATTTATTAGCTTTTGTACCGTTTCCTTCCAACTATTTGGGCTAATTTCTAACTCATCGATTAAATGAGAATTTATAGAAAAGCTCGGTGGTTTCACGCATGAAAATATTTGCTGCCTTTCAATACCTAAAACATCAAAAATAGATGGATCATCATGCTGGGTACAAACCACATTGGTAGTAAGGAATACGTCTCCATTTATTTTTGTTAACAAATATTTTGGGATATGAAATAAGGACTGAGAAAACTTCGACCATAAAGAGGTTTTCTTCTTTAAAGGATCGAAGGAAAACCCGCCAAACATAGTGGGACCAGTCGCTTGTTTCTTAAAATCGTTTATAATAATTCCGTTACTAATAAAACGCTTCCACTCTTTTTCTACATGAAAAAAGCGGTCAGAAGCCTGATCCGATTGAATTTGTTTACTTATCCCTAATCCAACTAAAATGATTTCATCAGAAGGGTCCTTCCAAAAAAAGCGTTCCCCAAAATAGCGCTCCCCGCCTGCGGCAAAAAAGGATAGAGGGTCTATATTGTCGATTTTTTGAACTTCACTTACTAATATGGGCATCGAAAGCTTTTTAGCTTTTCCAATCGCTTCTAGGATCCCTTCTTTTAGCTCCGTATCTTGTATGGTAACCAAAAAAATCCCTCCAATAACAGCCCTAGAGACTGTTATTTAACGTTTTAAACTTATTTTAAGATACACCTCATCTATGAGTGTGTCAATAATAGTGATTACCTTATCCCTAGTATTTTCCTTATTAATATATTTTTCATCAAATTCAGGTGGAATTATTGTTCCCCAATGACCAAAACCTGAACCGTAAAAAATGGATTTACTAAACAAAATAGAAAGGCGTCTTCAAACTAACTAGCGATATCTACACCATTTCCACTATATTCTCCAACTTGTAATTAACCCCTCATTTACAGGTAAAAAGTCATTGACACTAATCCTTCGATTCCCTAAACTTAAGTTTGTAGCACAAATATCTTTTTATGCGCTTTGACTTTATCGATTACATTTTGTAAAATAATAAAGTTTGCTATAGAGATAAAACATAAACACTAACTAAAAGGGGAGAGTCCCATGCAACCACAAATGCAGACAAGTTCTTCACCTGCTATAAATAAAAGCTGGCGAGTATGGTGGCAACTTACACGTCCTCACACTTTAACAGCAGCTTTCGTTCCTGTCTTACTTGGAACAGCTTTAGCTATTCACCAAACTGATATTCATTTTGGGCTGTTTTTTGCCATGCTTATTGCTAGCTTGCTTATCCAGGCAGCTACAAACATGTTTAATGAATACTATGACTTTAAAAGAGGACTAGATAATGAAAACTCAGTAGGAATTGGTGGTGCGATCGTTCGTGATGGAGTGAAGCCACAAACCGTTATGAAAATTGCTTTTGGCCTCTATGGAGTTTCATTGCTTTTAGGTGTATATATTTGTATGAATAGCAGCTGGTGGCTCGCTGTAATAGGTCTAATCTGTATGGCTGCTGGTTATTTTTACACAGGTGGTCCTGTTCCGATTGCGTATACACCTTTTGGAGAGATTGTTGCAGGTTTCTTTATGGGGATGCTCATTATTTTAATTTCTTTTTACATTCAAACAAGCACGATTACTTTAACAAGTATTTTAGTTTCAATCCCAATTGTAATAACCGTTGGGGCAATCTTGTTAGCAAATAATATACGTGACCTTGATGGTGACAAAGAAAACGGACGAAAAACACTTGCGATTCTGTTAGGTAGACAAAAAGCGATCTATTTATTAGCAGGGATGTTTATCGTATCTTACTTTTGGGTTTTCGCATTAATTGGCATGGCTTATACTTCAGCATGGCTTGCCATCGTTGCTCTTAGTGCTCCAAAAGCTATTAGAGCAACAAAAGGATTTATTGGTAAAACAATACCTATGCAAATGATGCCTGCTATGAAAGCAACAGCACAAACCAATACCATTTTTGGTTTCTTACTTTCAGTGGGGTTATTCTTGGGATATTTCTTATAAGAAAAGCAGAAGCGGGTGAAGTTTACTAGTCGAGCTAGACACCAATCTAACTTGAAAACTTATACTTTCTTACCTAGTAAAAATCAAGGGTGGACAATGAAAATTGTCCACCCTCTTTTTGTAGATAAACTTAAAGTTAAAATATACATATTTCGAGACAGTTTTACCTTTTTAGTTACGAAGTAGTAAATTGCCCTACAGGTTTAATGCTCCAAATTTCCTTGGCATATTGTTCAATGGTTCTATCGCTCGAAAAATATCCTGACTTCGCAATATTCATAAGGCTCATTTGAAGCCACTTTTGTTGATTTTTATACGCTGTATCAACATCTCTTTGAATTTGGATGTAAGAGGCAAAATCTCTTAAGACAAAATAGTGATCATTTTGCATTAATAATGAATCATAAATAGCCTCGAATTCATCTTCAACCCCTTCAAAGAATCCATTCGTCAATTGATCAACAACTTTTCGAATTCTTTTATCGTGATGATAATACTCCATGGAGCGGTAACCCCCATGTTGATAATAATTCAAGACTTCTTCTGCCTTTAATCCAAAGATAAATATATTTTCATCGCCAACTCTGTCTTTTATTTCAATATTCGCTCCATCTAGAGTGCCGACGGTTAGTGCCCCATTCATCATAAACTTCATATTCCCTGTTCCTGAAGCCTCTTTGCTCGCAGTTGAAATTTGCTCACTAACATCTGCTGCTGGAAAAATATCTTCTGCCAACGATACCCGATAATTTTCTAAAAAGACTACCTTCAATTTTCCATTTATAGATGCGTCGTTATTCACTTTTTCTGCAACGGTGTTAATTAATTTGATGATTTTTTTCGCATAATAATAGCCAGGAGATGCTTTTGCCCCAAAAATAAATGTCCTTGGGTACATATTAAATGAGGAATCCTCTTTTAAACGATTATATAAGTGCATAATGTGTAGGATGTTTAAAAGCTGGCGCTTATAAGCATGAAGCCTTTTTACCTGGATATCGAAGATAGAAGAAGTATCTACGACAATCCCTGTTTGGTCTTGAATTCTTTTAGCGAGCAATTCTTTGTTTAATTTTTTTATTAAAAACATCTGATTAAGAAAAACGGAGTCTTCTTTGAAGGCTTCTAGCTTTTCAAGTAGTTCTGGCTTATGAATCCAATCATTTCCTATTGCATCACAGATAAGGTCTGTTAGCTTAGGATTTGACTTAATCAACCACCTTCTATGTGTAATTCCATTTGTTTTATTATTAAACTTCTCCGGATAAACCTCATAAAAGTTTTTCATTTCTCTCTTTTTTAAAATTTCCGTATGGAGCTCAGCTACCCCATTTACACTATGGCTACCAACAAGTGCAAGGTGTGCCATCTTAATTTGGTCATGAGCGATAATAGCCATTTCCTCAATCCGGTTCCAATCTCCAGGATATAGGTCCCAAAGATTTTTACAAAAGCGCTCATTAATTTCATTTACAATCATGTAGATTCTTGGTAATAGTGGCTGAAAAATTCGAATTGGCCATTTTTCTAAAGCTTCCGCTAAAGTAGTATGATTTGTGTAGGATATTGTATTAAGTGTAATGTGCCACGCCTCATCCCAGCTTAGCTGTTCTTCGTCAATTAGAATTCTCATTAATTCAGGAATAGCGAGGACTGGATGAGTATCGTTGATATGAATGCTTATATGTTGATGAAAATCTACTAAACTACCATATTGCTTACGGTAAGAGCGTACAATCGATCGAATACTTGCAGATACTAAGAAATACTGCTGTTTTAAACGAAGAATCTTCCCTTCATCATGTGTATCATCTGGATATAAAAACTCTGAAACAGATTCTGTCTCTCTTTTGTATTGCATGATATCCCGATTAATGGGATAAGGAGAGGGCTCAGCGTTCCATAACCTTAGTGTATTTACCGTTTCAGTTTCATACCCTACAACCGGCATGTCATATGGAACCGCAGTAATCATTTCAGCATTCACATGTCGGAAGATCATACGTCCATTCTCTTCTGAGACTTCTACTTTTCCCCAGAATGGAACCTCAATCGATAGATCAGCCTTTCTGACCTCCCATACATGCCCATGACGTAGCCACTGCTCTGGGAGCTCTACTTGGTACCCATCGACGATTTTTTGTTCAAATAGACCATGTTTATATCTAATTCCACAACCATGGCCTGGTAAATTAAGTGATGCCAAGGAATCTAGAAAGCATGCAGCTAATCGACCTAGTCCTCCATTACCAAGTGCAGCATCCACCTCTACATCCTCAATCTCATCTAAGTGAATTCCAAGCTCAGCTAACCCTTCTGACACAACTTGATCAATCTTCAAATTGATTAGATTATGTCGTAAAAGTCTCCCTAATAAAAATTCAATTGATAAATAATATACCTGTTTGTTTTTTGCTACACGGTTTTTCTCTTTTGTCTCTATCCAGTTTAAGCTTACATATTCACGAATCATATTTCCTAATGTATCATATTGATCCCTTTTCGTACTTTCAGCAAAGCTTTTTCCACATGTCATTTCTAGCCTTCTTAAAAAGGTTTCTTTGAATTCCATCTTATTAGAAAACATGACTTTCACTCCTGGATATAAGTTCTGCATATAGGCGATTATACTTAAATGCAGACTGTGCCCAACTATAATCTATCCCCATGGCATTTTTGACAAGGTCATTCCATATTTGCTTATCCTCGTAAATGTTAATGGCTCTTCGAATCGTATAAAGCATGTCATGAGCATTAAAATGACTAAAGGTGAACCCATTTCCCTCACCTAATTCCTCATTATATGACTGAACGGTGTCATTTAAGCCACCTGTTTCTCTCACGATTGGAATTGCTCCATAACGCATGGCAATCAACTGACCTAACCCACAAGGTTCAAATTTAGAAGGCATTAAAAATAAATCACCTGCTGCATATATCTTATGAGCAAGCCCCTCATCAAAGCCAATATAAGCTTTAAATTGTTTTGGGTAATGGAACTCCATTTCTCGGAAAAACTGCTCATATTGCTCATCTCCAGTCCCTAAAACAATAAATTGAACTGACTCTGAAATGATTTCGTGAAATACATGTCTAACTAGGTCTAGCCCCTTTTGTTCTGTAAATCGAGTGACCATCACCATTAAAGTTATATTTTCATCTTCTGCCAATCCAAACTGCCTCTGAATAGCTAGTTTATTTTCCAGCTTATTTTTTAACTGCTGAGCATTATAGGTCTTTGACAAAAACAAATCGTTCTCGGGATTATAAAATTCATCATCAATGCCATTTAATATTCCTTCTAAATCATCCGATCTCTTTTTCAAAAGGCCGTCTAGTTTCTCACCGTAATATTCTGTTTGTATCTCATTTTTATAAGTCGGGCTTACAGTCGTAATTTTATCAGCGGCAACAATAGCAGCTTTCATAAAATTAAGATTCCCAAAAAACTCAAGCTGATCTACGTTAAAGTATTGGTCACTTAAACCGAATAAGTCACCTAAAGCCTCTTTAGACATAATTCCTTGGAACATCAAGTTGTGAATAGTAAAAACCGTTTTAATTCTTTCATATCCTTTTCGGTTTTGATATTCAATTCGGAGTAAGAAAGGAATCATACCCGTATGCCAATCATGACAGTGAATCACATCCGGATAAAAATCAATCTGGCGAAGACTCTCAAGAACGGCCCGATTAAAAAAGGCAAACCTTTCGCCGTCGTCATAATATCCATAAAGCTGTTCTCTTTTAAAGTAATATTCATTGTCCACAAAGTAGAATGTGATTCCTTCGTACGTAAGCTCTTCGATTCCACAGTATTGGTTTCTCCAACCGACATTCACAGTAAAATCGAGTTTTTTATTCATGCCTTGCTTAAATTCATTTGCTATCGAGCTATATTTAGGAAGGATGACTCTAACATCCGTACCTAACCTTTTTAAATCTTTAGGCAATGAACCTGCTACATCAGCCAATCCACCTGATTTTACAAATGGAACACATTCGGAAACAGCAAATAATACTTTCACGACTTCATCAACGCCCCTTGTACAGTCCCTTTGCGTATAACATAAGGATAATCTTTGGAACCACTCATAATCGTTCCTGATTCCACCTTAACATCTTTGTCTAAAATAACTGAATCTAATACACAATTCTCACCGATTTGGCACTTTTGCATAATGATGCTGTTTTTTATGATAGACCCTTTTCCAATCTTCACTGCTCTTGAAATAATGCTATTTTCAACTGTACCTTCTATGAGACATCCGTTTGCAATCATCGAATTTTGGACCTGAGCACCTTTCAAATACCTAGTTGGGGGTTCATCCTTTACTTTTGTATATATAGGATGAGACTGAACATATAACTTTTTCCATGTTTCTGGTTCAAGTAAACCCATACTTACTTTAAAATACGATTGAACAGAATCAATGATTTCAGCAAAACCATTATATTCATAAATACATAACTTATGAGTATGATGAATATCGGTCACAACATCTCTCATACATGTATAGCCAGTTGTTTCTCTAGTTTCAATTAGTTCTTTTAGCAAGGATGTTTTCACTAGATACATATGAAGAGATTTTCCGTTCTTACGAATTTCGGTAATATCACACTGTGAATTGATATGCCACTCCAACACTGGTTTAAAGTCCATGTTAAACACTGTAAAACAATTTGATATTAAAGCATATTGTTGTTTGCTTCTATTAAAGTAATCTATATTAGCTGCAAAATGATTAAACGAACCAATTCCGTTACTTTCGCCATCTAACATTGGAGAAGGGAAAAAGAATAAACCATCACGCTTCCTATTCAAATCCCAGTTCTTCCCTGACCCTAGATGATCCATTAATGAACGATATTGAAACTTTGGAAAAATAGCAACACTTTCAATCCCAGAGTTAACCATATTCGAAAGAATAAAATCAATTAATCGGTACCTTCCACCGAACGGTACAGCAGCTAAAGACCGATTCACCGTTAATTCTTCTAACTCTTCACAATAAGTTGTGGCATCAATTACCCCAAGTAGCTTCTTTATCAATTAAGTGCCCTCCCCAAAAATTCTTTCTCTATAGAAATACAGTTTTAATACGATTTATAAGGATCCCCTATTTAATAGTTTATTTAAGAATAGATTTTTTTTAGCATTTCCTCTGTAACTAAAACAATATCATCCTCAGAATTATCTTCCCCTCTAATGACCGTACCATCAGGGATGTTCATATTAGGAGGAACAATTGCTTTTTCAATGTATACATTCTTCCCAATAACTGCATCAGGCATAATAACTGAATGCTTAACAGTAGCCCCACTCTTTACTGTTACCCCTTGAAAAAGAACAGATTTTTCTACTTCCCCCTCTACGGTACATCCCTCATTAATAAGTGATTCCAACACTTGAGCTTCTGGTGATATAAATTGTGGAGGATGATTAGGATTGACCGAATATATTCTCCAATCATAATCAAATAGGTTAAGTTCACAATCTTCATCTAATAGGTCCATATTAGCTTCCCACAAACTTTTCACTGTACCTACGTCTTTCCAATACCCTTTAAAGGGATATGCAAAAAGCTTTTTCTTTTCTTCTAAAAGAAGAGGGATTACATCTTTTCCAAAATCATGACTTGAATCTGGGTTGCGGTCATCCATCTCTAAATATTCCTTCAATATAGACCAATTAAAAATATAGATTCCCATTGAAGCTAAATTATTTTTAGGAAATTGAGGCTTTTCATCAAATTCAACTACCCTCATTTCCTCATTCGTGTTCATGATTCCAAACCGACTTGCTTCTGCCCAAGGGACTTCGATGACAGAAATCGATACATCTGCACCCTTTTTTATATGTTCTGAGAGCATAAGTTCATAATCCATCTTGTAAATATGGTCTCCAGAGAGGATTAGAACATATTCTGGGTTATATTGCGTTAGAAAATTTAAGTTTTGATAGATAGCACTTGCTGTCCCTGTATACCACTTTACTTCAGAAGATTCACTATACGGAGGTAAAACGGTTACTCCACCATTTTTTCGATCTAAATCCCAAGCGCTACCGATACCTATATATGAATTCAATACCAAAGGTTGATATTGTGTTAATACTCCTACCGTATCAATCCCAGAATTCGTACAATTGCTTAACGTAAAATCAATTATTCGATACTTACCACCAAAAGGCACAGCTGGCTTAGCTATATATTTAGTTAAGGAGCTAAGTCTACTCCCCTTTCCTCCTGCTAACAACATCGCTACACATTTCTTCTTTCCCATTACCCTTTCTCCCCTTTCGATGTTTTATGGGACGCAGAACCAAGAAACCAAATGGTGGGATGGACAGCTCAATTGAGAATGGCTTTCCGTGATAAGGTTGTTTCTTTGACTGAATCACCTTTTTATTTATGACATCTGATCCACCAAATTGTTCTTTGTCGCTATTCATAATCTCTCTATAAGACCCTTGCAAAGGGACACCCACTAAATAGTTCTCATACGACTTCTCAGTGAAATTACAGATTACAATTAGTAAGTCACTTTCCGTTATTCCCTTTCGAACAAAAGAAAAAATTGATTGATTATGGTTGTTAACGTCTATCCATTCAAAACCATCTTGTCGATGGTCTAGCTCATAGAGTGGTTTTGAACGCTTGTAAACTTTAACAAGTTCTTTAACGTAATCGTTCATTTTCTGGTGCATATCAAATTCAAGCAAATTCCAATCTAGTTGTTCTTTATCCTTCCATTCAGAAAACTGGCCGTTTTCAAATCCCATAAATAAAAGCTTTTTGCCTGGATGAGCCATCATATAACCTAGTAATAAACGAAGTTGGGCAAATTTCTGCCAATAACCGCCCGGCATTTTATTAAGTAAAGATTTCTTCCCATGTACGACCTCATCATGCGAAAAAGGGAGAACAAAATTTTCGGTAAAAGTATATAAAAGAGAAAAGGTAACTTTATCATGAAAGAATTTTCTTTCGTTAGGTTGTTTTTCCATATACTTTAAGATGTCATTCATCCAACCCATATTCCACTTATAGTTAAATCCGACACCCCCATAGTTTGTGGGACTAGTTACTTGTGGATAGTCAGTAGAATCCTCTGCAATCATTAAAACGTGGGGGTCATATTCATATAATGTTTTATTCAATTTTTTCAAAAAATCGATTCCTAACTTATTTATCCTTTTTTCATTAGAATTTGGCCAATAGATGATGTTTGAAACTGCATCTATTCTAAAACCATCGATATGATAGTACTCTAACCAAAATCGTGCGTTTGAAATTAAAAAGCTTTGCACCTCTGTCTTTCCTAAGTCAAAATTTGCTGTGCCCCAAACCTCATTTTCACGATCATATATCGTTTCATACTCATAAAGGAAAGTCCCATCAAATTTATACAACCCATGGGCGTCCTTACAAAAATGCCCCGGTACCCAATCTAAAATAACTCCTATATTATTCAGATGACATTGATCAATAAAATACATGAGATCATGTGGAGTTCCGTATCTACTTGTAGCTGAATAATACCCTGTTCCTTGATAACCCCATGAATCATCGAGCGGGTGCTCAACGAGAGGCAATAATTCAACATGTGTGAAGCCATGGTCTAAAATATATGGGATTAATTCATGTGCCATCTCTCTGTATGTATAATAGGTGCCATCAGCTTTTCTTTTCCATGAACCAAAATGCATTTCATAAATAATGACCGCTTCAGTATAAACTCTCTTTTTTTCCTTTTTTTCAAACCAGCGATGATCATTCCATTCGTATCCTTCAAGTGAGTAGACGACTGATGCTGTATTCGGCCTAACCTCCGAATAGAAAGCAAACGGATCAGCTTTTACAAGCTTTTCACCATTTAATGTATCTATTTCATATTTATAAATCGATCCCTGCATATCTCCATTAACGATCAGAGTCCATACGCCTTCTTTGTTAACTTTTTTAAAGGAGTATCCCTCACCATTCCAATCATTAAAATCCCCAATCAGAGTAACACTTACTGCATTAGGTGCCCAAACGCAAAAACGGGTACCTATTACACCATCTAATGTAATGATGTGTGCTCCAAAAAGGTCATAACTTTGAAATAAGTTACCCTCATGAAAAAGGTGTAACTGATAATCGGTCGGAGCCATAGCATCTACCGCCATCCATACTTCACGTCCTTTAAATTCTTTACCTTACTCTAAAGCCCAAATATAGGCAGCTTTAATCTTATATTCTAGCCCATAAAAAAATCTCCTTGTAAAAGTTTTTTTAATTTTTAGACAGATTATTTGAGAATATGATAAATAATGAGAAATAGTAAGATGCTTCTAGTCTATTCGACAACTTTCTCTCCAAAATTAGTCGACAACTACCCAAAAATATTTTATAGAGAATAATAAATTTTAGTTCACAAAGTGGGAAATTATGATTAAAATTTTTGTATTTTTGTAATGAAAAATAGTTTTGAATCATTAAAATATTTAGATAATAGTTAGAATAGTAAGGTTGAATTAGGAAAGGGTGCCTATTGTAGGATAGAAAGATATAGGATATGAATGAGTACTCATTTATTATTCAATTGAAAACATTTTAGTTTATGTTTATTGAGTTAAGATCGCTTGGGATACAGTTTAGAATGGTAGAAGATTAAATGTGGATCATTTAGAAAGAATGGTCTAGAAAGGTAATAGATAGGATGCCAATGGTGGTTTTTAAAAGTGTATATACAGTATACATACAAAAAAAGCTGCTGACAATTGTCAACAGCTTTTTTTGTATGACCCCTACGGGATTCGAACCCGTGTTACCGCCGTGAAAGGGCGGTGTCTTAACCGCTTGACCAAGGGGCCTTAATATGGCGGAGAAGGAGGGATTTGAACCCTCGCGCCGGTTACCCGACCTACACCCTTAGCAGGGGCGCCTCTTCAGCCTCTTGAGTACTTCCCCATATGGCTCCGCAGGTAGGATTCGAACCTACGACCGCTCGGTTAACAGCCGAGTGCTCTACCACTGAGCTACTGCGGAACAATAATACTTTAATTCTTACTGAATTAGAGCATAATGATGGGCCTAAATGGACTCGAACCATCGACCTCACGCTTATCAGGCGTGCGCTCTAACCAGCTGAGCTATAGGCCCATATATTAATATGGAGCGGGTGATGGGAATCGAACCCACGACATCAGCTTGGAAGGCTGAGGTTTTACCATTAAACTACACCCGCATTATATGGGGCGACTGATGGGAATCGAACCCACGAATGTCGGAACCACAATCCGATGCGTTAACCACTTCGCCACAATCGCCATTACATTAATGGTGGCTCAGGACGGAATCGAACCGCCGACACAAGGATTTTCAGTCCTTTGCTCTACCAACTGAGCTACTGAGCCATAATTATTATAAATTAATGGCGGTCCCGACGGGAATCGAACCCGCGATCTCCTGCGTGACAGGCAGGCATGTTAACCGCTACACCACGGGACCATCATTTTTAATTAATTGGTTGCGGGGACAGGATTTGAACCTGCGACCTTCGGGTTATGAGCCCGACGAGCTACCAGACTGCTCCACCCCGCGATAATATAGATTTGTATAAGAAAATGGAGGAGGTAGAGGGATTCGAACCCCCGCGCGGTTTGACCCGCCTGTCGGTTTTCAAGACCGATCCCTTCAGCCGGACTTGGGTATACCTCCGTTAATATATATGGTGGACCTTGTAGGACTCGAACCTACGACCGGACGGTTATGAGCCGTCTGCTCTAACCAGCTGAGCTAAAGGTCCATATTATTATTCCTAAACTTAGGATTTGTCTGTCCATAGATTTAATTTGGTAGCGGCGGAGGGAGTCGAACCCACGACCTCACGGGTATGAACCGTACGCTCTAGCCAGCTGAGCTACACCGCCAAATTAGTGAATCTATAAAATATATGGTGGAGCCTAGCGGGATCGAACCGCTGACCTCCTGCGTGCAAGGCAGGCGCTCTCCCAGCTGAGCTAAGGCCCCATAATATATGTTTCTACTGGTCGGGAAGACAGGATTCGAACCTGCGACCCCTTGGTCCCAAACCAAGTGCTCTACCAAGCTGAGCTACTCCCCGTATATATATGGCGCGCCCGAAAGGAGTCGAACCCATAACCTTCTGATCCGTAGTCAGACGCTCTATCCAATTGAGCTACGGGCGCATATATAATAATTATTAAAATGGTGCCGAGGACCGGAATCGAACCGGTACGGTAGTCACCTACCGCAGGATTTTAAGTCCTGTGCGTCTGCCAGTTCCGCCACCCCGGCACATTAATAAAATTTGGAGCGGAAGACGGGATTCGAACCCGCGACCCCAACCTTGGCAAGGTTGTATTCTACCACTGAACTACTTCCGCATATTTATATTATTTTAAGATGGTGCGGGTGAAGGGAGTCGAACCCCCACGCCTTGCGGCGCTAGATCCTAAGTCTAGTGCGTCTGCCAATTCCGCCACACCCGCATATTATCTTATTTAAATGGTGAGCCATGAAGGACTCGAACCTTCGACCCTCTGATTAAAAGTCAGATGCTCTACCGACTGAGCTAATGGCTCATAAATGGTGCCGGCGATAGGAGTCGAACCCACGACCTACTGATTACAAGTCAGTTGCTCTACCAACTGAGCTACACCGGCATATTTAATTACTTGTACATATATGGTGGAGGATGACGGGATCGAACCGCCGACCCCCTGCTTGTAAGGCAGGTGCTCTCCCAGCTGAGCTAATCCTCCATATATATAAGCCTGGCGACGTCCTACTCTCACAAGGGGACAGCCCCTAACTACCATTGGCGCTGAGAAGCTTAACTTCCGTGTTCGGTATGGGAACGGGTGTGACCTTCTCGCCATCATCACCAGACTATTTA
>NZ_JBIACK010000014.1:0-119819 GCF_042865285.1 Cytobacillus spartinae | reverse complement strand
TCGGCCCCGCCCGCGGAAAGCGTTCGCCCGTAGCGTAAATTAACGGTTACCAAGAGTATAACTTTATTTTAATAAAAAAAGGACTGTAGGCAACCTCGAAATTTTCGAGTTTGTCTACAGTCTGAAAGGTCAAACACAAGGTGTTTGACCTTTTTAATGTAAAGCTCTATTTCCAAAGTCCTCTTTAATTTCCTCAAACATTTTCGCCACTGATTCATATTTACTTAATAATTTTTCATATTCATCACTTTTCTTTTTAAATCTTTTCTCTAGTTGTTCTTGATCTGATGTTAATTGATTTTTTTGTTTTAATAATGCATCGTTTTCGGCTACAAGTTCGTGGATCGGATTTTCTTTATATTGGCTTAAATATTCGATGATAGAACTCAAACTTATTTCATCTTTAGTTGAGGTTTGATTATCTATGATTTCATTTAGCGAATTCTCCGTTGGATCATCTAATTTTGATTTTAACTCTTTATTCCATCTATAAGAACAAGCGGAAACTGTTCGGCCGAGCATTTCACTAGCTTTCTTAAATGCACTTTTCTTCGTATCGCCATTTTGTACATATTCTAGGACTGTCTCTTTTAACTGTTGATCTTCTTCCTCGGTCCACGCATCCTTTCGAATACCCATTCTATTTTTCCTCCTCTAGAATGATATTTCTAAATGAAAATCACTTTATCTTTATCGTCACCGTTATAGTACAAAACATTCTACAAGGTATGCTTTACATAAAAGGGGAAAAATAAGGATTGATAATGGTGGTGTATTAGTGTACTATCTAACTAGAACACTAATACAAAATATGATTTGGAGGAAAAACCGTTGAATCCCTTTTTAGGCTTATATAAGAAAGACTTGATCATAACCCAATCGTGGGTAATCACAACTTCTGTATTAGCATTATTGTCATTTGTGATTGGTGCAGGATTAGGTAGTTACTTAAAAGTCCCATTTATATTTGCTATTACTGCAGTTGTGATACTCACCTTACACATATTTTATATTCCGGCTTATTTGATCTCTTCTTTGATTACAGAAGGTCATACACAGCTGTGGCTTCATAATCCGAATAGTGGCCACAAACTTTTTTTATCGAAATTATTTGCTAGCTTAACTTATTTCATCCCGTCCATTTTGACGGTGAGCATTATTTCTAATTTTGCCATTTCGAATGCAACACACTTAGAGGTCTTTCAACCTTTTGAGGGCCACATTCTTCAAACCCTTTTTCTAATGATGGGTGGAATTACGTTGGGGTCCATTTATCTAGGCATATGGATCTTTTTCTATTGGTCATTATATCAAGCTTTAAGGAATGTACCTCTATTAAAGCGAGTCAGATGGATGGTTATCTTTGCACTATGGTTGATCATCGGGACCATCGGGAACTTCATAAAGAATTCAGCATTTTATCAAGAACTTAAAGAAATCAGATTTGTTGATTGGAAATTCAATGTTTCAGAAAGTGCTTTTTTAGAGATTTCCAATCTTTCCTTAATCCCTTTATTCCTACACGTTCTTCTTTCCATTGTTATTTTTCTTTTAGCAGTATGGATATTTGAACGGAAAGTTGAGGTGTGATTAATGGGAGAGGAATTTCAAGCATCAAAACCAATTTATATGCAAATTGTTGAAAAAATAACGAAGCAGATTGTGAGAAATGAACTATCACCTGGAGATAAGCTTCCGTCTGTAAGGGAAATGGCTATTCAATCTGGTGTAAATCCAAACACGATACAGAGAACTTATAGTGAATTAGAGAGGATGGAAATTGTGGAAACAAGACGGGGACAGGGTACGTTTGTTTCTGAAAATACTGAAGTACTCCAAGGATTAAAGGTAGATTTACAGAGAGAAATCATTGAAACATTTATCCAAAATATGAAAGACCTAGGATTTTCTGAAGAGGAAATTTTGAAAGGTGTTAATAAATTTTTGACCGATAAGAAGGGTGAAAAATGATAACTATTGAGAACGTATCAAAAAAGTATGGAAGTGAATACACGATTAAGGATATAAGTATTCGGTTAGAAAAGGGAAAGATTTATGGTCTACTTGGCCCAAATGGTAGTGGGAAATCAACAACCTTAAAGCTAATAGCAGGTCTTGTGCATCCAACTACTGGTAAAGTCTTTGTAGATGGAAGACAGGTGAGTCGTAGAATCGCAAGTGATGTGGCTTATTTAACGGAACTAGATATGTTTTACGCATCTTTCACCGTTCAAAATACCATCGATTTCTCAGCATCTCAATTCTCGGATTTTGATGTCAATAAAGCCGAAGAGCTATTGAAGTTTATGGAGCTCTCCCCTAATAAAAAAGTACGAACGCTATCTAAGGGGAATAGAGGGAGACTTAAGCTCGTTATTGCACTTGCTCGGAAAACACCTGTGCTTTTATTGGATGAACCATTTTCAGGACTCGATCCGATGGTGAGGGAATCGATTGTACGTGGTTTATTAAATTATATAGATTTCGAAAATCAAACAGTCGTAATTGCTACTCATGAAATAGATGAGATTGAATCGTTACTAGATGAAGTCATGATTATCCAAAATGGAAGGATTTTAGCTCAAAGAAACGTGGAAGAAGTGAGAGAAACAGACGGCCTTTCTATTTTGGAGTGGATGAAAGTAACGTTTCAACAAAGGGAGGATAACTAGTATGGAGACAGTGGTCCAAATTGAAAATGTAACGAAAAAGATTAAAGGAAAGACCATTATTGATCAAATAAGCTTTGATGTACGTAGCGGAGAAGTCTTCGGATTTCTAGGACCAAATGGTGCCGGGAAAACAACAACCATACGTATGATTGTTGGATTAATAGGGATAACGAGTGGGGATATAAAAATTAGTGGGAATAGTATCAAGACTGATTTTGAAAAAGCAATCAGTCATATTGGGGCAATTGTTGAGAACCCTGAAATGTATAAGTTTTTAAGTGGGTATGAAAATCTTGTTCATTTTTCAAGGATGTCAAAAGGAGTTAGCAAGGAAAAAATAGATGAAGTGGTTCATCTAGTCGGTTTAACAGATCGTATTAACGATAAAGTAAAAACGTATTCTCTTGGTATGAGACAAAGACTTGGTCTAGCACAGTGTTTACTTCATGATCCAGATGTGCTTATTCTAGACGAACCAACGAATGGCTTAGACCCAGCAGGAATACGAGAAATTAGGGATCATCTAAGGATGCTAACTAGAGAGAAAAATATGGCGGTTATCGTATCAAGTCATTTACTTTCTGAAATGGAAATGATGTGTGACCGAATTGGAATTATCCAAAGTGGGAAGTTAATTGACGTTCAGCTTGTGCATGATTTTGTGAATGGAAATGAAAAGGTCTTTGAATTTGAGGTCGATTCTCCTACTAAGGCAAAAGAGACCTTACAGAAAATATATCCAGAAAGAATGATTCAACAGACCGATAAAGGGGTTGTAGCTCCATTAGTTAGAGAAGAAATTCCAGGAGCCGTTAATCACCTAGTTCAAACAAACATTCCTATCTATGGAATCAAGGAGGTAACGAAGTCACTCGAGGACCGTTTCCTCGAAATTACAGAGAATAAGGGAGAGGCTGTAAATGCTTAATTTAATACGGAATGAACTTCTGAAAATATTTAGAAGACCAGGAACCCTAGTCATGATTGGTTTACTTATACTGATTACGACAATAGCTGGTGGGTTTATTAAGTACCAAGAGGTAAAGGGATCAGTACCAGATAATGTAAATTGGAAACAGGGTCTTGAACTAGAGAATACTACCTTACAAAAAGAATTGGAAATGGATCTGCCTAAAGCACAGGAAACGTATATACAAAGGCAATTGGCTATTAATGAATATCGTATAGAAAATAACCTTTCTCCAAATCAAACATACTCAGTTTGGGACTTTGTAAAGGATAACGCCCAAACCATTGAATTTGCTGGCTTATTTACCATCATTATCGCTGGAGGAATCGTTGCAAGCGAGTTCAACTGGGGAACGGTCAAACTCTTATTAATTAGACCTATTAACAGACAAAAAATTCTCTTATCCAAGTATGCTACTGTTATAATATTTGGGATTTTAATGTTAGGAATGTTATTTAGCTACTCTACATTACTTGGATATCTATTATTTGGCTCGCCAAGCACAACTGTCCCACACCTAGTCTATACGAGCGGAGTAGTGGAAGAACAGAATTACATTATTTATCTAATTAAGTATTATGGACTTAATTCAATTAACATGCTAATGTTAGCCACTATGGCATTTATGATTTCCGCTGCTTTCCGAAGTAGTTCACTAGCTATTGGGTTATCCATTTTCCTTATGTTTATGGGTGGTCAATTAACGATGCTCCTCTCTATGAGGTTTGATTGGGCAAAGTACATCCTGTTTGCAAATACAGACTTAATGCAGTATTTTGAGGGGGTTCCTTTAGTTGAGGGGATGACCTTAACATTTTCAATAATCATGCTAGTTTTATACTTTGGATTATTCCAGTTTCTTGCTCATTATATATTCAAGAAAAGGGATGTTGCAGCTTAATAAAAAAATGACCGAAGTGGTCCACACTTTGGTCATTTTTTAACGGCTTTTAATAATTTTTCATATACTACAGCTAAAGCTTGTTCGAATTTACCGGTCTTCTTAGGTTCATAATACACTTTGTTTTTTATTTTATTCGGTAAGTATTGCTGTTGTACCCAGCCACTTTCAAAATCATGAGGATATAAGTATTCAATTCCTCTTCCTAGTTCCTTTGCTCCTTTGTAATGAGCATCTTTTAAGTGATCAGGAACTTCTCCGCTGTTCCCCGCTCTAATATCAGCAATCGCTGCATCTAATGCTTTGTATGCAGAATTAGACTTTGGTGATAAACAAAGTTCAATAACCGCATTCGCTAATGGAATTCTCGCTTCAGGAAATCCTATTCGTTCAGCTGTTTCAATTGCCGCTAAGGTTCTAGCACCAGCTTGAGGATTCGCAAGTCCGATATCCTCATAGGCGATCACCAAAAGCCTTCTACTTATACTTTGAAGGTCACCAGCTTCGATGAGTCTACCAAGATAATGTAGGGCTGCATTCACATCGCTTCCTCTAATCGACTTTTGAAATCCAGATAAAACGTCATAATGGCCATCACCATCTTTGTCATGAGAAAAACTTTTCTTTTGGATACACTCTTCAGCAGTAGCCAAATCAATATAGATTTGGCCTTCCTTATTAGGTTCAGTGGAGATAGCAGCAAGTTCCAACGCGTTTAGGGAGCTCCTAACATCTCCTCCTGACATGGTTGCTAAATGAGTTAGTGCTTCATCCGTAATGACAAGATTATATTTCCCAAGACCTCTCTCTTCATCTCTTACAGCATGGATCAAGGCTTCCTTTAATTCCTCAGTTTCAAGGGGATTTAGCTCAAATATTTGACACCGACTTCTAATTGCAGGGTTTATTGCGTGATATGGATTACTTGTTGTGGCACCGATTAACACGACAGAACCATTTTCTAAATGAGGAAGAAGTAAATCCTGTTTTCCTTTATCCAATCGATGGACCTCATCTAAAAGTAAAATCACTTTGCCAGACATTTTGGCTTCAGCAAAAACAACTTCTAGGTCCTTTTTATTATTCGTAACTGCGTTTAATGTTCGGAAGGCATACCGAGTACTACCAGCTATGGCACTAGCAATGGATGTTTTACCAACACCAGGTGGACCATATAAAATCATTGAAGACAGCTGTCTTGCTTTTACCATTCGATTAATGATTTTCCCTTCACCCACAAGGTGTTTTTGACCAATAATCTCATTGATGGTTCTTGGCCTCATTCGGAAAGCTAGTGGCTTTTCACTCATAAGCATCTCTCCAATACTTTTACTCCATGAAGATACCATATCATATTTTTTACTCCTTTTGCTTCCAGGATGGCTTGCCACTCTTATGAGCAGTACCTATCCTGACTTTAAGAGAAACCTTATTTTGTAAACTGTTTAATAAAATGTGCTATAATGTCAAAAGTCTATCAAATTAATAGGTATTTTGATAAAATTTAGGTTGAATTTATATATGGTTTCAGCATTCCTAATCTCAGGACTAATCAGTTTGGCTCATATATGCCTACAAGATGATTTACTTAGGTTAGAAATCACTATTTGACAGGAGAAATAAGACTAACATGACCATTAAGAAAAAAGGCCAGATTGGGCCAAGATATTTTGTTTATTTCGTCGGGTTGTTAATCATGGCTTTAGGAATTGTTTTATTGATTAAAGCTGATCTTGGAGCAACACCATGGGATGTCCTACATGTTGGTTTTTACTACCAAGTTGGTCTTACAATTGGAAGCTGGTCGATTATCTGTGGATTTGTTATTTTAACGATTGCAGCAATTCTTTCTAAAGAGTTCCCTCAATTAGGGGCATTTTTGAATATGATTCTAGTTGGTCTTTTCATTGATTTTTACTTACTCATTCCCATTTTACAAACACCTGACCATTTATTTGGAAAGCTTGTAATGTTTGTTTTTGGGCTCCTGTTAATGGGGTATGGAATGGGATTCTACTTATCTGCTCAACTTGGGGCGGGCCCTAGGGATAGTTTGATGATCGCTGTTACGTCCAAAACCGGATGGAAGGTTCGAAATGTTCGTGCAGGTATGGAGGTTATTGTACTGTTTATAGGATGGCAGCTAGGTGGACCCGTTTTTTGGGGAACTATTTTGTTTAGTTTAACAATTGGACCTATCGTAGGTGCGGCATTACCGCAATGTCAGGACTTCACGGATGAATGGCTTAAAAAACTAGGTAAATCAAAACAAGTTATCTTAGAAGAATCGAAACGAGGTGCAAGTTTATGAAAATTTCAACTAAAGGGCGTTACGGATTAACCATTATGATTGAATTAGCAAAAAAACATGGGGAAGGTCCAATCTCCTTAAAATCAATTGCTCAAACAAATGATCTTTCTGAGCACTACTTGGAGCAGCTAATTGCCCCTTTGAGGAATGCTGGATTAGTTAAAAGCGTTAGAGGTGCTTACGGAGGATATATACTGGGAGATCTTCCTTCAAAAATAACGGCGGGTGATATTATTCGAGTTTTAGAAGGTCCTATTAGTCCTGTTGAAGGAATAGAGGATGAAGAACCAGCTAAGAGAGAGCTTTGGATTAGAATTAGAGACGCGGTTAAAAATGTTCTAGATAATACAACGATTGAAGACTTAGCAAGCCATTCAGACGATGGGGAGTCTGATGCATACATGTTTTACATTTAGACTCTTTTCGTAAACTCTGATGCTATTTAAGTACTTTGAACTGCTTTTAAACGGATTATGGCGCTGTTTTCTTTATTTTGGAAGGAAGATGCCACGAAGCAGCATAGAATCCGTGTTGGAGGCCTACGAATAGCAGCAATCTATGCGAAAACAGCCTATATTTAAGATAACTAGACTGTTTATAGTTAATCGAGGTTTAGAAATAAGTCTAATGATAAAACTAAGGAACAGTATGAATAGAAGTAGGTGACAAACTTATGGAACGGATCTACGTTGATCACGCAGCAACATCTCCCATGCATCCGCAGGTGATTGATAAAATGACGATAGTAATGAAAAACCAATTTGGTAATCCGTCGAGTATTCATTCATTTGGAAGGGAAGCAAGACATTTAGTGGACGAAGCTAGAGATGTGTTAGCCAAAAGTATTGGCGCTCATCCGAACGAGATCATTTTTACTAGCGGTGGAACGGAAGCAGATAATTACGCAATTCTAGGTGTTGCCGATGCGTATAAGCATAAAGGAAAGCATATTATTACATCAAGTATCGAACATCATGCAGTTTTGCATACCTGTCAAGAGTTAGAAAAACAAGGGTTTGAAGTATCCTGTTTACCGGTAGATGAACATGGACAAGTTTCTCTAGATAAACTTAAAAGTGAGTTACGTGAGGATACGATTCTTGTAACGATCATGTATGGGAATAACGAAGTAGGGACGATCCAACCGATAGGAGAAATTGGACAATTATTGGTGGATCACCAAGCGGTATTTCATACTGATGCAGTTCAAGCATATGGGATGGAAACGATCAATGTTAAGGCATTACATATTGATTTATTGTCCGTTTCTGCACATAAGATCAATGGTCCAAAAGGAATCGGTTTTCTTTATGCGAAAAAGGATGTAAAGCTCTCACCAAGGTTGTTTGGCGGCGAACAGGAAAGAAAGAGAAGAGCGGGAACGGAAAATGTGGCATCGATTGCTGGATTCTCAGAGGCCGTAAAAATTGCCCAGTCTACAATGGAAGAAAAAAACCAGCAATATACGAAATTCAAACATACATTTGTTGATATTCTGAAAAAAGAAGATGTACATTTTCTTCAAAACGGATTACTTGAACATTCGCTCTCCCATATATTAAACTTGAGCTTTCCAGGAACTGATGTAGAAGCGATGTTAGTAAACTTAGACCTTGCTAAAATAAATGCATCGAGTGGTTCTGCATGTACAGCTGGATCTATAAATCCTTCGCATGTTTTAGTAGCAATGTTTGGAAAGGATTCCGAAAGATTAAGGAATTCGATTCGTTTTAGCTTCGGGTTGCATAACACCCAAGAGCAAATTGAAAAAGCTGCTGAAGAAACAGCAAAGATTGTTAAAAGGTTAACGAAATAGATATTTTTTGTGTAAGTGAGGTGAACAAATTGGAAAAGTCAAAAAAAGATACCCGCGTGGTCATAGGGATGTCCGGAGGAGTGGATTCCTCTGTTGCTGCTTTGCTATTAAAGGAGCAAGGGTATGATGTTATTGGAATCTTTATGAAAAACTGGGATGACACAGATGAAAATGGGGTTTGTACCGCGACTGAGGATTATAATGATGTCATCCGAGTATGTAATCAAATTGGGATTCCATATTATGCAGTAAATTTTGAAAAGCAATATTGGGACAAGGTCTTTACTTACTTCCTAGAAGAATACAAAGCAGGGAGAACGCCAAATCCTGATGTGATGTGTAATAAAGAAATTAAATTCAAAGCATTTTTAGAACATGCTTTAAATTTGGGCGCAGATTTCCTAGCAACGGGACACTATGCTAGAGTTGAATTCAGAGACGGGGAGTATAAAATGCTTCGCGGTCTTGATGAGAACAAGGACCAAACGTATTTCTTAAATCAACTTACACAGGAACAACTCGAAAAAGTGATGTTCCCTATTGGCAATATTGAAAAATCTGAAGTCCGTGAAATTGCTAAAAGAGCAAATCTAGCTACAGCTACTAAAAAAGATAGTACAGGTATTTGTTTTATAGGAGAACGAAACTTTAAAGAGTTTTTAAGCAATTACCTACCAGCTCAGCCTGGTAACATGGAGACCCTAGATGGAGAAGTGATGGGGAAGCATGAAGGCCTGATGTACTATACAATTGGACAAAGACATGGGCTAGGGATTGGTGGAGCAGGTGAGCCGTGGTTTGCAATTGGGAAAGATTTAGAAAGAAATGTTCTATACGTAGGACAATCTTTCCATAATGAAAAACTCTATTCAGATTCTATGATTGCAACAAACGTAAGCTGGGTGTCCAATCAACCTATTCCTCAGACGTTTGAATGTACGGCAAAATTTAGATACCGTCAATCTGACAACAATGTTACGGTCGAGGATGTTGGCAATGGAAATGTGAAAGTTATTTTCCACGAGCCAATTCGAGCTATAACACCTGGGCAGGCAGTCGTTTTCTATAATGGAGATGAATGCTTAGGAGGGGGAACCATCGATGAAGTTTTTAAAGATGGACAAAGATTGGATTATGTAGGATAAAGCTTTGTATCAAGATATGTAAAGCCTCGATTTCATTAAGAGTCGAGGCTTTTGTATGAGTACATAAAATTAAGGGAACATATATGCTATAATTTTTAAAAAGATACTTACAAATTACATACCACAAGATAGATTGAAAGTTAGTCATTTAGAATGGAGCGAATGCTAAAATGGATAAGAATCAACAAGGTATTGAATTTATGAAGGACGGAAATTGGGAAGAAGCTGCAAAGGTTTTTATGGAAGCCATTGAAGAAAATCCGAGCGATCCTGTTTCGTATATCAATTTTGGAAATGTCCTCTCTGCTGTTGGAGAAACCGAGAAAGCACTACAATTTTATGAAAAAGCGATTAGTGTAGACGAGAATGCAGCTGCCGCTTATTATAGTGCAGGTAACTTGTACTTCGAGAACGAAAACTTTGAAAAAGCCAAAGATATGTTTGAGAGTGCTATGCGAAAAGGGCTTCAATCTGGTGATAATTACTTTATGCTCGGCATCACCCTTATACAGCTTGAACAAAACCGATTAGCGTTACCATACCTACAACGGGCAGTGGAATTGAATGAAAATGATGCAGAGGCTTATTTTCAATATGGATTATGTTTAGCTCAGCTAGAGCTTATTGATGAGGCAATTATTCAATTTGAAAATTGTTTAGCCATTGATGATCAACATGCCGATGCATACTATAATCTTGGTGTTGCATATGGATTTAAGGAAGATGAAGACAATGCCTTAGCTATGTTCAACAAAGCTTTAGACATACAACCAGATCACTTATTAGCTGGTTACGGTAAGAAACTTATCGAAAAAGGAAATACCAATACTCATTAATTCTAGGTTAATGAGAGGGGGCGATATTTTTGGATGGTCAAGAATCCCTGGATTTATTTGGTGAACAAGGAAAATACATAAAGGGCAAACACCTCGTTACCATTTTTCATAATGAAAATAATTTATATACGGTCTTAAGGATTAGGGTTGAAGAGACAAACGAGAACTATGAAGATAAGGAAGCTGTGATTACAGGGTATTTCCCGAAAGTGCATGAACAAGAAACATATATCTTTTATGGATATTTTAAAGACCATCCTAAATTTGGCGTTCAGTTTCAGGCGAATCACTTTCGAAAGGAGCTTCCCCAATCGAAGCAGGGGGTAATTGCTTACCTCTCAGGTGATCTTTTTAAAGGGATTGGGAAGAAAACAGCCGAGAGTATCGTAGAAACCCTTGGAGAGAGTGCCATTTCAAAGATTCTTAATCAGCCCTCCTTGCTAGACAATATCCCGAAGCTCGCCCCAGATAAGGCAAAGTCCCTTTATGAAACTTTAATGGAGCATCAAGGCTTAGAGCAGGCAATGATTGCTTTAAACCAATACGGATTTGGACCACAGCTTTCAATGAAAATTTACCAGGCCTATAAGGATCGGACCATTGAGGTTCTTCAGTCTAATCCTTATAAGCTTGTTGAAGATGTGGAAGGAATCGGATTTGTTAGAGCTGATGATCTAGGCTATCAACTTGGAATTTCAGGTAATCACCCTGACCGTATTAAGGCAGGCTGTTTGTTTACGTTGGAAAATGAGTGCATGCAAGCTGGACATGTCTTCATGGATGCTAAAAATCTTCTAGAAAGCGTTAAAGCTCTTCTTGAAGATAATAAGCGAGATGTGATTGAGTTTAATGATATTTCTTCGGAATTGATAAAGCTTGAAGAAGAAGGAAAAATCATTATTGAGGAAAAAAGAATTTACTTACCAATCCTATTTTTTGCTGAAAAGGGTTTGGTCACAAATATAAAAAGAATTTTAAAACAGAACGAGTATGACCAGCAGTTCCCCGAGTCAGAGTTTTTACTTGCTATTGGGGAGTTAGAGGAACGGTTAAAGGTTCAGTATGCCCCAACACAAAAGGAAGCAATACAAACGGCGTTAATGTCTCCTATGCTGATCTTAACGGGTGGTCCAGGGACAGGAAAGACCACCGTTATAAAAGGAATTGTTGAGCTGTATGTAGAGTTACATGGCTGTTCCCTAGACCCAAAAGACTACAAAAAAGAAGAACCTTTCCCTTTTCTTCTTGCAGCCCCTACAGGAAGAGCAGCTAAGAGAATGACTGAATCAACAGGACTACCTGCCGTTACGATTCATCGTTTGCTAGGTTGGAACGGCTCAGAAGGTTTTAGTAGGGATGAAAATGAACCTCTGCAAGGGAAAATTTTAATCGTCGATGAAACCTCCATGCTTGATATTTGGTTAGCTAATCAATTATTTAAAGCACTTCCCGACAACATTCAAGTCATTCTTGTTGGCGATGAAGATCAACTACCATCCGTTGGGCCAGGACAAGTGTTAAAAGATTTGCTTCAGTCTGAGCGGATTCCCTCGGTGAGACTTACTGATATTTACCGGCAAGAAGAAGGGTCTTCGATTATTGAACTGGCTCATCATATAAAATCGGGTGCCTTACCTCCGAATATTTCGATGCAGCAAGGTGACCGTTCTTTTATAAAATGTACGACGAGCCAGATATCAGATGTGGTTGAAAAAGTGGTGATGAATGCAAAGAAAAAGGGATATGTAGCAAAAGATATCCAAGTTCTCGCACCAATGTATAAAGGCCCTGCTGGAATTGATAAGTTAAACGAGCTTATGCAGCAAATTTTTAACCCAAATGATGACGGTACTAGAAAAGAGTTGTCCTTTGGGGATGTTAAATATCGAGTTGGGGATAAGGTTCTTCAACTGGTGAATCAGCCTGAAAACAATGTCTTTAACGGTGATATGGGTGAGATTGTTTCGATCTTTTATGCCAAAGAAAATACCGAAAAAGAAGATATGATTGTCGTTTCATTTGATGGTGTGGAAGCGACCTATACGAGGCAGGATCTAAATCAAATTACACACTCTTATTGTTGTTCTGTTCATAAATCACAAGGTAGTGAATTCCCAATTGTCATATTACCAATTGTAAAAAGCTATTACAGAATGCTTCGCAGGAATTTGATCTACACAGCCATTACTCGTAGTAAGAAATTTCTTATTTTATGTGGAGAAGAAGATGCGCTTAAAATGGGTGTGGCACGTGCTGATGAGCAGACGCGTCTAACCACCTTAAAAGAAAAGCTTCGAGAAGCAATTTCACAACCAGTAGCATCTGACTCCAATGATGTAACGATAGAAAATGAAAAGGAATTGCTTTATGAGGAAAAGTTAATGGCGGCAGATCCCTTAATAGGAATGGAAAATATTACGCCATACGATTTCATGGAGGAAGCTTCTAGAGCCAAATAAGTGGCAGTATAAATAAAAGTTTGTCAGAGCCGCCCCTTGTGCTGATGGGGCTGCTTTATTTGTTATAAGTTAGTCATCAGTATAAAGGATGAAAACTGCCGCATAAACATGGTGTTTAGCCGCATAAAGGTTAGAAATCGCCGTATAAATTCAATAAATGCCGCAGAAGTTTCTGAAATCGCCACGTAAATCAAAATTGATATGCAACTCAGGAAAAACATGCTTTGAAAATTTATATAAAACATCTAAGGGGTGCCAATTATGGTACTCCTTTTTGTGTATGTGATATGAGCGCAGTTAGGAAAATAGATAAGAGGTGATAAAAAATGGACAAGTGGAATGAAGAAGCAGCACCAAATCTTAATTTAACAACAGAAGAGGTGCAGTCCTCAAACTTACTATCTAAAAAGCAAAATCATGAGTTCTCTGAGGAACTATCAGATGGTGGAGAAAGAAATGAAAACATAAATAAGTTGTATAAAGGGAAAAAGAAATAATTTAGTGCCTGGTGACCAACGACTAATGAACTTTACTTCAAAATCAGATCGCTAACGCTTTATGTGTTTCTTATATCTCAAACGAATTAAAGTTCAATACATTGCTTAATGGTCACCTCCACCTTTCTGATTGGAAAAGGTTGTTCTACATGAATTTTATCATACAGCGGAAACTATGAATGTTCGGAAGGTGGGAATAATCTTTGCGGACATTTTCATTATTAAAAGGACTCCCTGTAATTGTGAAATCAAGTGGAAATAAAATTGGCGATGTTTATGATATAAGCATCTCAAACAACGGTATGGTAAAGGGCTTATTAATTAAGAAAGGCGCTCTATTCAAGAAAATGTTGTTTATTGATATTCAAAATATCACTTCTTTCGGTCAGGATGGTGTTATGATCGAGGATTCTTCTAAAGTTGAAACACTTAAGAATTCAGCTGATTATACCTTTGATAGCTCCCACAAGCTGACAGGTAAAATCCTAATGTCTAGCAAAGGGGAGAAGCTTGGCCTCTTGGAAGACGTATATTTTCAAGAAGAGTTGGGAACAATCGTAGGGTATGAATGTTCGGATGGTTTCTTTTCAGACATAACCGAAGGGAAGCGCGTGATTAAGACAAATGAGCCACCTACGATTGGGAAAGATACCATCATTGTGAATGTAAATGAAGTGTGAGTTCATTCCAACAAATTCACACTCTTAAATATCTACGTGAGGTGTCATTCCATGTTAAAATGTCCCAACTGTCAAAGCAAAGATATCGGAAAGATTGGCATTAACCAATATTATTGTTGGGGTTGCTTCATAGAGCTTTCCTTATCCAATGGTATTATCAGTACACACCAGGTGGAGGAAGATGGTACTTTGAGTTCATTAGATGACTTATTTGGTGAAGATGAGCGTCGTTATAGCTCTTAAACTAAGGTAAGAGGTGATGACGAATGAACAAAATGCTAACATCTGTAATCGCTTTTGGAGCAGGCGTCGCGGCGTACAACATCGCACAAAGAAACAATATGATTTCTGGACGACAAATGAGAAAAATGCAAAAGAGAATAATGAAACTATTTTAGTGTTAATAACCTCCTCTTAATTAGAGGGGGTTTTCTTATTTTACAACGATACGCGTTTATTTTGTATAAATTCATCTGAACCACTCACAATAAGTAGGAAGGAGGCGGAGAAAAATGGATATTCGCTTAAAATGGTACTACCGTCTGGGGTTTCTGCTTCTTTTATTTATCGTAATTTTTATATTCCTGAAGCTACAGCAATTATGGCTACCTGTATTAAGGGTATCCTTGATAGTTCTTACTCCATTCATCATTGCAGCGTTTATTACGTATTTACTTCATCCTATCGTTGAAAAACTTCATGAGAACAATTTACCTAGATGGCTAGCCGTACTTATTATCTATTTATTGTTTTTTGGAGGGATAGGCTTAGCTTTATATAAAGGGATACCTGCATTTATTGAGCAATTAAAAGACTTAACCGAAAATGCACCAGATTTTACGAACCAGTATCGGGACTGGATTCACTTAGTTCAACAACAAACGTCAACTTGGCCAGATGGAGTTCAAAGCAGAATTGAAGAAGGAATACTTGAGGTTGAAAGAGCATTAGATCAACTTCTAGAAAGGGTTATTCATGTTCTAATGGGAATACTGAATGGAATTATTTTATTTGCTATCATTCCGTTCATTGCATTTTACATGCTAAAAGATTATGAGATATTAAAAAAGGCCGTATGGTATTTAACTCCGAAAAAATGGAGATATGAGGGAAAAATGTTTTTGCGAGATATTGATCAATCACTTGGAAACTATATAAGGGGACAGCTACTTGTATGTGTACTAATTGGTACTTTAGCATCCCTTCTATTTTGGTTTTTTAACATGAAGTATCCACTTCTCCTTGGATTTATTGTTGGAATTACAAATATTATTCCTTATTTTGGTCCTATTATTGGTGTTATTCCTGCGGTGATTATTGCTGCTACTATTTCAGTAAAGATGGTGTTAATCTCGATAGGTATCATATTTGTTCTTCAATTTGTTGAAGGGAATATTTTATCGCCTTTAATTGTCGGAAAGAGCTTGCATATGCATCCGTTAATTATTATGCTAGCCTTGCTTGCAGGTGGAGAAATTGGTGGTGTCCTTGGGCTCATACTGGCCGTACCAATTGTTGCCATCATAAAGGTAACGCTTCTCCATGCGATCGATCATGTTCGAAAATCAAAAACAGAAGGAAATCCTGTTAGACAACATTGACAAACATCTTTTTAAATCGCTATAATGCGTCTATAAGAATAAATTAAATTAAAGTAATATGTAGAAGGATCAAGTATGTTATAGTCCATTTGAGTGGTGAATCGCCACATAAGAGAGGAATTTCCACGGCTGAAAGGAATTCTAGATGAAGGATAACAGAAAGCTAATCCGGAGTGCAGCTAATCCCTGCCGTTTAACCGCGTTAAGGTGATTTTGAGAGATGAGTGCATCATTACGCATTCATAATCAGGGTGGTACCGCGAGTCATGCTCTCGTCCCTGCTATGGGATGAGGGCTTTTTTGTGTACTTTTTTAAACAGTAATCATTATTGGAGGTTATAAAAAATGAAACAACTTACGGGCTCACAAATACGTTCTATGTATTTAGATTTCTTTAAAGAGAAAGGTCACTCGGTTGAACCTAGTGCATCTCTAGTACCACATGATGATCCTTCTTTACTTTGGATTAATAGTGGTGTTGCGACATTAAAAAAATATTTTGATGGACGTGTCATTCCGGATAATCCACGTATTACGAATGCACAAAAATCTATTAGAACAAATGATATTGAAAATGTTGGGAAAACTGCTCGTCACCATACATTCTTTGAAATGCTTGGAAACTTCTCTATCGGAGAGTATTTCAAGGTTGAAGCAATTGAATGGGCATGGGAGTTCCTTACAGATGAAAAATGGATAGGATTCGATCCAGAGCGCTTATCAGTCACAATTCACCCAGAGGATGATGAGGCGTTTGAAATTTGGAACAAGAAAATCGGCGTACCTGAAGAAAGAATTATTCGTTTAGAAGGGAATTTCTGGGATATAGGTGAAGGTCCAAGTGGTCCAAATACGGAACTTTTCTATGACCGTGGTCCTGAATATGGGGATGATTTGAATGACCCTGAGTTATATCCTGGGGGAGAAAATGAGCGCTATTTAGAAGTATGGAATTTAGTGTTCTCCGAATTTAACCATAATCCTGATGGTACGTATACTCCTCTGCCAAAGAAAAATATTGATACTGGTATGGGATTAGAGCGTATGGCTTCTGTCGTTCAAAATGTCCCAACAAATTTTGACACAGATCTATTCATTCCAATTATTCGTGCAACAGAGGAAATTTCCGGAGTGAAGTATGGGAACAACAAAGATACAGATGTTGCTTTCAAAGTGATTGCCGACCATATTAGAACAGTTTCATTTGCAGTAGGTGATGGGGCACTTCCATCAAATGAGGGTCGTGGGTATGTTTTACGTCGTCTACTACGTCGTGCCGTTCGTTACGCTAAACAAATTAATATAAACCGTCCTTTCATGTATGAACTAGTTCCAGTAGTTGGTGAAATTATGGCCGACTTCTATCCAGAGGTAAAAGATAAAACAGAATTCATCCAAAAGGTGATTAAAAACGAAGAAGAGCGTTTCCATGAGACTCTTCATGAAGGATTAAATATCCTATCAAGTGTCATTAAGAAGGAAAAGGAAAAAGGTAGTGACACTGTTCAAGGTGAAGATGTGTTCCGTCTGTACGATACGTATGGCTTCCCAGTGGAGTTGACCGAGGAGTATGCAGAGGAAGAAGGCATGAAGGTAGATCATGCTGGTTTCGAAGTTGAAATGGAACGTCAACGTGAGCGCGCTCGTACTGCTCGTCAAGATGTAGGATCCATGCAAGTTCAAGGTGGAATATTAGGTGATATTAAAGTAGAAAGTAAATTTGTCGGGTACGATACTCTTCAAACGGAAAGCACGATCGTAACAATCATTAAAAATGGTGAAATGGTAGAAGAAGCAAACAGTGGTGATGAGGTTCAACTTATCTTAAACGAGACACCTTTTTATGCTGAGAGTGGTGGACAAATTGCTGATGAAGGAACCATTAAAGCTGATGGTTTAATTGTCTTAGTAAAAGACGTACAAAAAGCTCCGAATGGTCAAAACCTTCATAGGGCAATTGTTGAAACTGGGACACTAAAAGTTAATACTTCGGTTGTTGCAACCATTAACGAAGAAAGCCGTAGCAAAGTAATAAAAAATCATACAGCTACACATTTACTGCACCAAGCGTTAAAAGATGTATTAGGCACCCATGTTAACCAAGCTGGTTCTCTAGTAGAACAAGATCGTCTACGTTTTGATTTCTCTCATTTTGGCCAAGTAAAGCCGGAAGAACTAGAACAAATAGAGTCAATTGTAAACGAACAGATATGGAAAAGTATCTCTCTTAATATTGAATTTAAAGGGATTGCAGAAGCAAAAGCGATGGGTGCAATGGCCCTATTTGGTGAAAAGTATGGAGATATTGTGCGAGTTGTCCAAATTGGAGACTACAGCTTAGAATTATGTGGTGGTTGCCATGTACCAAATACATCAGTAATAGGATTATTTAAAATTGTATCCGAGAGTGGAATCGGTGCAGGTACTAGACGTATAGAAGCGGTTACTGGTGAAGGTGCTTATAAGCTGATGAACGATCAGATTACCCTTCTTAAGGAAGCTGCAGGCAAGTTAAAAACAAATCCTAAAGAAATTTCTACTCGAATTGAAGGGTTACTTGTAGAACTTAAACAACTTCAAAGAGAAAATGAGTCTCTTACTGCAAAACTAGGTAATATCGAAGCAGGAAATCTAGTTGATCAAGTAAAAGAAGTTAATGGTGTTAAAATGTTATCTGCAAAAGTTCAAGGAGCAGATATGAATAATCTTCGCAATATGGTTGATGATTTAAAACAAAAACTTGGTTCAGCTGTTATTGTGTTAGGAAGTCCAAGTGAAGATAAAGTTAATTTAATTGCTGGTGTTACAAAGGATCTAATTGACCAAGGCTACCATGCAGGAAAGATTATTAAAGAAGTGGCAACAAGATGTGGTGGTGGCGGAGGTGGTCGCCCAGATCTTGCTCAAGCTGGAGGAAAAGACCCTAACAAGCTAGAAGAAGCTCTTCAATTTGTTGAAGAATGGGTGAAATCCGTTTGATATTGAAGAAAAGTAGTGTAAAATGTAGAGAATAAGGCTAAATTTGTTAAAAAGGCGTATGAAAGTTTTTAAACTAACCTCTATAGATCTAACAGCAGGAAATCTTCCTGAGGGGATTTCACCCTCCAAACCGGCAATGATGTCGGATTCAATGATCTAGTATTTGCTTAGCAGGTATAGATAGTGTTTTACTAGATATATAAAGCGAGGTGTATTGAAGTGAGCTCATTTGATAAAACAATGCGATTTAATTTTCCTGAAGAGCCATTTGAACATGATATAAACGAAGTTCTTTTCCAAGTATATGAAGCTCTTCAAGAAAAGGGATACAACCCAATTAATCAAATTGTTGGTTACCTACTTTCTGGAGATCCTGCTTATATCCCTCGTCATCGTGATGCAAGAAACATCATTCGTAAATTGGAACGGGATGAAATTATAGAAGAGTTAGTTAAATCGTATTTAAACCAACAGCGAGAGGGATCATAATATATGAGAATTATGGGACTTGACGTCGGCTCGAAAACAGTTGGCGTTGCGCTCAGTGATGCTTTTGGCTGGACAGCCCAAGGCTTAGAAACCATTCGAATTAATGAAGAAGAAAAAGTGTTTGGTTTTGAACAAATTGGTAAAATTATAAAAGAGCATGAAGTAAGTAAAATTGTTGTAGGAATGCCTAAAAATATGAATGGAACAATCGGACCTAGAGCAGAAGCAAGTCAAGAGTATGCCAAACAGCTTGAGGAACTTTTCGGCTTACCTGTTATTCTTTGGGACGAGCGTTTAACGACAATGGCGGCCGAACGAGTTCTTCTAGAAGCTGATGTTAGTCGAAAAAAACGCAAAAAAGTAATTGATAAAATGGCAGCTGCAATGATTTTACAAGGCTTTTTAGATAGTCAAAAATAATGAGGTGAACATTTATGAACCACGGAGAAAACAATAACATTACGGTAGTAGATGAAGAAGGAAACGAACAATTATGTGAGGTACTATTCACTTTTGAATCAGAAGAATTTGGTAAGTCTTATGTTCTTTATTATCCAATTGGTGCAGAAGAAGATGAAGACGAAGAAATCGAAATTCATGCTTCAGCTTTCATGCCAACAGAAGACAATCAAGATGGCGAATTAATGCCAATTGAAACAGAAGAAGAATGGGATTTAATTGAAGAAATGTTAAATACGTTTATGGACGAGCAAGAAGAAGAAGAATAGGAAGATCAGGCTGACATCTATAAAGATGTTAGCCTGTTTTTTTGTAAATATAAAAGACCAAACTATTAATTGTACAAAAAGTTTGTACAAAAGAACTCATGTAAAATAAACTCATAATATGAGATTTTTTGGCTTTTCTTGCGACTTAAAATAGAAAATATAGTATAATGATTCGAGATGTGAGAAAAGGGTAAATTATTTATAAAGCCCTGTTGACAGGAGGGGAACTTGATGTCTACTAATGATAAGAATGCGAAAAAGGATATGATTCGCGAAAAAATGTTAGAACGTCAAGGTGAGGCTAAGATAGCACGAAGAATCGTCTTTATAATATCATTAATATTATTTATTGGGGTTGGTGCAACGTTAGGTGGAGGATATTACTATATTAAAACGGCTTTAGAGCCGGTGGATCCTTCTAATCAAACGGAAAAGAGTATTGAGATTCCGATCGGGTCTTCTGTTACAGGAATTGCTCAAATTCTTGAAGACCATGGAATAATTAAAGATGCTAGAGTATTTAAGTATTATGTTAAATTCAAGAATGAATCTGGCTTTATGGCTGGGGAATATGCAATGACCCCTTCCATGACAATTCCTGATATTATTGATAGTTTGAAAACAGGGAAAATTTTGGAAGAAGTTGTTTTTAAAATTACAATCCCAGAAGGCAAGCAGTTAAAACAGATTGCGGAAATCATTGCAAAACATACGGAGCAGAATCCAGAAGATGTTTTCAACACATTAAATGACCAAGCATTTGTTGAATCACTGATGAGCAAGTATCCTGACTTACTAACCGAAGAAATCCTTGCTGAAAATGTAAAGTATCCGTTAGAGGGTTATCTATTTCCTGCAACGTATCCTTTCTACAAAGAAGATCCAACTATCGAGGAAATCGTTACCGTTATGCTTGATAAGACAAAGGCTGTTGTAGACCTGTATGCCGGGCAAATGACTGAAAGAGATTATACTCCTCACAAACTTCTGACAATGGCTTCGCTAATTGAGGAAGAAGCTACAGAGCAAGTGGACCGAGATCAAATTGCAAGTGTTTTCTATAACCGTATGGATATAGGCATGCCATTACAAACAGATCCTACCGTCTTGTATGCTCAAGGAGAACATAAGGATCGAGTATTGTACAAAGACCTAGAGATAGATGATCCTTACAACACATACAAATATCCTGGATTAACTCCAGGTCCAATAGCAAATGCAGGAACAGTCTCTATTGAAGCTGCTTTACATCCAGCAGAGACAGATTTCTTGTATTTCTTAGCAACTGCTTCTGGAGAGGTGTTATATTCGAAGACTCTAGCAGAACATAATCAAAAGAAAGCAGAACATATTCAGTAAATTTAACGTGAGCGGGCACAACATTTTGCCCGTTCTCTACTTTTAAACGGGGGAAGGTATAAAAGTTAGCATTCCACAACCTTTTATGATAGAATAGTTCAAGTGTATTCATACACCTTACCGATAGCGTAACCCACAGCGAGCATGATTTCTCAGATTTATTCTGAGCCAAGTTAAGTTTTTGATCTTATCTTGAACAATCTTGCCTGTGAGCGCTATTTTTTCATGTCTAAAGGAACATTCTAAGATTAACAATACTTTTGTTTGTTATATAAGGAATTGAGGTGAGGCAGCTTGTTAAATGAGAAGCTGCAAAGTTATTTAAATGACCTAACTCCAGAAAGGCCGGAGCTTCTTTCTGAAATGGAAAAGTATGCAAATGCGCATCAGGTTCCAATTATGGAGCTTGTAGGGATAGAAGCGTTACTTCAACTGTTGAGAATTCAGCAGCCTAACACTATTTTAGAAGTTGGTACTGCGATCGGATATTCTGCATTAAGAATGGCTTATGTTTTACCTAATACGAAAATAGTTACGATTGAAAGAGATGCTGAACGGTACGAAGTGGCAGAGAAATTTATCGAACGTGCACAGAAAGAAGACCAAATTCTTATTATTAAAGGGGATGCCTTAGAAGTAGAAGAGGAAATTAAGACTCATGCTCCTTATGATATGGTCTTTATCGATGCAGCAAAAGGTCAATATCAACGTTTTTTCGAGATGTATTCAAAATATCTCCAACCAAGCGGAATTATTATTACAGACAATGTACTTTTTAAAGGGTTAGTCTGTGAAGATCATATAGAAAACAAGAGAATACGAAGTCTAGTTGGTAAAATAGATGCTTTTAACCAATGGCTGATGAACCATGAGGACTATAGCACGGTTATTCTTCCTGTTGGTGACGGAGTAGCAATTAGTAAGAAGAGGTGAAAGAGATGAAAAAGCCAGAATTATTAGTAACACCAAATCATGTTGAAGATATTATTCCTCTATGTGAGGCTGGTGCTGATGCTTTCGTAATTGGTGAGCAAAAGTTCGGATTAAGACTTGCTGGAGAGTTTTTAAAGGAAGACGTCAAACAGGCAGTTGAACTTGCACACTCTAAAGGTAAAAAAGTGTACGTTGCCATTAATGCTATTTTTCATAACGAAAAGATAGACGATTTATACGACTATGTAAAATTCCTCCAAGAAATCAAGGCAGACGCAATTATCTTTGGTGATCCTGCTGTACTAATGGTTGTGAAAGAAGTTGCACCAGATATGAAGCTTCATTGGAATACAGAAACAACAGCAACAAACTGGTATACATGTAATTATTGGGGTAAAAAAGGTGCAAAGCGCGCCGTTCTTGCTCGTGAAATCAATATGGATGCAATCATCGAAATGAAAGAGAATGCTGAAGTGGAAATTGAAGTACAAGTACATGGTATGACGGCAATGTTCCAATCAAAGCGTTCATTACTTGGAAATTACTTCGAATACCAAGGAAAAGCTCTCGAGATTGAAAATCGTAAAGAAAACAGAAACATGTTCCTTCATGATAAAGAGAGAGAAAATAAATATCCAATTTTTGAAGACGAAAACGGTACACATATTATGAGTCCAAATGACATCTGTATAATCGATGAGCTTCAAGACATGATTGAAGCAGGAATTGATTCTTTTAAGATTGATGGAGTTTTAAAAAGTTCCGATTACATTCAAGCAGTGACAAAACTTTACCGAAAAGCAATTGATTTATGTACAGAAGATCCTGATCAATATGAAGATGAAAAAGATGAATTACTAAGTGAAGTTGAAAAAATTCAACCTCCTAACCGTCCGCTGGATACAGGGTTCTTCTTTAAAGAAACTGTGTACTAAGCTGCTTACGAAAACAAATAACAACTTAAAAGGAGGTTTCACCATGACAACAACAGTTAATGATAAAATTTCACAAATAATAGATGGAAAACGTATAATTGTGAAAAAGCCTGAATTACTTGCGCCTGCTGGTAATTTAGAGAAATTAAAGATAGCTGTTCACTACGGTGCGGATGCCGTATTTATTGGTGGACAAGAGTACGGTTTACGTTCGAATGCAGATAACTTTACCTTCGAAGAAATGAAAGAAGGCGTAGAATTTGCGAAGAAATATGGAGCAAAGATCTATGTAACAACAAATATTTTTGCTCATAATGAAAACATTGAAGGGTTAGAGGACTATATTCTAGGACTTAAAGGTGCAGGTATTGCAGGGATTATTGTTGCGGACCCTCTTATTATTGAAACTTGCAGACGCCTTGCACCTGAAATTGAAGTTCACTTAAGTACTCAACAATCACTTTCAAACTGGAAAGCAGTTCAGTTCTGGAAAGAAGAAGGTCTTGAGCGTGTCGTTTTAGCTCGTGAAACAAGTGCAGACGAAATCCAAGAGATGAAAGAAAAGGTTGATATCGAGATTGAAACATTCATCCATGGGGCCATGTGTATTGCCTATTCAGGACGTTGTACATTAAGTAACCATATGACAGCGAGAGACTCAAACCGTGGAGGATGCTGCCAATCTTGCCGATGGGATTATGACTTATATGATCTTCAAGGGGAAGAAGAGCAATCTCTATTTAGTGAAGGCGATGCTGCATTTGCTATGAGCCCTAAAGACCTTAAGTTAATTGAATCTATTCCAAGGATGATTGAGCTTGGAATTGATAGCTTAAAAATCGAAGGACGTATGAAATCGATTCACTATGTAGCCACAGTTGTAAGTGTATACAGAAAAGTAATTGATGCTTATTGCGCGGACCCAGAAAACTTTGTCATCAAGAAGGAATGGTTAGAAGAGCTAGATAAATGTGCAAATCGTGATACAGCTCCAGCATTCTTTGAAGGAATTCCAGGGTATAAAGAGCAGATGTTTGGAAACCATAGCAAAAAGACCAATTTTGACTTTGTCGGTTTGGTTCTTGATTATAATAAAGAAACTCAAATGGTTACTCTTCAACAACGTAATCACTTTAAACCTGGACAAGAAGTTGAGTTCTTCGGGCCTGAAATTGAAAACTTTACCCATGTGATTGATAAGATTTGGGATGAAGATGGAAACGAGTTAGATGCAGCTCGTCATCCACTACAAATTGTTAAATTTAAAATGGACAAACCGGTATACCCTAACAACATGATGCGAAAGGAGATCTAACAGCATGAATCGCAAACCCGTTGTTATCGGAGTAGCTGGTGGCTCCGGCTCCGGAAAAACGAGTGTGACTAAATCGATTTATGAGCGATTTAAAGGACATTCAATTTTAATGATTGAGCAAGATTATTACTATAAAGATCAGACACATCTTCCTTTCGAGGAGAGGCTTAAGACCAATTATGATCACCCGCTAGCCTTTGATAATGATCTTCTAATCGAGCATATACAAAAGCTGCTTAAATACGAACCAATAGACAAGCCTGTATATGACTATTCTATGCATACAAGATCAGAAGAAGTAATCCATGTGGAACCTAAAGATGTGATTATTCTTGAAGGGATTCTTGTACTAGAAGATGAGCGTTTACGCAACTTAATGGATATTAAACTTTATGTAGATACTGATGCAGATTTACGTATCATTCGTCGTCTATTCAGAGATATAAAAGAACGTGGGCGTACAATGGATTCCGTAATCGAACAGTATGTAAGTGTTGTTCGTCCTATGCATAATCAATTTATTGAACCAACGAAACGCTATGCAGATGTAATTGTTCCTGAAGGTGGTCACAATTATGTTGCCATTGATTTAATGGTAACAAAAATTCAAACAATTCTTGAACAAAAATCATTTTTATGAAACAATAGCATAGAAAATGTAATATTGAGGAAATCTTAATTTCCTAATTATTTTATGAAGGTCCAACTGGACATATGAAGCTGCGCGCCCTTTATCAAGGACGCGCTCCTATGCATTTTCCGCTTTTTATAGGATTTTGGGTTCTAATCCTGAGCGAGAATGCAACCTACATAATCATTTATTCCACAATCTATTGGGGGTTGTGAAAACTAGAAGGAGTGAAGTATTTTGGCTACAGAAAAAGTATTTCCAATGACATTGGCAGGTAAAGAGAAATTAGAGCAGGAATTAGAGCAATTAAAATCTGTTAAAAGAAAAGAAGTTGTGGAACGCATAAAGATTGCTAGAAGCTTTGGTGACTTATCTGAGAACTCAGAATATGATTCAGCTAAAGAAGAGCAAGCTTTCGTAGAAGGTCGTATTACAACTCTAGAAAATATGATCAGAAATGCAAAGATTATTGAAGAAGACGAAGTGAGCTCTGATACTGTTACACTTGGTCGTTCAGTTACTTTCGTGGAGCTACCAGACGGTGAAGAAGAGACTTATACCATTGTAGGTAGTGCTGAGGCTGATCCATTCGAAGGGAAAATCTCAAACGATTCTCCAATCGCGAAAAGCCTAATGGGTAAAAGAGTCGGTGACCAAGTTACTGTTCAAACTCCAGGCGGAGAAATGAGCGTTCGTATCACTGAAATTAAGTAAGAAGTGTTTGTTTTTATTTATAATAAGTTTGAAATGTTTAAACCTCGTCAACACTTTTGACGAGGTGTTTTTTATGTGGAGAAAAAGAGCGATAATCTTTCTGATCATTTGTTTACTTGGAGTGACCCTATTAATGGGGAGATTGATGGATATACAATTACTTTCAACAGAAGGTTTTTCGAAACACAAAGTGAATTTATTAGAATCTAGTGTAAAACAGAGATCCCAAGAAATGATTATAGATAACGGTAGAGGGAGCTTTCTATATCGTGATGGAACTCCACTATTACATAAAAATGTACCTGTTTTAATACTTTTTCCATTTCTAAAAAACATGGAATGGGACGTAGAGAAAGTTGCTGACATCATTGAGGTTCCGAAAAATTATCTTTTATATCAAATAAGTAAAGCAAAAGAACCTTTTGCTTATGGGGACCCCAAACCACTAAAACTAACTCAGTATCAAATGGATAAAATCAATCAATTGGAAATACCAGGTGTTTTTGCAGTAGAAAGAAAATATTCACTAACGGAGTACCCTGCAGAACAATTGATTGGAATTACTGGTGAAAATGGGAACGTTATTAAATCGAGATATCCTGATAAAGATTTATCACTACAAACACTTGTAGGCTTAACAGGACTTGAAAAAAGCTTCGACGAATTCCTTCTACCAGATGGAAAATCAAAACTTGTTTATCACGTGGATGGAACAGGAGGTCCTCTCTTTGGTATTGATGTTAAATATGTAGAACCCGCTAACCCCTTTTATCCAGTCAATGTTAAAACCTCTTTAGATGTTGATTTACAAGCTAGGGCAGAAGAATTAGTAGATAAGCATCAAATTCAAAAAGGTGGCTTAGTACTACTTGATATTGAAACGAACTCTGTCTTGGCGATGGTTTCACGTCCAAAGATCAATAAAAATTCACCTTTTACTGATGAATCTAATGGGATACGCAACATGATGGTGACACAACAAATTATGGGTTCTGTTTTTAAGACGGTTGTGGCAGCAGCTGCAATTGATTACGAACTGGATGACCCAACCCGCCAATTTGACTGTAACAAAAAGATTAATGGCGATCCTGATTTAAAATATCAACATGGAATGCTGACGTTCACAGAGAGTTTTGCAAGAAGCTGCAATAATACATTTGGCACTATTTCAAAAGAGTTGAAGGATATCGATCCTAATATACTTGAGGACTACGCAAAAAAATTATCATTGATTGGTAACGTTGGTTGGCATGGAGACTTTTATCACTTTGAGGATTTTAAACAAATACCCGATGAGGATGAAGGAAGAGTATTTTTAACGGAGGATGCGAAGAAAGATAAAAACTTCGTTGCAATGTCTGGTATCGGTCAGCATGAAGTTCGAGGAACTCCCCTTGCTGTCGCAAATATGATGTCAACCATTGCAAAAGGTGGATCAAAGGAAATGGTCCGAGTAGCCTCAGAAGTCGAATATAAAAATGGGACATCGTTACTAACTTTCGAAGAACAACCGCTTCCGGGGGATTCCATTTCTCCATATACAGCAATGAAGCTACAAAAGCTATTAAGGGAAGTTATCATTAACAAGGATGGGACAGGTAGATGGTTTCAAAACTTACCATATGAGGTTGCAGGAAAATCAGGAACAGCAGAAACCGGATTGTTTGTAGAGGAGAATCAATTGCATAATAAATGGTTTGCTGGTTATTTCCCTTATCAAAATCCTAAGTATGCTTTAGTTACAGTGAATCTAGGCGTTACAGAAAATGAGGGTGGAGTAAATCCCCTATTTGCAGATATGGTAAAAGCGATTCATGAAATTGAAAGTGATTTATAGCAAGGAAAGCTCCTATTTAATAGGGAGCTTTCTTTTTGAACATGTGTTCATAAGCCTTTACAACTATAGCCTATTCCTAGGTAAGGTTAAAATTAGGAGATAATATTCTTCAAGTTTGTGTAGAGTCGTGGTAGAATGTTGAGAAGTATGAATAAGAGGTAGATTAAACGAACCGATTCTTGGATTGTTTACATAGAAAAAGAATTCTACCCATAAACAGGAGGAGAAACTAACTCTATGCAAAGTGGATTTAATCAGTCTCGTTATGACCAAAGATCAAAGAAACGTAAGAGTAATATTATATTAAATAGTTTAATTGGAGTTGTTGTGTTATTGATTGGCATTGTTTCGGCCACGATTTTTTTAGGTGAAGACGAAGAAGCTTCTACTAAAGTTAAAAACAGTGCTGAAAATAATGAAACGACAGAGCAGGCCACTGATGATGAAGAGACAGAAGAAACGAATTCAACGGATGAAGATACAAGTACTGACGAAGAGTCCAATTCTGAAACCGAAACAGTAGAAGAAAGTGACTCTAATACGGAGGACACAGACAGTAGTGAATCTGGTCATTCGGAAACGGAAGTAATAACGGAAGGTAGCGAAGACCCAAACGTACTAAATACTATTGTAGATCCATCATGGCAACCAGTTGGAACGACTCAAACGGGTGAACATGTGAATGTATATGGAGGAGTAGATTGGGACGAAATGGTTAAAGCTATTTCGTATGCAACCGATATTCCAGTAGATAATATGACGATTCACTTCTTAGGAAACAATGGCCATAATAAATCAGTAGGAACGGTATATCCAAAAGGAAAACAAAACATCTACCGCGTTTACATAGAGTGGGTAGATGGACAAGGATGGAAGCCAACTAAAGTGGAAGAATTAGCAGAAATTATACAAGAGGAAGATCCCGACCAAGAATAGGTCGGGATTTTTTATTAGACTAGGTAAGAAAGTATAAGTTATTTCAAGTTAGAATAGTTTTCAGCTCCAGCACTTTTCTCATTTTTTCGCCTTGAAGTGCACAACAGCAGAGTAATAGGTCCTTCCGTTTTCGTCTACATGCATTTGATGTGATACAGAATGTACATGGAGAAGAATGGACTTGTTTATTTCGATCTGCTCATTTATTTTTTTCTCCAGTGATTTCAAATTAATTGCTTCAAAAAACTCAATTTTATCCTCAATAATATCAAATTGGAAATTCACTTTTATATCGTCCTTTCTAATGAAAAAACTAATTGGTTGGTCAAACTGTGTTTTCATTTCTATTTTATTTTTATCTAGAGTTTTAGGCAACTATGTTGATTGTTTTAAAGGGTTATGATAAATTGAGAACAAGTTTTATTTTAATTCATAGTATACTTATAGGAATTATTAGTTATATAAAAAGTGGAGAGTGGCACACATGGGAAAAGAGTTTATTGAACTGTTTGAACAATGGGCAGATACTTATGATGATACCGTTACAGGTCATGATATTGAATATAAAGAAGTATTTAATCACTACGAGCGAATCTTAACAGAGGTAGCTTCTAAGTCGATAGGGCATGTTTTAGAGTTTGGTCCTGGAACAGGGAACTTAACTGAAAGACTTTTAGCACATGGTCATTCCGTAACAGCTGTTGAACCATCTCCTTCGATGAGAAAGATTGCTCAAGAGAAACTTCAAGATCGAGCTGAAGTATTAGATGGAGATTTTTTAAATTATCCTTCTGATAAAGAAATTTATACAATTGTAAGTTCTTATGCCTTTCACCATCTTACCGATGATGAGAAAGCGATTGCTGTTGCATCCTATGGAAACTTACTAAGAGAGAGTGGTAAAATAGTCTTTGCGGATACTATGTATGAATCTGTAGAAGCATATGAACAAGCAATTACAGACGCAAAGGAAAAAGGATTCTATAATCTTGCAGAAGACTTAGAGCGTGAATATTATACGACAATCCCAGTGTTAAGAAATATTATGGAAAGCAATGGGTTTTCAGTTTCTTTCGAGCGCATGAACGATTTTGTTTGGATTATGGAAGGTACCAAACTATAAGAAAGAGGTTTCGGAATGAAAATTGCAATCATTGGAGCAATGGAAGAAGAAGTAACTTTATTACGTGAAAAATTAGCAGATAAGAACCAGGAAATTATAGCAGGTTGCGAATTTACGACTGGAAAAATGGATGGAGCAGAAGTCGTATTGCTTCGTTCTGGTATTGGAAAAGTGAATGCGGCCATGTCGACAACCATCCTTCTGGAAAGATTTAAACCAGACTATGTAGTAAACACAGGGTCTGCAGGCGGACTAAATCCTAGCTTAAATGTTGGAGATGTAGTTATTTCAACGGAAGTTAGACACCACGATGTTGATGTTACTGCGTTTGGTTATGAATATGGTCAAGTGCCGCAACTACCTCCAGCGTTTGAGGCAAATCATGACCTTGTTCAAATTGCTGTAAATTCAGCTAATGAGATAGACGAGGTTCAAGTTGTTAAAGGTTTAATTGCAACTGGAGATTCGTTTATGAATGATCCTCAACGTGTAGAAAATATTCGAGGTAAATTTATTGATTTACAAGCAGTTGAAATGGAAGCTGCAGCAATTGCCCAAGTATCTCACCAATTTGGAGTACCTTTTGTTGTCATTAGATCACTATCAGATATCGCTGGCAAGGAATCGGATATTTCATTCGAGCAATACTTAGAAAAAGCAGCAGTAAACTCCGCAACACTAGTAATGAAAATTGTTGCTGGAATTAAGGATAAACAAAGATAATTGTAACCGAAAGATATATTTGGTTGTTTATCCAAAGGAAAAATGTTAATAAAATTTCTTGTGTATTAACCAAATTATAAAATACAGCCCTTTTTATCAAGAGAGGTAAAAAATGAAGGTCTATAATAATGTACACGAACTAATTGGAAACACACCGATTGTTGAGCTTACTAAGTTCCCAATGCCAAATGGGGTTCGTTTATTTGCTAAGCTTGAGTTTATGAATCCAGGAGGAAGCGTCAAAGACCGTCTTGGTCAAGAACTTCTAAGAGACGCTTTGGAAACCGGTAAGCTTGAAGAAGGTGGAACAATTATCGAGCCAACTGCAGGAAACACGGGTATTGGTCTTGCTTTAGCCGCGATAAATAAAAATATTAAAGTCATCTTCTGTGTTCCAGAAAAATTCAGTATCGAAAAACAAGAACTTATGAAGGCTCTAGGAGCAGAAATTGTTCATACACCTACGAGTGATGGAATGCAAGGGGCTATAAAAAAAGCTAAGGAACTTCTTAAAGAAATTCCAAATTCATATTGTCCACAACAATTTGGGAATCCAGCTAACCCTGAAACCTATTACAAATCTTTAGGTCCAGAACTATGGGAGCAATTGGACGGAAAAATAGACGTGTTTGTTGCCGGAGCTGGGACTGGTGGAACTTTTATGGGAACTGCCCGTTACCTTAAAGAAAAAGGTTCAAATGTTAAAACTGTGATTGTTGAACCCGAAGGATCAATTCTAAACGGTGGGGAATCAGGTCCACATAAGACTGAAGGGATAGGTATGGAGTTTTTACCGGAATATATGGATTCATCATACTTTAACTCCATCCATACTGTCACTGATGTTGACGCTTTCAATCTCGTAAAAGAGCTTGCCTCAAAGGAAGGTCTTTTAGTTGGTAGTTCGTCTGGAGCAGCTCTGCATGCTGCACTAGAGGAAGCGAAAATAGCAAAAGAAGGCACCAATATCGTTGTCATTTTTCCGGATGGAAGCGAGAGATATTTAAGTAAGAAAATCTATGAGGGAGGGATTTAGGATGAAAAGAAAAACAAAATTAATCCATGGTGGAATTTCAGGGGACCCAATTACAGGTGCAGTGTCCGTACCAATTTATCAGGTAAGTACTTACAAACAAGAAAAAGTAGGCGTGCACAGTGGATTTGAATATTCCAGAACAGGTAACCCTACTAGACACGCTCTTGAAGAGCTAATTAAGGATCTTGAAGGTGGAGAAGCTGGTTTTGCGTTTGGTTCAGGAATGGCAGCCATTACTGCTGTTATGATGCTGTTTAATAGTGGTGACCATGTTGTGTTAACAGACGATGTTTACGGCGGAACGTATAGAGTGATGTCTAAAGTTTTAAACCGCTTTGGAATTGAGTCTTCCTTTATTGATACAAGCAACCTTGAAAATATTGAAAAATATATTCAGCCGAATACAAAAGCATTATACCTTGAGACCCCAACAAATCCACTATTAAAAATAACGGATATAGAAGAAGCAGCAAAGATTGCTAAGAAAAACAATCTACTTACAATTGTTGATAATACTTTCTCTACACCATATTGGCAAACACCAATCGAACTTGGAGCAGACATTGTACTTCATAGTGCAACAAAGTATATTGGAGGACATAGTGATGTTGTGGCCGGTCTAGTGGTCGTTAATAGCAAACAGTTAGCTGAAGATCTTCACTTTGTTCAAAATTCTACAGGTGGTGTATTAGGACCTCAAGATTCTTGGTTATTAATGAGAGGAATTAAGACACTAGGTGTTCGTATGGAAGAGACGGAAACAAATACGAAGGAGATTGTTGCGTTCCTTCAAAACCACCCAGCTGTATCAAAGGTATATTACCCAGGCCTTGAAAATCATCCGAATTACGAAATTGGTAAGAAACAGGCAAAAGGTTTCGGTGGAATGGTTTCTTTTGATGTTGGTAGTGAGGAAAATGCAGACAAACTATTAAGTAAAGTAAAATACTTTACTTTAGCGGAAAGTTTAGGGGCAGTAGAAAGTTTGATTTCTGTCCCAGCTAGAATGACTCACGCTTCTATACCAAAAGACCGCAGGGATGAATTAGGTATTACAGACGGTCTAATTCGTATTTCTGTTGGGCTTGAGGATGTAGAAGATTTAATTGAAGACTTAAAAAATGGCTTAGAAGGATAATAAGGATTTCTAAAAAAGACGTGCTATATGGTACGTCTTTTATTTCGGTTTTATAACCCAGTATTGCTATTAATTACATGCTCTCTGCGTACCTTTCCTGTGATACAGTAGAATAGTAGTCTAAAAGAAAAGCGCAGGTGACTAGAGTTTATGAATGCAAAAGAACTTTATGAAAAGATGGTTGACTATAAGCGATTTGCTATGGTTTTATTAGCAGTAGGTGCGTTTTTCTATCTTGGAGTCATTATCCCTTCTGAAAAACCAATGATGGATTTATATATGATGATATGCGCATCTACATTATTATTAAGTGGATCTATACTATTCTTCAATTTCTCAAAGCAAATGAGAAAAAAGCTAATGGAAATGGAAGAAGGAGAAGAATATTTAATGAAGAAATAACATCCTATTAAAAAGGGTGTTTTTTTTAGGCCTTTATCCTAAACTTTGTTGCTTTTCATTTACATTATGTTGTTTTTTAAAACCACTCTCCCAGTAGCTATAGAGTAAAATTCGCGTAAGAAAATTGTACAGACAAACAACACTCTATGTTATTTTATTTGCTATTCCTTCTGAAAAAGACAATCGTTTACCAGGAAAAAAATGCTAATTTTTTTTATAAAAGGGGTTTACAAAGCATTCAATGGTGGATATAATTACCACTGTAAGTTAAAAATTTCTTAAAGGAGGTCGAATGAAATGATTGTAATCAATGTAATGAATGGCTACTGTGGATCTGCTGCTAATGAAATGAAAACTGAAAAATGTACACATTCGACCATTAAGGAATGGAATGCTTAATCTGATTTTTTGACTATAGCCTATCCATGCCGTAGGGAGATTGTGCCCTGCGGCTTTTATATGTCTAAAACCGCAGAGATGTCTCTTTGCGGCTTTTTTATGCCTTGGATATGGTAAAATTTAGGAGGTGAGAGAATTGACATTAAATATCTTGTTTTTAACAGTAAATATTAACAAACGCAAAATAACAGGTGAAGAAGCCCTTCGAAAAGAAATGGCAAAAAAAGCTTTTAATGATACTAAAGCAATTAATATTCACCGTTTATAGTATTGGAGGTGAAAACTATGACATTAAATATCTTATTTTTAACAATTACCATTAATAAACGAAAAGCAACTTCTGCAGAAATTATGCAAAGAGAAATGGCAAAGAAAATATACGATCAAAATAAAGAGCGTCAATTTACCATTCATCGCTTGTTTTAATTCATTTTATAAAAAATTTTAATCGAAAGGTGGTTTAACGCATGTTTTATCTAATGCAAAATCGTAACGCAATCTTATGGGTGGAGAAAGATACCACCTAACAATTAATAATGTTGGGAGCGAAAAATATCGTGTATCTAAATGTCTTGTTATTAACTCTTGTTTTTCGAAAAAAGAAGAGTAGTTCATAACAATTATTTCGTAATTAATGTAAAAAGCACCTATGTGAGGTTAGGTGGCTTATCCCCCCCGGAGAGCTACCTAGTTACTGAGGTGCTTTTTTCTAACTTATTAACCTTAACAAAATGTTCACATCCCCTTCCTTTTAGTAGCTTGTTTATATGGTAAATTCAAATTAAGAACTAAAACGGAATTACTTAAGGGGTGGAGAATATGTTCGCAATCGTTATGGGACTGGTCATATGTGGTGTAATTGGCTGCGTCATTGCTGCTGAAGTATCTGTAGAATAGAAATTTAATTTCAAAAACATTGGTCATCTTTAAAAAAAGTGGCCAATGTTTTTTTATGTTTGGATTCATTTTGATTGTTAGCCATTGTATTTATATAAAAATCTATTTACACCAAGTTGAGATTAGATTAATATCTAATTAGATATTAATCTAATTACAAAGGGGTTTAAAAAATGAAATTTATAAAAAGTAACAAAACCTATATACCAATAGAACTGGCAATCATGAATTCTCAACCTGAACATAATTTGGTTTCAGAGGATCGTGAGTTGTTAACGGATGAAGATTTACTGGAGGAGCATGAGGAGCACAAAGACAAGAAAGAGAGATATCTGATAAGTTTAGACGATGAATTCATAGGTATTGTAGATTTTATTATGGAAAATCCAAGGGATCTCAAGCCATGGTTAGGTCTATTTATTGTTCATAAAAATTGGGAAGGAAAAGGTGTAGCTCAAGAAGCTTATACCTGGTATGAAAACTTGATGAAAGCAAGGGGAGTAGGAGAAGTAAGACTAGGGTGTTTCAAAAACAACCTAAAAGGTCTAACGTTCTGGAGAAGACAAAAATATGAAATCGTAAAGGAAATTGATTTTAAAGAAAAACCAATGTTTGTTCTTGAGAAGAAACTAAGTTAATAAAATTCAATTTCTAAGAGATACGTTACACGAATTTCCTAACTGAAAATATTTCGTGCGAAAATAAATTGAGTGGACAGACAAAAACAATCCCGTGCTTTCATAGGTATTAGGTATAGGCGTTAGTCTAGAAAGCGGGGGTGTAATAATGTCTGGAATATTAACAGCACTTGGTTATTTAGTCAAAGAGATTGTGTTTCTTGTCTCTTATGTAAAAAATAACGCATTTCCTCAACCGTTATCATCTGCAGATGAAAAGAAATATTTGCGATTGATGGCTGATGGGGACAGCCATGCCCGCAATATGCTTATTGAACATAATTTGCGGTTAGTCGCTCATATTGTAAAAAAATTCGAAAATACTGGTGAGGATGCGGAAGATCTGATCTCCATCGGTACAATAGGTTTAATAAAAGCAATCGAAAGTTACTCAGAAGGTAAAGGAACAAAACTAGCTACTTATGCTGCACGCTGCATTGAAAATGAAATTCTCATGCACCTAAGAGCATTGAAAAAAACGAAAAAAGATGTTTCTCTTCATGATCCGATAGGTCAAGATAAAGAAGGGAATGAAATCTCCCTTATCGATGTTCTTAAGTCGGAATCAGAAGATGTAATTGATACGATTCAATTAAATATGGAACTTGAAAAAATAAAAGAATACATCGATGTGTTAGATGGGAGAGAAAAGGAAGTCATTGTTGGACGCTTTGGGCTTGATCTAAAGAAGGAAAAAACACAACGAGAAATCGCAAAAGAATTAGGGATATCGAGAAGTTATGTATCGAGAATTGAGAAGCGAGCTTTAATGAAGATGTTTCATGAGTTTTATCGAGCTGAAAAAGAAAAACGAAAGAATAGTGGAAATTAATTTTCTGGCACTGAATTAAGTTTCAGTGCCTTTTTTCTTTCTTCTTTGAAGGATAAGATATAGTAGGAAAAATGTGCTAGCTATTGCGATAGCAGCCCACTGGAATTCTCGTTCCCAATTTATCACACTATAGATAGATAAAGCTTCTATATATAAAGCAGGCACCTTGCCAAGTGTACTCGCTATGGCAAATAACGTTACGCTCATTGTGCTCATAGCTGCTGTAAAGGTAACGAGTCCAGAGGGGACAAAAGGAAGGATTCTAAGAATTAGCACCAAGAAAAAAGCACTCATTCCTTTTGTATCTTGGAGCTTAGAGAGCAACTTGCTTTTATCTAAATTTATTTTTAGATTTGATTGGATCCCTTTAATACCCTTTCGATATAGGTAAAAGCTTATCACTGCTCCCATTGCTTCTCCTAGTATAGATATCACTAACCCTTGTTGAAAACCAAAGTATGTAACATTTCCAGCGGTAATAAAAGCACTGGGTATGACACCTGCAATCGCAACCAGTATATTTAGGACTAAACTAATAATAACTGCGTAAAGATGGTTGTCCGGAAAAAACGCCATGAGTCCAAGCATGTATTCGCCCCTTTTGTAGCTTGCTCCATAAAAAGTCTCTAACTATTCCTCAAAATAAGGAATCCTTAAGCATATCTTTATCTACTACTCATCTAGGTAATCAAACTCTTTCCAATGTACTCCTTAAATGATAATCATAATTTATTACTATTTCAATTAGTAAAATCACCTATGAAATACCTGCAAAAGACGTGTAGTTATTTCCCCAGCGACTTCTAACAACGATTATTAATAAAAGGCTAACTGTACCTTTAGAAGAGGAAGTTAGCCCTTTGTAGATTAATCTTATAGATTCCTTTCTTGAAAACATAAATGATTTAGAGGAGTGAGATTTAGTGATGGATTGTCCGTGGGGGTGAGTGAACTGTGGCGCTTCTGTTTTTCAAATCTTTTACTTTCTTGACGGTTTTACCTTTGCCTTTACAAACGGGGCAGCTCTTTTTCAGAAAACCATATGCATAAATAAATCCCAGTCCTTTACACTTCTTACAAATGGAGATTATTTTCATCAAACACCTCCCCTTTGCTCTTTTTAATGTTTGTTTTAAACGAGAGAATCTTCGTTACAATTCTTATATATATTCTACCATATTCTGTATGTTTTTTTATGCTACATCCTACATAAAAATTATAAACAGCTTGTAAATTTTCATTTGTTTTTTGGAATTTATATTTTCATTACTTTACAGATGCCTATACATATATAGGGAATAAGCATAGAGTAATAATAAAAGATATAGATAGAAAAGTGGACAGTGAACTACGAAAGGAGGTATCCTCAAGTGGCTTATGGATATCCTAGTTATGGCTACCCACCAGTCTATCCTACCCCTTACTATCAAGGAAGCGGTGCTTGGACAGCTTTATGGATTATCATCCTAGTCTTGGTCCTCATATTTTTTGGCTGGTGGTACTTCGGAGGTTTCTATAGATAAGGCTGTTTTCGTATAGACTTTTGCTAAACGAATATTGCCCCAACACGGTTTAAAACAAAGTTAGAAAAAAGTCATAGTAAAAAGCTTATGTTTTATGCATAAGCTTTTTTTGTGATCTTAAGATTAGCTGTTGGCTCCCTGGTAACGTAGCTACCCTCAAGCACATGCTTAAATATTCCAAATACCTATTAATAGAAATTTCGGAAAAATAAATTTATAATGATAGGGTACATAACTAAAGGGGGAAGAATCCATGACAACGAGTACATATTCAGAAGTATGGGATTTAGATGTATTTTTTAACGGCGGAAGTTCTTCAGATGAATTTTTAAAACATTTGGATGCCACAGCTGGATTGATTCAACAATTCAGTTTATCAGTGAAGAATTGGGAGACCACTAACTCTGTTCAAGATCAATCTTCCATCAAAGATTTAATAAAAAAATTTGAAGCAGTAGCAAAAAAGATTCGTCAAGCAGGAGCTTTTGTTAGCTGTTTACAAGCCCAGAACACAGAAGATAAAAAAGTAAATGAATTAAGAGGCCGTGTTACTGTACTAAGTGCTGATTTTCAAAATGCACTAACAGCTTTAGATCAGAAATTAACGACATTTGACCAAGATGTATGGGAGCAAATCCTCGAAGATGAAACGTTAAATGAGATTTCATTTGTTCTTACAGAGCGCAGAACACGTGCGACAGAAAAGCTTTCCGAAGCAGAAGAATCTTTAATTAATGCACTTGGTATAGATGGTTATCAAGCTTGGGGTCAAATGTATGATGTAATCGTAAGTAATACGAAAGTAAAGTTTGAGGAAAACGGAGAAATTAAACAACTTTCGGTAGGCCAAGCGGCAAATAAATTCTCTAATCCAGATCGTGATGTTCGCAAACAAGTCTTTGAGAATTGGACAGAGGCTTGGAGTGGACAATCAGACTATTTAGCAAAAACACTAAATCATCTAGCAGGATTCAGACTAAATGTCTATAAGGCACGTGGTTGGGAAGATGTTTTGAAAGAGCCTCTAGATATAAACAGAATGAAAAAAGAAACGTTAGATACAATGTGGAAGGTTATCTCTGACAATAAGCAACCACTTGTAAATTTCTTAAACCGTAAAGCTGAGCTTTTAGGTCTGGAAAAGTTAAGCTGGTATGACTTGGATGCGCCATTGAGCCAAACGGAATCAAAGGTCTCTTACCAACAAGGTGCAGAATTTATTTTAGAGCATTTTTCTCAATTTGGAGAAAAAATGACGAACTTCTCTAAAAAAGCATTCGAGGACCAGTGGATAGAAGCGGAGGATCGTCCAGGGAAAGCTCCGGGAGGATTCCACACTTACTTCCCTGAAAGTAGCCAATCACGTATTTTTATGACTTATTCTGGCACTCCCTCTAACATTTCAACTCTTGCCCATGAGCTTGGACACGGATTCCATACTTATGCGATGAGAGATCTACATTTGTTAAACCGTAGTTACGCAATGAATGTTGCGGAAACAGCTTCTACATTTGCAGAAATGATTGTTTCAGATGCATCTGTTAAAAATGCTAAATCTGAAGAAGAGAAGGTAGCACTGTTAGAAGACAAGGTTCAACGTTCTGTTGCCCTTTTAATGAACATTCATGCTAGATTCCTATTTGAAACAAGGTTCTATGAGGAAAGAAAGAACGGGTTGGTAAGCACTGATCGTCTCAACGAACTGATGGAGGAGGCACAAAAAGAAGCTTATGGAAACGCGCTAGAAGAATATCACCCTCAATTCTGGGGTTCAAAGCTTCATTTCTATATTACTGGAGTTCCTTTTTACAACTTCCCTTACACATTTGGCTATTTATTCTCACTTGGAATTTATGCTCAAGCGTTAGAAGAGGGCAAAGGTTACGAAGAGAAATATATCGCCTTATTAAAAGATACTGCATCCATGACAGTAGAGGAGTTAGCGTTGAAACACCTAAATGTTGATTTAACAAAACCTGAATTCTGGCAAAAAGCAGTTCAGCTTTGTGTGGATGATGTGGAAGAATTCTTAAGCTTAACCGCTAAAAACTAGCTTTTAGGGCTTTTTTAAACCACCTCGTAAAAGGTATATAGTATAGAAATAAAGAAACAGCACTTGAAATAAATAAGTGCTGTTTTTTTTATACTTTTCTAATTCTAAAAGGACTTACCATTAGAAATGAGAGGGAAATCATAATAGCCATATATATTTGAGGTGGTAGATAGGAGATACCAAGAAAGCTTAACGTAGCTAAACAGCCTGCTGCAGTTATGGGTAAACCGGTAAAATACCCGTTGTTCTCTGTAATATTGAAACGTGCAAGGCGAAAAGCTCCACACCCTATGAAGAATATCGTGAAAAAGGATCCAGGTGCGCCATATTCAAATAAAATTCCTTGATAAATCAATAGTGCTGGTGCTACACCAAATGATATAATATCACTCATGGAATCTAATTGTTTACCGAGTTCTGACTCTATACTTAACTTTCTGGCAATCATACCGTCAAATCGATCAGCTAAAGCTGCTATAAAAATAAGGAGTAAGCTTAAACTTAAATTTCCTTTTATACACTCAATGATAGCAAATCCACCTAAAGATAAGTTCACCAAGGTTAATACATTAGCTGTTTGGGCTTTTATTCTCTTTATGGTTTGATCTAATACATTTTGAAAAAACAACACTTCACCTCTTTTCAAAATTGAAATATTACTTTTCAAGGTCAATCCGGTCTTAAGAGGTTTATTATTGGATAAAGATTGGCTATTTAATAAATAACTATAATAATCTTAAAAATTATCTAGGTGAGCGTGGGTTTTGCTTTTATCCATGTCAATAGCCTTGTATAATAATATTTTATTGTAAATGTTTTATGCATGTCCGTAAATAGTATATTTAATTGTCCGGAGGTGGCATCATGATACAGGCATTTTATAGGTTACTTATAGAACTTACAAATAGGAGATCAACTTCTCTTCTACTAAAGAAGTTTGCTCAATCAAAAATAAGTCGGATGATTGTTCCTTCTTTCGCAAGAGTCTATAAATTGAATGAGGGGGAAATGGTAACCCCTTTACGTGAATATAAGACATTACACGATTTGTTTACTCGAAGGTTGAAACCTGGATCTCGTCCAATAGATGAGCAACCCAATACAGTTACAAGCCCTGTTGATGCAGTTATTGAAGATATTGGTGAGATTGCAGAGAATTTAACCATTACGGTCAAAGGGAATGTGTATTCCATTGAGGATATGCTGGGGGATAAAGACAAATTAGACAAATACGTGAATGGTAAGTACATGATTCTATACTTAAGCCCTAGTCATTATCATCGTATTCACAGTCCAATAACCGGAAGAGTAGTAGGTGAATGGACGCTAGGGGAAAAATCCTATCCTGTTAATAAGTTGGGCTTGAGATATGGAAAGGACACACTTTCAAAAAATTATCGGAAAATCACCGAAGTAAAACATGAGTTTGGGTATTTGTCTATTGTCAAAGTAGGAGCCATGTTTGTAAACTCTATCGAAACGATACATGAAGGTGAACAACTAGTTAAAGGTGAAGAGATAGCCTATTTTACATTTGGATCTACTGTTATCCTTCTATTCGAGGAAAGTTTGTTTGAGCCAGTAGATTTCATACTCCCAAGGGATGTGAAGGTAGGAGAATCAATTGGGTATATAAAACAAAAGTAGACGAAAAAAAAAGCCCAGTTGGGCTCTATAAAATTATGAGGAAACTTTGATTTTGTGAGTTAATGAACGTCGGTGAATTTCCGTTTCAATGAGGCGAATAAATTCTGGACTTAGATTCAGCTCTCTTGCTTTGAAATAGGATTCAACTAATAGATCATCTGACAGTTTACGCATGTCAGAATTCACCTCCATTTCATGATTTAGGTTCTAAATAAGAAAATATATACATATAATGTAAGTTCATATGTTGTACCCTTACTCTATCAAAAATATACGAGTAGAACAACTGTTCCTCTTATCCACAATTTACGGTGGATAACCTGTGATTAACTTGTTTATAAATGGGAAAAAAGTAGATAAATCACTGTGTAATTTGTGCATAAAGTTATCCACATGTGTTGAAATAGGGATATCTTTGTCGAAAAGTATTTATTTTTAGTGTTAATTTCCTACTTTTTCGAGGGGTTTTGTCGTAAAAAATACCTATATCTACTCATTTAGCATATGAAAGTAGAATTTTGACAGTTAATGGGGACTCGGCTTAGGTGAGCTTGTAGCAAAACATAGTTTATGAACCACAAGGTACCAAAACAGCTCTGTTTTACTAATAATAGGTTTTTTTTGAAAGAACGGTTAAAATTGTTTATGATGAGTACGGTATTTAATGGAATAAGAATGAGGTGTTTATAAAGTGCTAAAGCAATTTCTTCCTGATCAGCATGTAAAAAGTATATTTGAAATTACTCCTGCTGAATTAAAGGACAAAGGTGTAAAAGGGATTATTACTGATTTAGATAACACGTTAGTCGAGTGGGATCGTCCGAATGCTACTCCTAATTTAATTAAATGGTTTGAAGAAATGAAGAAAGCCAATATATTAGTGACCATCGTTTCAAATAATAATGAAAACCGAGTTAAAGCTTTTTCCGATCCATTGAATATTCCTTTCATTTTCCAGGCTCGGAAACCAATGGTAAGAGCATTTAACAAAGCACTTAAGGATATGGGAATTAAAAAGGATGAAGCAGTTGTGATAGGTGACCAGTTGTTAACTGATGTGCTTGGTGGCAATAGAGGCGGTTTTCACACTATTTTAGTTGTACCGGTTGCTTCAACAGATGGGTTTGTCACGAGGTTTAACCGTCGCATTGAGAGAAGGATCCTGAATTGGTTTAGAAAAAAGGGGATGCTTGTATGGGAGGAATAGAAGTTGAGTGAACAGTATGCTTGCGTAGGTTGCGGTGTAAATATTCAAACAGAAAATGCTGATGAGATCGGTTATGCTCCACAGTCAGCCCTAAATAAAGAAACGATTATTTGTCAGCGCTGTTTTCGTTTAAAACACTACAACGAAGTACAGGATGTTAGCCTAACAGATGACGATTTCTTAAAAATATTAAATGAGCTGGGAAAAAAGGATGCTTTAATCGTAAAAATTGTTGATATCTTTGATTTTAATGGTAGTTGGCTCCCTGGCCTACACCGCTTTGTTGGAAATAATAAAATTCTATTGGTCGGGAATAAGGTAGATTTACTACCCCATTCGGTAAAGCCGAATAAATTAATTAATTGGATGAAGCATGAGGCAAAAGAGCTTGGATTAAAACCAGAGGATGTCTACCTAGTAAGTGCTTCGAGGGGGCAGTTTATTGAGGAAGTCATTTCCGCAATAGAGGAACATCGTAATGGAAAAGATGTCTACGTGGTAGGTTGTACGAACGTTGGAAAATCTACTTTTATTAATCGTATTTTAAAGCAGATTACTGGAGAAGGGGACATCATTACGACCTCTCACTTCCCTGGTACTACACTAGACATGATTGAAATTCCCCTAGATGATGGAAAAGTGTTGGTGGATACTCCAGGTATTATTAACCATCATCAAATGGCTCACTATGTAGATAAGAAAGATTTAAAGGTCATAACACCAAAAAAAGAAATCAAACCAAAAGTCTTCCAATTAAATGAAGGACAAACTCTTTTCTTTGGGGGGCTGGCTCGCTTTGATTATATAAGTGGTGGTCGCCGTTCATTTGTATGTCATTTTTCAAATGAAATCAATATTCACCGTACAAAATTAGAAAAAGCAACAGAACTTTACGAAAACCATGTAGGAGAATTACTTTCCCCACCAAGACCTGACCAGCTTGATACTTTTCCAGAGCTAGTAAAGCACGAATTCACGGTGAAGGAAGGAAAAATCGATATTGTTTTTTCTGGACTTGGATGGGTTACGATCAATGACCCTGGAGCAAAAGTTGCTGCATATGTACCAAAAGGTGTTCATGCGATGAAGAGAAAATCATTAATATAAGGTTCAACTATGAAGGAACTTATATAAATAGAAACTCTGAGGGAGAGGCTATGAAAAAACTATTTGCAGTAATTGGAGATCCGATTTCCCATTCGATGTCCCCGGCTATGCACAATGACCTTTTTCAAGTATATGGGCTTGATGCCCATTACCACGCTCTAAGGGTAAGACCTTCCGATTTAAAGGATGCTATAAAAGGATTGAAGGCAATTGGGATAAGCGGTTTTAATGTGACCATCCCACATAAGGTTGAAATCATGCCTCTTTTAGATCGTATTGACCCGCTTGCCCTTTCTATTGGCGCTGTTAATACGGTTGTCAATGAGGGTGGGGATTTCGTGGGGTATAATACTGATGGAAGTGGATATGTAAAAGGGCTTTTAAGCGATATCCCGACTATCATAGATAGGTCTGTTTTAATCATTGGAGCAGGGGGAGCAGCTCGAGCCATTTTTTTTACAATGGCTTTTGAAGGAGCAAAGAAGATTGATATTACGAATCGGACAGTTTCAAAGGCAGCAGACCTAATAGATTCCTGTCCTTATGAAACCAATTCTGATGCACTAGAAATTCAAGATGCCGAAGCTGAATTAGGTAAATATGATATTGTTATACAAACAACGTCTATTGGAATGTCTCCCCATATAAATGAGGAACCATTATCACTACATTTTCTAAAAAGTGATGCATTTGTGAGTGATATCATATACAATCCTTTAGAAACTAAAATGTTACAGCTCGCTAGGTTAAAAGGGGCTAATATTCAAAATGGATTAAATATGTTTGTCTTCCAAGGAGCCCTTGCGTTTGAAAAATGGACAGGCATATTCCCTGATACAGAGAGAATGAAAAGATTAGTAAAGTCACAACTAGGAGGATCCCAATGCTAACAGGAAAACAAAAAAGATTTTTACGTTCAAAAGCTCACCACTTAAACCCAATTTTTCAAGTGGGAAAGGGTGGAGTGAATGAAAATATGATCAAACAAATTAGTGATGCGCTTGAAGCTCGAGAGCTCTTTAAAATTAGCGTATTACAAAACTGTGAAGAAGATAAGGAAACAGTAGCAGAAGAACTAGTAAAAGGAACGAAGGCTGAGCTTGTTCAAATTATTGGAAACACAATTGTTCTATACAAAGAGTCAAGAGAAAATAAGCAAATTGTCTTACCATAGGCTTTAATGAATGGGAACTGATTGGAGGGGGATGAACATGAAGAAAGTTGGAATACTAGGAGGCACGTTTGATCCACCTCATCATGGCCATTTATTAATTGCTAATGAAGTATTATGTCAATTTCATTTAGATGAAATCTGGTTTCTCCCGAATCAGGATCCTCCGCATAAAGAGAAATCCGAATCGCTAAAAAATGAAGATCGATTAAATATGTTAAAACTAGCGATAAAAGGTCATCCTAACTTTATAATACAACCGATTGAATTGAATAGGCCAGGGCGATCCTATACGTTTGACACGATGATGGAATTGACGAATGAGTACAAAAATCATCGATTTTATTTTATCATTGGGGCGGATATGATTGAGTATTTACCGAAATGGTACAAAGTAGATGAGCTGCTTAAACTTGTTAAGTTTATTGGTGTGAATCGACCTAACTTTCAAAAAGAGACTACTTATCCGATCCTAAGTGCAGATATACCCGAATTTAGTGTCTCCTCGAGTATAATTAGAAATCGTTTTAAGGAAGGGAAAACAGTTCGTTATCTTCTTCCGGATCCTGTGATTCATTATATTAAGGAGAAGCAGTTATATGGAACGTAGCAAAGCATTATCCATAGTAAAAGGGCAGTTAACTGAACACCGCTATGAACATACATTAGGGGTTATGGAAACAGCAATATGGTTATCTAAAGCTAATGGTGCCGATGAGAAGAAAGCTGAAATAGCAGCCATTTTTCATGACTATGCAAAGTTTCGCCCAAAGGAAGAAATGAGAAAAATCATTATAGATCAAGGGTTTAAACAGGATCTTCTTGGGTTCAACAGTGAACTCTGGCATGCGCCCGTTGGCGCCTATCTTGTAGAAAAGGAAGTCGGAATAAACGATCATGAAATCCTAGATGCGATCCGATTTCATACTTCCGGACGAAAAGGAATGACCTTATTAGAAAAAGTCATTTACGTGGCTGATTATATAGAGCCTGGAAGGCACTTTCCTGGTGTTGAAGAGGTTAGAGAATTGGCCAAGACGAATCTAGAATTAGCTTTAATAAAATCTATTCAAAATACTATTGTGTTTCTCATGAAGAAAAATCAACCCGTATATCCAGATACATTTTATACCTACAACGACTTGGTCACTAAAAGGGAGGACTGATCGATGAGCGATCGTCAACTATTACTAACAACTGTAAAAGCAGCAGATGATAAAAGAGCAGAAGATATTGTAGTGCTAAATATGAAAGGAATTTCTTCTGTAGCTGACTACTTTATTATTTGTCACGGGAATTCAGATAAGCAAGTACAAGCCATTGCGAGTGAAATGAAAGAGAAAGCTCATGAAAACGGTCATGACATTAAAAGAATGGAAGGCTATGAGGAAGGAAGATGGATATTAGTCGACCTTGGTGATGTCATTGCTCATATTTTCCACCGTGAGGATAGAAGCTACTACAATTTAGAAAGACTATGGGGAGATGCACCAAGCGAGGATGTACTGAGTGAGTTAGATCAATGACATATGGGAAGTTCGCTTACCTTTACGATGAATTGATGCAAGATGTACCTTATGATAGCTGGGCTAACACCGTGTTAAATAAGGCTAAGCAGTATGGGATAGAAGGCAAGAAATTACTAGATTTAGCCTGTGGAACGGGTGAACTCTCTGTACGATTTGCTCATTTAGGGTTCGATGTAACGGGAGTGGATTTATCAGATGATATGCTCACCGTGGCACACTCAAAAACTGAGGCTAGCGGGAAAAATGTGTCCTTTTTCCAACAAGATATGAAAGAATTGGAACTAGCGGATGAATTTGACATCATTGGAGTTTTTTGTGACTCCCTAAATTATTTATCTTTAGAAGAAGATGTTCAACAGACGTTTAGACAAATATATAAGCATTTAAAACAAAAAGGGCTATTTATATTTGATGTTCATTCTGTTTATAAAATAACCGAAGTTTTTGCTGATTCAACATTTACTCATGATGATGAGCAAATATGCTATATCTGGAGTTGTTTCGAAGGTGAGCATCCCTATAGTGTAGAACACGAATTAACCTTTTTTGTTCATGATGAGTTCACCGATAAATATGATCGCTATGATGAATTACATACCCAAAGAACGTACCCTATAACAACTTATAAAAAGTGGCTTGAAGAATCTGGTTTTGAGATATTAGAAATAACAGCAGATTTTAAAGAAACTCCTCCTCAAATGGATTCTGAACGAATCCTATTTGTTGCTAGAAAATCTTAAACCCCATAAAAAAGCCATTCCAATAAAAAAATTGGAATGGCTTTTAAATTTATTAAATTTCTTGGGAGGAATAATAAAAATGAAAAGCGAATTTATCTTTTAAATTGCTTATTTGTTTCTCCTAAGTCCTCCTCGAATTTCTCGTGAGTCGCTTGAAAAACATGCTCAAAAATTTCTCCTAATTCTGCTTCTAGAACTTTAATTCCTTCTCCGGTTATACCACCTTTTACACAAACTTTTTCTTGAAGTGTAGGCAAAGTATAGAACCCTTTTCTAAGTAATTCCCCTAAACCAATTAACATTTCACTTGCTAAAATAGTGGCTGTTTCCTCATCAATTTTTGTCTCGGATACTGCCGCCTGAATAAACCTTCTTGTTAGGTAACTGTAAAAAGCAGGACCACAGCTTACGATATCCGATGAAACCCTTGTAATTTCTTCCTCGATTTCAAGAGGCCTCGAAACATGAGTAAACAATTCTTTAAGATTTGCTTTCCACTTCTCCTCGCAGCGAGTTCCAAATGTCATAAGGGAGACGCCTGCTAGAGCTCTATTTGTAATACTTGGGATAACCCTAGCAACTGAACACGTGACGACGGTCTCGAGCTGCTCTACGCTTATAGGGCTTGTAATAGAAACTACACAATGATTGCTTGTTAGATGGGGGCTAATTTTTTGTAGGACCTGATAAACATCTTTTGGTTTTACACAAACAAATATTAAATCCGAATTCATAGCCACGTTTAATGGACTTTCCTCTACTTCGACTCCCGGATAACTATTCTTTATATTCATTGCCTTTGCAATGGTTCGATTTGTAATGACTAAGGAAGAAGGGGAAACAGCTTTGCCGTCTATGAGTGCCTCCACCAGAATTCTCCCCATATTACCTGTACCAATGACTCCAATTTTCATTGTATACTTCCCTCCTTCACAAGCGGCATTTCTCATATAACGATATGAAATAAAAACCTTAATTATTCCAAAGATAGGAGTTAAAACAAATGATTGAATGGATAAAAGAAAGGAAGCTGTATGTATTAACGGGTATTGGAACCATCATTTTTGGTGCTTATTATTTTCTATCACCTTTAGGGATTAGCGACAAAGAGGTGGATGGATGGAGTGAGACTGAAGAAATTGCTTTAGAAAAACCTGCCGAAGAGGATGTTGCTTCTAATGAGGCACCAGAGCGAATGTATGTGGATGTGAAAGGGGCAGTAAAAGCTCCGGGTGTATATGAAGTAAAGGAGGGAGATAGAGTGATCGATATAATTGATAGAGCGGGAGGTTTACTCGAACTAGCTAATGAAGCAGTTATTAACTTTGCCATGAAAGTAACAGATGAAATGGTGTTGTATATTCCTACAGTCGGTGAAGAAGGTGTTGAGTCACAGCAAGTATTAACATCGGTTCCTTTAGAGGCGGACGGAGGTAAGGTAAATTTAAATAAAGCTACTGAATCTGAACTACAAACCATTCCAGGGATAGGCCCCTCTAAAGCAAAGGCTATAGTTGATTATCGAGAACAAAATGGAAGTTTTAAAACGATAGAAGACTTAAAGTCTATAAGTGGAATTGGAGATAAAACTTTTGAAAAATTGAAGGAGCATATAACAGTAAGGTAAAGGATTAAATTGGTTATTTTTAGTTTTAAAAAAATAGTTCTTTTTTTCATGTACAAGTTCCATTACCATATAGGGTAGACAAGAGAAAGAGATTAGAGTAAATAGCATATATAGAAAAGGTTGGGATTATTGTGTCAGAAAAACGATTAACTTGGGACCAATATTTTATGCTGAATGCTCATCTGATTAGCATGAGAAGTACTTGCAACCGATTGCAAGTAGGTTCCGTTTTAGTAAAAAACAACCGTATTATTAGCACAGGATATAACGGCGGGATAAGTGGAGAAGAGCACTGCTTAGACGCAGGGTGTTATGTCATAGATGGACATTGCCTACGATGCCTTCACTCTGAGGAGAATGCAATCTTACAGTGTGCTCATCAAGGTATTTCTACAAAGGATAGCCAAATTTATGTCACCCATTTTCCTTGTATCCACTGTATGAAGAAAATTCTTCAAGCTGGAATTACGAAAATATATTATACGAACGACTACAAGAACCACGAGTATTGTTACCACTTATTAAAAATAAGTAATGTTGAAGCAATAAAAATGGACATGTCTATTGAGAATTTTATTGATGAGAACAATCCTACTTCGGGATTGTTAAAATGGGAATTTAGTAAATAAGAAATAGGCTGTCTTAAGTTAAGACAGCCTAAATAAGTAACATCCTCCGGTATCTCTACATTACAATCTTACTGATTGATTTTCCCCTGAATTTAAACCACGAGCAAAGTAGATGCAAATGCATTTCCTAAGGAGTCTCGTCTAACCAGCTACAAAAATTCAAAAATGTATGAACCACAATAAACTTTGAATGTAAAAATATGAGGTGAAAATCTTGTGAGAGGTAAATGGTTCTTCATTGCTGTTACTGGATTATTAGGAATACTGACTTCATTGAGGAGTAATGAAGTTGGTTTAGTGTTGTTTTTGTTATTTTTACTCTTTCAAAAAATAGTAAGAAGGACTACGAAAAAGGAAATTTTTCTTTTTTGCTTGGTTTTTACTCTATTCTGTTTTCGTGGGGAAATCGAAAAATCATGGGGGAAATCCAAGATAACTGGACATGAGGAAGCTTTTACAATCGAAATCATAGAACCGATTAAAATGGATGGTGATCGATTAACGATTCGCGCGAAGGAAATAAAAATCAAGGAGAAATTACTAACTACATATGCTTTAAAAAGTGAGGAAGAGAAAAATTATCTTTTTAACAATCTGTCTGTCGGTGCAGTATGCAAGGTGACAGGAAATCTTGAAGAAGCAGGAACACCGACGAACGAGAATGCTTTTAATTATCGAGATTACTTAAGGACTCAAAACATATATTGGATTTTAGAATTACAGAAGTTGAAAATGGACGATTGTAAAAAATCTATAAACCTTATTAGCTCTTTGAAAAAGTTGCGTGAGGAGGGAATTAAATATATAGACAACAATTTTCCTGCTGAAATGTCTCCTTTAGCGTCTGCTTTGGTATTTGGAGATCGAAGCTTGATTGAAGATGACTTACTCCATGCGTATCAGAGATTGGGGATCGTGCATTTATTAGCTATATCGGGTCTACATGTTAGCATGTTAGTAGGAACTCTATTTTATCTGGGATTAAGGGTTGGAATCACACGGGAGAAGCTAATGAATGGCTTACTTTTATTTTTGCCCATTTACATGGTACTAACAGGAGCCTCCCCTTCTGTCAATCGAGCATGTTTAATGCTGCTTCTTTTCTTATTGATAAAAAAATTTAAACCTCAACAAACTGCAATTGGGTTAGATGTTATTAGTTTTGTATTTGTATTTTATATTTTTCTAACTCCAAAAAGTATTTATAACATAGGGTTTCAGCTTTCTTTTACAGTTACCTTTGCACTCGTCTTGTCTTCCACTATTATCTTAAAACATTACTCCAGTCCAGTTAAACTGTTAATAGCCACTTCAATTGTTTCTCAAGTATCCTCTACCCCTATATTGCTTTATTATTTCTACGAGTTTTCCATCGTATCGTTAGTAACAAATGTAGTGTTTATTCCTCTATTTTCCAATATCATTCTTCCTGCCTTTTTACTTGTTTTAATTTTTTATCTAATCTTTGGTGAAGCTCTAAATCCAATTCTTCTTTTATTAAATGCTTTCATCCATTTCATAAATGCTGTAACGATGAAGATAGCTGAGTTTCCATTATCTACGGTTACCCTAGGTAGGCCAGCTCCAATACTTATGGCACTTTATATCTCGAGTATTCCTTTATTTTTTATGAAGTGGGAAAAAAGACAGAAATCTGTGGCTCGGCTTTTAGTGGTTCCTGTTAGTCTTTTTTTAATACAGTTCTCCACAACCACTTACTCTCCAAAAGGTGTCATTACAATGATAGATGTAGGTCAGGGAGATAGCATTTTAATAAAGCTTCCTTATAACAAGGGAACTTATCTAATTGATACGGGAGGTACACTACAGTTTTCGCAAGAGAAGTGGAAAAAGAAAAAGGATCCGTTTGATATTGGAAAAGATGTTGTTGTACCTTTTTTAAAAAGTAAGGGGATTACAAAGCTTGATAAGCTAATCTTGACACATGGAGATATGGATCATATGGGTGGAGCACCAGCACTTCTAAAAGCTATAAAAGTAAAGGAAATCGTTCTTCCTGATGTTCAAGAAAGCTCAACTCTTGAAAAGGATATCGTAGACATTGCCCATCAAAAAAACATCCCAGTTAAATTTGTTCGAAATGGAGATATGTGGACGGCAGGGGACTATGTTTTTCACATTTTATCTCCTGTTGTTTCAAGTGATCTGGAACGAAATGACAATTCAGTTGCCCTGTTTGTGGAAATGGGAGGTTTAAAATGGTTGTTCACAGGTGACTTAGAAGAAGAGGGAGAAAAGCGATTAATTTTAAACTATCCCAACCTGGTGGTGGATGTGCTAAAGGTTGGTCATCATGGTAGCAAAACTTCAACTTCCGAGAACTTGGTACAAAGCTATAAACCAAAAGTGGCCATGATCTCTGCTGGTAAAAACAATCGGTTCGGACATCCTCACAAAGAAGTGTTGGAACGGTTATCTAAAGAGAAAATTATTATATATCGGACCGACGAGAGCGGAGCAATTTCTTATTATTTTAAAGGAAATAGTGGAACGTTTTTGACGATAAACCCATAGTATGTAACAAAAGCACGAACACATTACTCATTCCTCGCTTTCGAATTGATACAAAATGTAATGGGTAGTTTTCCTTTTAAAAAAATATACGAAGCATAAAGAAAAAGAGACTGCATTGTACGATAATGCAGTCTCCTGAAATTTACGCTATGTAGCTAAGATTAAGCTCCAACGTATTTGATCACTGTTGCAATGATAAACAATGTTGCAAAAAATCCAAAGGAAACGACAAATCCTATGCCTGAGTCGATAGCGTCATTACGCTTGCTTTGAACATTTTTTTCAAATTCGTTCACAATCTACCCCTCCTATTTCCTATATAGTATAAGCGATATACTAAAAAAAATCTAGAGTTCCTCGTTTCCTTTTCCTATAATGACAAGAGTTGTCACAAATAGTTTACAATCATAAGGCAAAAATAATCAGTACAAAGATGTACCGTTGTGATGTAAGTATCCTAGGCCTTGCATGACAGCGTTTACTATAGATCGGGAATTGGCACTGGCGAGGCTGCCAATTCCCTATTAACCCTTGTCAAAATGTCCAAGCTTCTATAGGATAATATGTATTATAGCTGCATTTATTTTGTTTTATTAAAGCTAATTAACATATCGATCGGAGCGAAGGACATTGGTTTTGGATATTTGGAAAGAAATCAAAAAGAAACAGTTTGCTCCCATATATGTATTATATGGTATGGAATCTTTTCTAATCAATGAGACAAAACAATTATTAATCAAACATGTATTGGAAGAGGATGAATCAGACTTTAACCTTTCTACATATGACTTAGAAGAAACACCTATTGAGGTTGCGTTAGAAGATGCAGAGACATTTCCTTTCATGGGTGAAAGACGATTAATTTTTCTTAATAATCCTGGATTTTTAACTGCTGAAAAGACGAAGGATAAGGTGGAACACAATCTGTCCAAGCTTGAGCAATATATTCAAGAACCTGCCCCTTATTCCATCATCGTTTTTGTTGGTCCATACGAAAAGTTAGATGAGAGGAAAAAACTAACAAAAGAGTTAAAAAGAAAAGGATCAATTATTGAAGCGAAGAAATTAAATGAGCAAGAATTAAAAGGGTGGATTAAAGAGAGAGCAAAAATGAATACGGTCCAAATTGATGAGGATGCAATAGAGTTAATGCTTACTCTTGCTGGAACAAATTTATTTATGTTAACTTCTGAAGTCGATAAACTGGCTCTTTATGCACATGACCAAAAAAGAATTAATAGCGAAATGGTTGAAAAACTTGTTTCCAGGTCTTTGGAGCAAAATATATTCACATTAGTAGATAAAATTGTTCATCGTAAAATAGACGAATCTTTAAGGATTTATTATGATCTATTAAAACAAAATGAAGAGCCAATAAAGATACTAGCTATTATCTCTGGACAGTTCCGTTTAATTTATCAGGTAAAGGAATTGGCAAGAAGAGGATATGGCCAGCAACAGATTGCTGGATATTTAAAAGTGCACCCTTTTCGTGTAAAACTCGCAGCGGGACAAGCTAAATCATTTGAAGACGAAGAGTTAACTTATATCATGAAAATGTTGGCGGACGCTGACTATCAGCTAAAAACAGGCGGTATGAACAAAGAAATGCTAATTGAGATGTTCCTTTTTCGATTGCAACGAAAAACGATGCTTGTGTGATGCAGAATATTTAAAGGCTGAATTTGGATCTCAACGAAAGTAAGAGACACTTGCTTTCGTCTGGAAAGTCCGAGGGGTCTCCTCGGTGCTCAGCACATGTATGGTGCTTGAATGTCTTGCGTTTATAAAAGAAAACAAGGTAGTTTAAACATTCGTTTCCTTACGACTGTTTAAGCTACCTTGTTTTACGTCCATAAACAAAAATAAAAGGCTATCCATGCCAGATAGCCAAAAAGTAAATATTAAGCGTTTAATGAATTCATTTTCTTCATTAGACGAGATTTTTTACGAGCAGCAGCATTTTTATGGATAAGACCTTTAGCAGCAGCTTTGTCTAATTTACTAGCAGCAGCAGCAAAGCTTTCAGTTGCAGCAGTAGCATCGTTGTTTACGATAGCAGCTTCAACTTTCTTAACTGCAGTACGCATTGTTGATTTAACTGTTGCGTTATGAGCATTACGCTTTTCGTTTGTTTTAACACGCTTGATAGCAGATTTAATATTTGGCATTCCGTTCACCTCCTACAAAGCATCGAGATTTATATATAAAACTCGACTTTCACATTCATTCACATAAATTAAGAACAAGTGATATTCTATCAAACGTACGAACATATTGCAATACATCTCGACGATTTAAGTTATAAACAGATTTCCTCAGCATGAATGTTTTACTATTATCAAGGAAAAGATAGATGATAGGCATTTTATTCAAGTATAGGAGAATTAAGCAAATTAAGGCTTTTTTCTTAGACTTTGTTGCTATTTTAATACTATAAACTGCCTCTATACGGTTTATGGCCCTATTATCTTTGCTTTATGAGAATAGATGCAAAGAAGTAGAGGATATCCTGAGTTGAGGACGTTGTTTTAGGTAGCAACCAATAATCTATTCAGCAAACAAACCAAATTTTTTAAAAAAGTGAGGGGATTTTTATGAAAGACTCTTTAGATTTAAGTAAGTATTCTGTCAGAACGGATCTTGCTATTGAAGCAAGGGAAATGGTTTTAGCAGACAGAACTAACAATGTAAGTGCTGGGGAGAATCTCTCTCAAATCGAAGGCGTCATTATAAAAGAAAAAGAGGAAAACGACATAAAGGTATCATTGGTGGAAATTACCAAGGAAGGTGCCCAAGCATTAGGTAAAAAGGAAGGGAAATATTTAACGCTTGAAGTGATAGGAATTAGGCAACAGGATACAGACCTTCAACAAAAGGTAGAAGAAACATTTGCCTTGGAATTTTCTCACTTTTTAAGAGACTTAGGGATTAAAGAGGATGCTTCTTGTTTAGTCGTAGGACTTGGAAATTGGAATGTTACCCCTGACGCACTAGGACCACAAGTGTGCGAGAATCTTCTTGTCACAAGGCATCTTTATGAGCTAAGTCCTGAAAGTGTTGATAGTGGATATAGACCTGTAAGTGCCCTAGCACCAGGGGTTATGGGGCTAACCGGAATTGAAACAAGTGACATTATCTTTGGTGTGGTTGAGAAAACAAAGCCTGATTTTGTGATTGCGATTGATGCGCTCGCTTCTAGGTCGATTGAAAGAGTGAACTCTACCATTCAGATCTCCAACACAGGGATTCACCCAGGATCAGGAGTAGGGAACAAGCGAAAAGAAATAAGTCAAGAAACACTAGGAATTCCTGTTATTGCAGTAGGAGTTCCAACAGTGGTAGATGCTGTGTCCATTACTAGTGATACTATTGATTACATTTTAAAGCACTTTGGTAAGGAACTGAAAGAAGGGGATCGGCCTTCTAGAGCATTAGCACCTGCAGGTTTGACCTTTGGAAAGAGAAAAAAACTTACTGATGAGGATTTGCCAGAGGAACATCACCGTAAGACTTTTCTCGGTATGATCGGAACTCTACCAGAAGAAGAGAAACGAAAATTGATTTCTGAGGTTCTTTCTCCTTTAGGTCACAATCTTATGGTTACTCCAAAAGAAGTAGATGTCTTTATCGAGGATATGTCCAATTTAATTGCAAATGGTATAAATGCAGCCCTTCATGAGGCTGTCAATCAGGATAACGCTGGGTATTACACTAGATAAAAACATGAAAATATTTTTGTTCTATCTTTTCTAGTAAAGTCATAAGATTTACTAGACTTGCTAGGAGAGGTGGAACAATGAAATCTCATAAAGCGTCAGGGTTTGTTGTAACGATTCAAGGAAAAAACTTACTAAAAATTCTATTGGTCTTTCTATTACTATTATTTCTGATTTTTTCTATCAGTGGTGTGATGACTTCATTAAATCCAGAATACCGAATAAAGTCGTCATCTATTAACAATGCTGCGACAAACGTAAATGGCAATCTACTCTACCAGTTAATAGGTTTTGAAAATCACTATTTTTTACAGTCATTGCCTGAAAAGGAGCCTATGCCAAATCTATCGAGTTTAATGTTCAAGGCATCTACGAACATTAATTTCGATGACCCAAGAAGTCTTCTTGGGAGGGAACTACCTGCTTTTTCCTTATTTGATGGAAAAATTGTGGTAGCTGGTCAAGGAACCAATTATACAAATATGCCAATTGAATCCTCCCCACCATTGGAGGTTCTGCTTTCTGAAAAAGAGGCTTCATTAAAAAATACAGGTGAAATAGTGAAAACTGAAGAAACTAAAACACAAAATGCTACTCTAACAACTGGTGATAAGAAAACGGTCTATGTGTATTTCTCACACAATCGTGAGTCGTTCTTGCCTTATTTAGAGGGAGTTACCAACCCCAATAGGGCTTACCACTCAAAAATAAATGTAACGAATATTGGTGATCGTTTAAAAGAGAGATTAGAAGCTCTTGGTATAGGAACAACTGTAGACAAAACCGACATTGATGCGAATTTGAAGAAAAAAGGTTGGACATTTGGGAAATCGTATGATGAATCAAGAAATGTTGTTAAAGCCGCAATGGCAAATAATAGAGACTTAAATTATTTCATAGATATTCACCGCGATGCACGACGAAAGAAAGACACTACGATTACCATTAATGGACAAGCTTTTGCAAAGCTCGCTTTCGTTGTAGGAGCAGAGCATCCTAATTATGAAAAGAATCTTAGGTTAGCAAGTGACATTCACAAAAAACTAGAAGAAAATTATCCTGGGTTGAGCCGAGGAATTATTGAGAAAAAGGGTGCTCATACAAACGGGAAATTTAATCAGGATTTATCTGCAAATGCGATGCTACTTGAATTTGGTGGTGTAGACAACACATTTGAGGAGTTAAATCGTTCAGCTGATGCTTTTGCAGAAGTTCTAGCGGACATTTATTGGCAAGCTGAAGCGGTAGACCAACAAACGACGGTCCCTGCAGAAGAAAGCTAGAAGTTAGTTAGGGAATGTAATAAAAAGAGTTAGGTGAGATAGCTATGAAAATGTTTATGTTAAAATCGTTTTTTATTGCTGCACTAATGTTTTTATCCGTTCTATTTGGAATGCAGCAGGCAAATGATGGGATTCATCGTATGAAGGGGTTTGAGGATAGTGATTTTAAAGGAGCTTTTGCCATTGAAGAAGATACTGGTGGAGAACTCCAAGTTTCCGTGCTCGGGAATAGCCATGATTTAGAGGAAAAGAAGAATCAGTTAGAGTCTATGAAAGCTTTTAACTTTTTCTCCTCCTTAGGGAAAGGTCTAGCAGATACAATCTCATCATTAACCGAAAAGACGATAGAATTTATAACGAAACAGCTTAATAGCTAGGAGCGGTAATCCTTGACGGTTACCGCTTTTCTCACTGTTAGTATATGGAAGTAAACTAGTGCCGGCTTTTAAGAGCGAAAATTACTTATAAACTCAAAAAACAAGAACTAATACAGGGTTAGTGCCTAAATTTAGCTGTACACACCCATAACATGTATTAATGCTGAATGTAAGTACCAATATTTAGCTTCAAACACCCAAAACATGCACTAACACAGCTCCAGCTTCAATAATTAGCCGAAAATTAACTATATGTATCCTATCATCCTCTCTTTTATAATCGAAATAATATTTTCCAATATAGCGTGTGTTACTACTTTTCGTTGAATCTTAATAACCCTACTGATATAATCAGAAATAGTGCATATGTGTGGAAGTATAGTAGGAGTGAACGATATGAATAGAGAAGAAAAATTAAATAGACAATCAAAAATTCGCAACTTTTCCATCATCGCTCATATCGACCATGGAAAATCAACTTTAGCTGACCGTATCTTAGAAAAAACGAATGCATTAACTGCTCGTGAAATGAAAGATCAGCTTCTAGATTCCATGGACTTAGAGCGAGAAAGAGGAATTACGATAAAGCTGAATTCTGTCCAACTGAAATATAAAGCAAAGGATGGAGAAATATATACTCTTCACCTTATTGATACGCCTGGTCACGTAGACTTCACATATGAAGTTTCCCGTAGCTTAGCGGCTTGTGAAGGTGCGGTTCTAGTAGTTGATGCTGCTCAAGGAATTGAAGCACAAACTTTAGCAAACGTGTATTTAGCGATAGACAACAATTTAGAAATTGTTCCTGTTATTAATAAAATAGACTTACCAAGTGCAGATCCAGAACGCGTACGAAATGAAATCGAAGAAGTAATTGGCTTGGATGCATCAGAAGCAGTACTCGCTTCTGCTAAGGCCGGAATTGGTATTGAAGACATCTTAGAGCAAGTAGTAGAAAAAGTACCAGCTCCAACAGGTGATCCAGATGCTCCTTTAAAAGCATTAATCTTTGATTCCTTATACGATGCTTATCGTGGGGTAGTTACGTATATCCGTGTTGTTGACGGAACCGTAAAAATCGGTGATAAGATAAAGATGATGGCTACTGGAAAGGAATTTGAAGTAATTGAAGTAGGAGTATTTACTCCAAAAGCTGTCGTTACGGATGAACTTTCAGTAGGAGACGTTGGATTCTTAACAGCTGCTATTAAGAATGTTGCAGACACTCGTGTGGGGGATACTATCACGAGTGCTAAAAATGGAGCTACTGAGGCTCTACCTGGTTATCGTAAATTAAACCCAATGGTATATTGTGGTCTATATCCGATTGATAGCTCTAAGTTTAACGATCTTCGTGAAGCATTAGAGAAACTAGAACTAAACGATTCAGCTCTACAATTTGAACCAGAAACATCTCAAGCATTAGGATTTGGTTTCCGTTGTGGATTCTTAGGACTTCTTCACATGGAGATTATCCAAGAACGTATTGAACGTGAATTCAAAATCGATTTAATTACGACTGCGCCGAGCGTTATCTATCATGTTGTTATGACTGATGGCTCTGAAATTAGAGTAGATAATCCATCCAACATGCCTGACCCGCAAAAGATTGATCGAGTTGAAGAGCCTTATGTAAAAGCAACCATGATGGCACCAAACGATTATGTTGGTGCGATTATGGAAATCTGTCAAGAAAAACGCGGTATTTTCATTGACATGCAATATATGGATGAAACTCGTGTAAGTATCGTCTATGAAATTCCATTATCTGAAATTGTTTATGATTTCTTTGATCAATTGAAATCTAGCACAAAAGGCTACGCTTCCTTTGATTATGAATTAATCGGCTATAAGCCTTCTAAGCTTGTGAAAATGGATATCCTCCTAAATGCTGAAAAGGTTGATGCATTAAGCTTTATCGTGCATAAAGACTTTGCTTATGAGCGTGGGAAAGTAATCGTTGATAAGCTAAAAGCACTGATTCCAAGACAGCAGTTTGAAGTTCCAATCCAAGCAGCAATTGGTCAAAAAATCATTGCCCGTTCAACCATTAGTGCGATGCGTAAAAACGTATTAGCAAAATGTTACGGGGGAGACATCTCTCGTAAACGTAAGTTATTAGAAAAGCAAAAAGAAGGTAAAAAGCGGATGAAGCAAGTTGGATCTGTTGAAGTACCTCAAGAAGCTTTCATGGCTGTACTAAAAATGGATGATACAAATACGAAGAAATAAAGTTTTTAGTTACCTATAAGTTGTTGAGGTTAGATAAACTTGTCATACCAAGTTTCTAACCTCTTTTTATTAGGGTTTAATAAGTAGGTAAGTGAGGTGTAGAGAATTATGATAAAGGCTGCTTATATACACATCCCATTTTGTCAGCACATCTGTCATTATTGTGATTTTAATAAAGTGTTTTTAAAAGGACAGCCAGTAGATGAATATATAGAGGCTCTTGGAAGAGAAATGGATTTAACATTAGAAAAGTACCCTACTACAAACTTGGATACCATTTTTGTTGGAGGTGGAACACCAACCTCCTTAAATGAGAAACAGTTAGATAGACTTTGCCAATTGATTCGAGAAAAACTTCCAGTTGGAGAGAATATTGAATTTACATTTGAAGCAAATCCAGGGGATCTTTCACAGAACAAGTTCCAAACTTTGTACGATGCAGGGGTAAATAGAATTAGCTTTGGGGTCCAAACTTTTAACGATGAGTTATTAAAAAAAATTGGCAGAACTCATAGAGCAAAAGATGTATTTACATCAGTAGAACTGGCTAGGAATACTGGATTTAATAACATTAGCCTTGATCTCATTTATAGCCTTCCAGAACAGACAATTAGTGATTTTAAAAGCACTTTAGAGACTGCATTTTCCTTAGATGTCCCTCATTTTTCGGGATATTCTTTAATTATTGAGCCTAAAACGGTATTCTATAATTTAATGAAAAAAGGTAAATTACCTACCCCCGGTGAAGATGCAGAAGCGACTATGTATGAGCTACTAATGACAGAAATGGACAAGCATGGGTATAACCAGTATGAAATTAGTAATTTTTCAAAAGAAGGATATGAAAGTAAGCATAATTTGACCTATTGGAATAATGACTATTATTATGGCTTTGGAGCTGGAGCCCACAGCTATATGAACGGACTAAGACAGTCTAACTATGGCCCATTGAAAAAGTATATGGAACCCATAGAACAAGGCTTACTTCCGGCAGTGGAATCCCATGAAGTTACAAAAATAGAGAAAATGGAAGAAGAAATGTTTTTGGGTCTAAGAAAAATTAAAGGAGTCTCTAAGTTGCAGTTTTTGAAGAAATTTGGAGAAGATCCCCTTGAACTGTTTAAAAAGGAAATCTCGGACCTAGAAGCTAAACAGCTTCTTACAATCGAAGCTGACTATATTCAATTAACTAAAAAAGGGCGCTTCTTAGGAAATGAAGTGTTCCAATCTTTTATTGGAGTAATCTAAAATATTGACTCCGGCCCTCATTTTTGATAATTTAATATTAGATTTAGCACTCGTTGTTAAAGAGTGCTAACAGAGGTGATAAAAGTGCTAACAGATCGTCAATTATTGATTTTCCAGGTGATTGTTGATGATTTTATTCGGTCTGCACAACCAGTTGGTTCGAGGAGTTTGTCGAAAAAAGAGGAAATAACCTTTAGTTCTGCAACCATTCGTAATGAGATGGCAGACCTAGAAGAGTTAGGCTTCCTTGAGAAGACACATACTTCCTCAGGGAGAATACCTTCAGAAAAGGGCTACCGGTTTTATGTTGATCATTTACTGTCTCCACAACAGTTGGATACGCATGATGTAAATTCGGTGCAATCGATTTTTGCAGAAAGAATCTATGAACTTGAGAAAATTGTTCAGAAATCAGCTAAAATCCTTTCTGATTTAACAAATTACACCTCGATTGTACTTGGACCTGCTGTGAAAGAGAATAGGCTAAAAAGGATTCAAATTGTCCCTCTTAACAAGGAAACAGCGATTGCCATTATTGTGACAGATACTGGTCATGTCGAAAATAAGATGTTTCACTTACCAGAAGCTCTTGATGCAAATGATATTGAAAAGATGGTAAACATCTTAAACGAACGCCTAACAGGTGTCCCAATTGAAGATCTAAACGATAAGATTTACAAAGAAGTAGCAACTTTATTGCGCCAGCATATACGTAATTACGACTCGATGATGACTTCTCTAACAGAAACTTTAAAGATTAGTCCAAGTGAGAAGTTGTTTTTCGGTGGGAAAACAAACATGCTGAGTCAACCTGAATTTCACGATATTGAGAAAGTAAAAAACCTCATGAATATGATTGACCAGGAGCAAGGGATTTACGATTTAATTCGTAAAAATCCTTCTGGTATCCATGTGAAAATTGGAAAAGAAAACAATAATTCAGCCATGGATAATTGCAGTTTAATCACAGCAACTTACTCGATTGGGGCCGAACAATTAGGAACCATTGCAATTTTAGGTCCTACAAGAATGGAGTATTCAAGGGTCATTAGTTTACTTCAATTTATTAGCAAAGATTTATCGTCTGTCCTGACAGGGCTGTATCAAAATAAGTGACGGTGGAAATATTGATAAGGGTGGAATTGGAATATTCCATCCCTTTACATGTGCCTGTCATTCGTTTTGTTTGATATAGAAAGTAATTTAAAGTTTTTTAGCATAGGCAATTTTGCCATACTCCGTAAGTGACTACATTTAGTACTTACACATTTTTAAGGGAGGTGAGTAAGTTGGCAGAAGAAAAAAGCACGCTTAATGAAGAACTACAATCAACAGGTGAAGAAGTAGTTGAAGAGGTATTTGATGAAGCAGTTAGTGAAGAAACGACTGCGACTTCTCAAGAAGATGAATTAAAGGTAGCTTTAGATAAAATTGCTAGCCTAGAGGGTCAACTTGAGGAGGCTGAAAACCGCTATCTTCGATTAAAAGCTGATTATGAAAATTCTCGTCGTCGTGCTAGGTTAGACTTAGAAGCGACGCAAAAATATAGATCTCAAAGTCTTATCACAGACATCCTACCAGCTTTAGATAATTTTGATAGAGCGCTTCAAATGGAGAGTGACAATGAGCAAGTAAAGTCGCTACTACAAGGTATGCAAATGGTTTACCGTAGCTTACATGAGGCACTGTTAAAAGAAGGCCTAGAACCAATTGAAGCTGTAGGAAATGAATTTGACCCTAATCTTCATCAAGCTGTCATGCAAGTCGAGGATGAGAACTTCGGTTCAAATGTGGTAGTGGAAGAATTCCAAAAGGGATATAAATTAAAGGATCGAGTACTTCGACCTTCAATGGTTAAGGTAAATCAATAATTTATTGAAATAAAGAACTTACATATATTTATGGGAGGAACAGGATATGAGTAAAATTATCGGAATTGACTTAGGTACAACAAACTCATGTGTATCCGTTTTAGAAGGCGGCGAACCTAAAGTTATACCTAATCCAGAAGGAAATAGAACAACTCCATCAGTTGTTGCATTTAAAAATGGCGAGCGACAAGTTGGGGAAGTAGCAAAGCGCCAATCGATTACAAATCCTAATACAATCATGTCCGTCAAACGTCACATGGGGACTGATTACAAAGTTGAGATTGAAGGGAAAGAGTATACCCCACAAGAGGTATCTGCTATTATCCTACAATACTTAAAATCATATGCAGAAGACTATCTTGGTGAAAAAGTAACAAAGGCTGTTGTTACAGTTCCTGCATACTTCAATGATGCTGAGCGTCAAGCAACGAAAGATGCTGGTAAAATTGCTGGTCTAGAGGTAGAGCGTATTATCAACGAACCAACTGCCGCTGCTCTTGCATACGGTCTAGACAAGATGGAAGAAGATCAAACGATTCTTGTTTATGACCTTGGTGGAGGAACATTTGACGTTTCCATCCTTGAACTTGGTGACGGAGTATTTGAAGTAAAAGCTACTGCTGGTGATAACCGCCTTGGTGGAGATGACTTTGACCAAGTAATTATTGATTATTTAGTAGAACAATTCAAAAAAGAAAATGGAATTGATCTTTCAAAAGATAAAATGGCTTTACAACGCCTAAAAGACGCAGCTGAAAAAGCGAAAAAAGATTTATCAGGTGTAACAACTACACAAATTTCATTACCTTTCATAACAGCTGGTGCAGAAGGACCACTTCACTTAGAAGTATCTCTTTCAAGAGCTAAATTTGATGAAATTTCATCAAATCTAGTAGAAAGAACAATGGGACCTACTCGCCAAGCAATTAAGGATGCAGGCTTAACACCATCTGAAATCGATAAGATTATCCTTGTTGGTGGTTCAACTCGTATCCCTGCAGTGCAAGAAGCAATCAAGAAAGAAACAGGAAAAGAGCCGCATAGAGGAGTAAATCCTGATGAAGTAGTTGCAATGGGTGCTGCAATCCAAGGTGGGGTTATTACTGGAGACGTGAAAGATGTAGTATTACTGGACGTTACTCCACTTTCACTAGGAATTGAGACAATGGGTGGAGTATTCACAAAGCTTATTGACCGTAATACAACGATTCCAACTTCTAAATCACAAGTATTCTCAACGGCTGCGGATAGTCAAACGGCTGTAGATATTCATGTATTACAAGGTGAGAGACCAATGGCTGCTGATAACAAAACGCTTGGTCGCTTCCAGTTAACGGATATTCCTCCAGCACCACGTGGAGTACCTCAAATCGAAGTTTCTTTCGATATTGATAAGAACGGAATTGTAAACGTACGTGCAAAGGATTTAGGAACAAACAAAGAACAAGCTATTACGATTAAATCTTCAACGGGATTATCAGACGAAGATATCGAAAAAATGGTAAGAGAAGCGGAAGAAAATGCTGAGGCAGATCAAAAGCGTAAAGCAGAAGTTGAATTACGCAATGAAGCAGATCAGTTAGTTTTCCAAACTGAAAAGACATTAAAAGATCTTGAAGGTAAAGTGGATGAGTCAGAAGTAGCTAAAGCTAACGAAGCGAAGGATGCTCTAAAAGCTGCTATTGAGAAAAATGACTTAGAAGAAATCCGTACGACGAAAGATGCTCTTCAAGAAATCGTTCAAAACTTATCTGTAAAGCTTTATGAAGAAGCAGCTAAACAAGCACAAGCTGCACAAGGTGAACAGCCTCAAGGTGCTGCTTCTAAAGACGACGATGTGGTGGATGCTGAGTTTGAAGAAGTTAAAGATGATAAGTAAGATTAGCTAATGATTAGAAAAGTCAAAGTCACATCTATAATGGCTTTGACTTTTTCTATGTAAAGGGTTGAAAGAGTAGAAGAACATAAAAAATTACTTAGAGGCTTTTGACAGACAGAGTGATAAATATTGCTTTGCTAGTTTAGACAGTGTTAAAATAACCTTTATGTGAATGTTGCGGGGAGTGGGTAATCATGAGTAAAAGGGATTACTATGAAGTTCTTGGCGTAAGTAAAAGTGCGTCTAAAGATGAAATTAAAAAAGCTTATCGTAAGCTATCGAAAAAGTATCATCCCGATATAAATAAAGAACCGGACGCAGATGAAAAATTTAAAGAAGTTAAAGAAGCTTATGAAGTGTTAAGTGACGACCAAAAGAAATCCCATTATGATCAGTTCGGGCATACAGACCCTAACCAAGGCTTTGGAGGCTTTGGCGGAGGTGGAGATTTTAATGGTTTTGGTGGTTTTGAAGACATTTTTAATACCTTCTTTGGCGGAGGTGGATCTAGACGTAGAGATCCAAATGCTCCGAGACAAGGAGCAGATTTACAATATACGATGACACTTTCTTTCGAAGAAGCTGTCTTTGGAAAAGAAACAGATATTGAAATTCCAAGAGAAGAAACTTGTGATACTTGTAACGGTTCGGGAGCTAAGCCAGGGACAAAGCCTGAAACATGTAGACACTGTAATGGTGCTGGTCAGTTAAATGTTGAGCAAAATACACCGTTCGGTAAAATTGTCAATCGTCGAGTGTGTCACTATTGTAGTGGAACAGGTAAAGAAATTAAGGATAAGTGTTCTACATGTGGTGGAGCAGGTAAGGTGAAAAAACGTCGCAAGATACATGTGAAAATTCCAGCTGGTATTGATGATGGTCAACAACTGAGAGTGTCAGGACAAGGAGAGCCTGGTGTAAACGGTGGTCCTTCTGGAGATTTATATGTAGTATTTCATGTTCGTTCTCATGAGTTTTTTGAACGTGATGGTGATGATATTTACTGCGAAATGCCAATCACCTTCGTTCAAGCGGCTTTAGGAGATGAGGTCGAGGTTCCTACTTTACATGGAAAAGTAAAGCTGAAAGTACCTGCTGGAACTCAAACAGGAACAAAATTCCGTTTAAGAGGAAAAGGAGTTCCGAATGTTAGAGGTTATGGTACAGGCGACCAACATATAATTGTGAAAATTGTAACACCTACAAAGCTAACAGAAAAGCAGAAGCAGCTTCTTCAAGAATTTGCTGATGTAAGTGGTCAAGTTCCTCAAGGAGATCATGAGGAAGGGTTTTTCTCGAAAGTGAAAAGAGCCTTTAAAGGAGAATAAAGAAAATGGAGTTGGTAGGAATGAAATGGTCGGAAATATCTATTCATACAACAAATGAAGCAGTTGAACCGATTTCTAATATATTGCATGAGGCTGGCGCTAGTGGCGTAGTGATTGAAGATCCAGTTGAACTTGTAAAAGAAAGAGAAGACCAATTCGGCGAAATCTACCAACTCAACCCACTTGATTACCCTGAGGAAGGGGTAATTGTAAAAGCCTACATTCCTGTTAATAGTTTTTTAGTTGAAACAGTGGACGGAATAAAGGAATCCATTAACAACTTAGTTTCTTACAATATCGACATTGGAAAAAATATTGTTACGATCTCTGAAGTGAATGAGGAAGAATGGGCAACAGCTTGGAAAAAGTATTATCACCCTGTCAAAATATCAGAAAGATTTACAATTGTACCTACATGGGAAGATTACACACCTGTAAATAGTGACGAATTAATTATCGAACTCGATCCAGGTATGGCTTTCGGTACAGGTACACACCCAACAACGGTCCTTTGTATCCAGGCATTAGAAAGAACTGTAAACAAAGGTGATAGCATTATTGATGTTGGAACAGGCTCTGGTGTACTAAGTATTGCAGCCGCTTTACTTGGTGCTGAAAGAGTTGATGCATTAGATTTAGATGAAGTAGCTGTAAACTCCGCAAAAATGAACATAGAGCTTAACCATGTTGATAACGTCGTTTCCGTTGCACAAAACAACCTTCTTCATGGAATTGATAAAACAGTGGATGTAGTGGTAGCCAATATTTTGGCAGAAGTTATTCTCAAATTTACAGACGATGTAGCACGCGTTGTAAAGAAGGATGGCTACTTTATCGCTTCTGGTATTATTTTACAAAAGAAACAAGTAGTGAAGGATGCCATCGCGGAAGCTGGTTTTGACATAGTGGAAACGGTACAAATGGAAGACTGGGTCGCTATTATTGGAAAAAGAAAATAGTTCATTTTATGGTGAATTATTGACTTTTGTATGTGAACGATGAAAGGGGGATTACGAACCACCCCCTTTTTAGCGTTACCACTATTCTTATTACTTAAAAATGAAAATTATCATTTCGAATAAGAGGTGTTTTCGATGCAACGATATTTTGTGGAAAATGCTATTGATAATCGTTTTATCATTACAAGTGACGATCGGCACCATATGGTTAATGTAATGAGGTTAAAATTAGGTGATCAGATTGTTTGTTCTAATCCACTTGGACAAAGCGCGTTATGCACAATTGAAGAAATTACCGATGAAAGAGTAGTGGCAACCGTTGTAAAATGGGAAGAAGGGTCAAAAGAACTTCCGGTTGAGGTCACGATCGCGAGCGGACTGCCCAAAGGGGATAAACTTGAGTTAGTTATTCAAAAGGGTACAGAACTTGGTGCTAAGAGATTTGTCCCTTTTACTGCAGCTCGCTCCGTTGTTAAATGGGATGAAAAAAAGGCTGCCAAAAAGGTTGAGCGTTGGGAGAAAATTGCGAAAGAGGCTGCGGAGCAGTCACATCGTACCCAGCTCCCTGAAATTATAAGTCCAGTCAATCTTAAAACTCTTATTCAATTGAGTGAGAGTTATACTCATAAATTAATTGCATTTGAAGAAGATGCAAAACAAGGTGAGGCCTCTGTTCTTGCACGTACAATGCAGGAATTAAAAAGAGGGGATTCTCTTTTAATAGTATTTGGTCCTGAAGGTGGATTAACAGAGGAAGAAGTTAATCTTCTAAAAGAACATCATTTCCAATCTTGTGGCCTAGGGCCTAGGATTTTAAGAACGGAAACGGCACCGTTATATGCCCTATCAGCCGTTTCTTATCATTTTGAATTAATGAGGTGATTATTAATGCCATCAGTTGCATTCCATACACTAGGTTGTAAAGTTAACCACTACGAAACAGAAGCCATTTGGCAGTTGTTCAAAAGTGAAGGTTACGAGCGGGTTGACTTTGAATCAACGTCTGATGTCTATATTATTAATACTTGTACGGTGACGAACACAGGAGATAAAAAGAGCCGTCAAGTGATACGTCGTGCAATTCGCAAAAATCCCGATGCGGTCATTTGTGTAACGGGCTGTTATGCACAAACATCTCCGGCTGAAATTATGGCGATTCCAGGCGTTGATATTGTTGTAGGAACTCAGGATCGAGTTAAAATGCTTGAATACATTGAACAGTACAAGCAAGAACGCCAGCCGATTAATGGTGTCGGAAATATTATGAAGAATCGCGTATATGAAGAGTTAGATGTACCAGCATTTACAGATAGAACACGTGCGTCTTTAAAAATTCAAGAAGGCTGCAATAACTTCTGTACTTTCTGTATCATTCCATGGGCGAGAGGATTAATGAGATCCCGCGATCCACAGGAAGTTATTCGTCAAGCTCAACAGTTAGTGGATGCTGGTTATCAAGAAATTGTTCTAACAGGTATTCATACCGGTGGATATGGCGAAGACATGAAAGATTACAATTTAGCGATGCTTTTAAGAGACTTAGAAGCGCAGGTAAAAGGCTTGAAACGTCTTCGTATATCATCTATCGAAGCTAGTCAAATTACAGATGAAGTGATTGAAGTAATGAATCAATCTAATGTTGTCGTTAGACATCTTCATATTCCATTACAATCAGGTTCTGATACGGTTCTTAAAAGAATGCGTAGAAAGTACACGATGGAGTTCTTTGGTGAGCGCTTAGATCGTTTAAAGGAAGCATTACCTGGACTAGCTGTAACTTCCGACGTAATTGTTGGTTTCCCTGGAGAAACAGAAGAAGAATTCTTAGAGACATATAACTTTATTAATAAACACAAGTTCTCTGAGCTGCATGTATTCCCATATTCTAAGAGAACAGGTACTCCTGCAGCTAGAATGGAAGATCAGGTAGACGAAGAAGTGAAGAATGAACGAGTACATCGTTTAATTGCTCTTTCTGATCAACTGGCGAAGGAATATGCTTCTCAATTTGAAGACGAAGTTCTAGAAGTAATCCCAGAAGAAAACTTCAAGGACGGTTCGCAGGATAACCTTTACGTTGGGTATACGGACAATTACCTAAAGGTTGTATTCCCTGCAAGCGAAGAAATGGTTGGGGAAATTGTAAAAGTGAAGATAACTAAAGCAGGTTACCCATATAACGAAGGTCAATTTGTTCGAGTGATAGAAAAAGAAATAGAATTAGACAGAGAAGAGGCAGTTAGCTAAACCTTTGATAATTATGTATAGAATGTGAAGAGGCTGTGGTATAAGTATCTCAGCCAATTATAAACCCGAACTATTAGGTGATATTTTAATAATATTTCGCCTAATAGTTCGGGTATTTGTTTTTCAATAGATTTGTTGATATGCATACCATTATTACTAACTAGTGGAATGGAGCGGAAGCCACTCGACTCCTGCGGGATGTAGAGGAAAGGCTTCCTCCCCGCAGGCGTAGCCGAGGAGGCTCAGCTTCCTCCCCGCGGAAAGCGAGTGGCTGCAGCGCAATGGAACGACCCTTTTCCTTCCGACTTAACTTATTGATAAGTAACATAGGTATTAAGATTAATTTAGATATTGTTAGACTTTCCGTATAGTTAATTAAATTATGTCCCAGCCTCTTTTTGTTTTTAACACTTGTTAAGTACATGGGATGTATGACAGCTGCCGAATTAAATTAATTGTATTTTTTACTTTCCCGCCCCAACCAATCTTTTATAGAATGCCCTCTCACATTACGGACAAAATAAAATGAAGTGTATAATGTTTGTTGTAAAAATAATGTCGAAAATTAAATAACATAGTGATATGATGTAAGAGGTACGTACAACTAACCTTGTGTAGGACTACCCTAATTGAAAATTACAATAAAGAACTTACATATATAAGGGTAAACTCCCCACAAAACATCTATCCTTGAAAGGAGAAAAATACATGATAAACAATATTGCTAAATTGATTGATCACACTTTATTAAAAGCAGATGCAACTAAAGACCAAATTACTAAGCTTTGTGATGAGGCTAAGGAATACACATTTGCTTCTGTTTGTGTTAACCCAACTTGGGTAAATTACTGTAGTGAATTATTGTCGGGTACTGAAGTGAAAGTTTGTACGGTGATTGGGTTCCCACTTGGTGCAACAACACCTGAAACAAAAGCATTTGAAACCACTAACGCGATAGAGAATGGTGCTACAGAAGTTGACATGGTAATCAATGTAGGAGCCCTAAAAGACGGAAACTACGAGTTAGTGGAAAGAGACATTCGTGCAGTCGTTGATGCGGCAAAAGGAAAAGCGTTATCGAAAGTAATTATTGAGACTTCTCTATTAACCGACGACGAAAAAGTTCGCGCTTGTGAAATTGCTGCAAAAGTGGGGGCGGACTTTGTTAAAACGTCAACAGGCTTCTCAACTGGTGGAGCAACCATTGAAGACATTGCCTTAATGAGTAAAACAGTGGGCTGTGATGTAGGAGTAAAAGCTTCTGGTGGAGTAAGAAGTGCAGAGGATGCAAGAAGCATGGTAGAAGCAGGTGCTACTCGCATTGGGGCAAGTTCTGGAATAGCAATTGTTAAAGGATTAACTTCTGACTCTGACTATTAAACGATGTACTAAAAAAATGCCGAACTTCATTAGGCATTTTTTTAGTACGTTTTACTTCCTCCATGAACCCTTAAAATAAACTCTCCAAATTTAGTTGCGAAGGGTAACACAATCAAAGAGGAGACCACGTTGAAAACTAAACTAATATGTGCAAGCTGTACATCCGGTTCATAAGCAAGCAATGGGGCTATTTGAGTTAGAAAACCTATTAGAGGGATAAAGAGTAGTACACCTACGACATTTAACCAAACATGAGCATATGCGCATAACTTTGATTCTCTCCCCCCACCAACCGATGCAAATAGTGATGTGACGCAAGTACCGATATTTGAACCGAGCATAACTCCAATTCCTGCACTTATATTTAAAACATTTGTAGTTAAAAATCCCATAATAATTCCCGTTGTGGCTGAGCTAGATTGGATAACTGCAGTTAAGATGATTCCAGTTACAATACTAAATAATTTACTCGTATTTAGACCCACAATAGAATCCTTAATAAAGGATAGTTCCGCTAGTGGAGAAGCAAGAAACTCAAATCCACTCATAGCAGTGAAAACGGATGAAATACCTAGTAAAATTAATCCGATGCTTTTCATTCGGATGTGACTAAAGCATATAAAAATTGCTCCTACTATCGCAAAAGGGATTAAGATTGAATCAATCTGGAACGTGATAAATTCGGTTGTAAACGTAGTACCGATATTCGTGCCTAAAATTATTCCTATTGATTGTCTGAATGTAAGCATGCCAGCTGAAATGAGACCTATTGTCATAACCATAACAGCGGAGCTACTCTGTAAAACCCCAGTAATAAAAGTTCCAATTAAAAGTCCTTTCCAGTGAGCATCCGTCCATTTTTCTAGCCAATTTTGAAGAGAATGACCAGAGACATTAAATAATCCGGTTCTTAAAATCGTCATCCCAAAAATAAATAATAAGATAAATAAACAGAATAATAATATATAAAACATGTCCCTCCACTCCTCCTATACATCATATGGGGTTATTTGTCGGGACATGCCTATATTTAATAAAGGCTCTTTTCGTAAACTTTGTTGCTATTTAAGTACTTTAAACTGTTTTTAAAAGGATATAGTGCTGTTTTCTTAATTTTTGGAAGAAAAGCTGCTACGAAGCAGCATAGAATCCGTGTTGCAACAATCTATACGAAAACAGCCTTAATAAAAGAAAATATGCTCATTTTACCTATGAATAGATAAAATGGGACAATGGATAGGTGAATTACAGTTGACCTTGTTTCATGGTTATATTATAATTGCAAAGTACATGGAATTCCCATGTTTTCATGTAAGTGTGTTGTGTTCGGAGGGAGGGAAAGAGAATGTCTAAAACCGTCGTTCGTAAAAACGAATCACTTGAAGATGCTCTTCGTCGCTTCAAACGTACTGTATCTAAATCAGGTACTATACAAGAAGCTAGAAAGCGTGAATTCTACGAAAAGCCTAGCGTAAAGCGCAAGAAGAAGTCTGAAGCTGCAAGAAAACGTAAGTGGTAAGAGAGGGTGTAATTTAGTGAGTCTTCTCGAGCGTTTAAATAATGATATGAAACAAGCGATGAAAAACAAAGAAAAAGATAAACTTACAGTCATTCGAATGATCAAAGCTTCAATTCAAAATGAAGAGATTAAACTCGGTCGTGAGTTAACGAATGACGAAGAGTTAACTGTCCTTTCTCGCGAAGTAAAACAACGCAAAGATTCCCTCCATGAATTTGATAAAGCTGGTCGTGAAGACCTTGTTGAAAAATTACGCACAGAGCTTCTGTACGTAGAAGAATATATGCCTCAACAGCTAACTGAAGAGGAGCTATCTGAAATTATTAAAACAGTAATTTCTGAAGTTGGTGCGTCATCAAAAGCTGAGATGGGTAAAGTGATGTCTATGCTAATGCCTCAAGTTAAAGGAAAAGCAGATGGCTCACTTGTTAATAAACTTGTACAACAACACCTTTCATAATGCACAGTTTAAAGACCGTAGGCTAAGCTTACGGTCTTTTTAATAGGCTCAAATTAAAAGTAGTATGCCCCAAATTACTTGTATTGAACTTTCCGTTATGCTCAAACTAATGATGATTTCCTATATTTTGGAGGTAGGACATCCAATTGAATGTAATTACATATCATAAAATATTCTTAAATAAAAATGGAACTTTTCCTAGACTACAAACGTAGAAAGTTTAGATGTTTTTTTAGAAGGGAGGTAAAAATTTGAAACTAAGAAAGTTATTGATTATTTTTTCTTTTTTATTTGCATTTCTACTAATGGTAATTCCTTCTAATGGAACCGCACAAAATGACATCGTTTATGTTGTTCCTCTTGAAGAAACAGTCGAAAAAGGGCTTTATGCTTTCTTAAACCGCGCAGTTAAAACAGCTGAGGAAGCAGGAGCTGAAGCTATTATCTTTGAAATAAATACTCCTGGTGGTGTTGTGAGTGCAGCGAGTGAAATTGGGAAGCTCCTGACCACAACTAAACTTAAAACAGTTTCTTTTATAAATAAAGAGGCAATCTCAGCGGGAGCATTTATTTCGTTAAACACTGATGAAATATATATGGTACCTGGGGCAACAATGGGATCCGCAGCGGTGATTGATCAACAGGGAAATGCTGCAGACAAAAAAACTCAATCCTATTGGCTAGGTACGATGCAAGGTGCTGCGGAACAAGGTGGACGAGATCCAATTTACGCAATGGCAATGGTAGATGCAAATATTGATTTACCAGAGTACGGTGCACCTAAAGGCGAACTCTTAACTCTAACTTCGACCACAGCTTTAGAAGTAGGATATTCAGAAGGGACTGTTTCCAATCTTGATGAACTACTTAACAAGCTTGGTTATGAAGGTGCAGAGGTAAGATCTCTTGATGAAAGTTTTGCTGAAAAAATAGCAAGGTTTATTACTCACCCTGTTGTGGTTCCCATTCTTTTATCCATAGGTAGTTTGGGTCTTGTATTAGAACTTTACTCACCTGGATTTGGGATACCTGGATTTATGGGGCTTTCAGCTCTGTTGCTATTTTTCTACGGCCATTTGGTGGCAGGACTTGCTGGCTACGAAACACTTATATTGTTTGTTCTAGGAATTGGACTAATAGTACTAGAATTTTTCTTACCAGGTGGAATTGCTGGTATAATAGGATTAGTATCCATAATAGCTAGTTTATTTTTAGCTACAGATAATGTTATCCATATGGGTATTTCCATTCTAATATCCATTGGAATATCCATCCTTGCATCTATTCTAATGGTAAAGGTGTTTGGTAAAAAAATGAAACTATTCAAGAAGATTATTTTAACGGATTCTACGAATACAGAAAGTGGTTATATCTCTAATAAAAATCGAACCGAATTAATTGGACTAGAAGGATATACGTTAACAGCTTTACGTCCTTCTGGTACGGTATTAATTAATGATGAGCGGTTGGACGTAGTAACAGAAGGTAGTTTTATAGCGAAGAATGTTAAAGTGAAGATTGTTAAAACAGAAGGAGCAAGAATTGTAGTACGAGAATTACCAAATATAAATAAAAAGGAATAATTGAAGGAGGATTACAGTAATGATTACACCCACAACAGCCTTATTTTTAGTTGCTGTAGTAGTAGGAATTATTTTCTTAGCTGTATTACTTACATTTGTGCCTGTAATGCTGTGGATTTCCGCATTAGCTGCAGGCGTAAAGGTAAGCATTTTCACACTAATCGGGATGAGGTTACGTCGAGTCATTCCAAGCCGTGTAATTAATCCATTGATTAAGGCGCACAAAGCAGGATTGAACGTAACAACAAACCAGTTAGAGAGTCATTATCTAGCAGGTGGTAATGTAGACCGTGTGGTTAACGCTTTAATTGCTGCACATAGAGCAAATATTGAACTAACGTTTGAACGTGCGGCTGCAATTGATCTTGCAGGACGTGACGTATTAGAAGCTGTACAAATGAGTGTTAACCCTAAAGTTATTGAAACTCCATTTATCGCTGGGGTTGCAATGGATGGGATTGAGGTAAAAGCAAAAGCTAGAATCACGGTAAGAGCTAACATCGATCGTTTAGTCGGTGGTGCTGGTGAAGAGACAATCGTTGCACGTGTTGGTGAAGGGATTGTTTCTACAATCGGTTCTTCTGATAATCATAAAAAAGTGTTAGAAAATCCTGATATGATTTCTCAAACGGTTTTATCAAAAGGTCTTGATGCAGGTACTGCCTTTGAAATCTTATCGATTGATATTGCGGACGTGGATATCGGAAAAAATATCGGTGCAGAGCTTCAAACAGAGCAAGCTGAAGCAGACAAGAAAATTGCCCAAGCAAAAGCTGAAGAACGCCGTGCAATGGCAGTAGCACAAGAACAGGAAATGAAAGCACGCGTAGAAGAAATGAGAGCGAAAGTTGTGGAAGCAGAAGCTACGGTACCACTTGCAATGGCCGAAGCACTCCGTTCTGGTAATATTGGTGTAATGGATTATATGAACATTAAAAATATTTCAGCTGATACAGACATGAGAGACTCAATCGGCAAAATTTCTGATGATAAAAAAGATCAAAAGAAAAATGATTAATCGGTGTCCATTATGAAGGGAGGTAATCTCTCTTGGAATTCTTATTTGAAAATCCGTTTTTACTTGTCATTCTTATAGGGCTTATTTCGTCTATTTTCAAAAGGATGAAAGGAACTCAAGAGGAGCCTAGGAAGTCACAACCGAAGCCATTTGTAGAGAGCGGGCCATTTGACTTTGAGCAACAACCGAGACAGGAACAACCTGTTCAACGAATGGAACCGGTCCCACAACAGACTTATGAACCTAATCCACTAGGGAAAATAGAACAGGAATTTCTAGAAAAGAAGAAAAAGGCTGAGGAGAAATTGGCTGCACTGAAAAAACAGCAGGCTACTGCTCAGAAAAAGGCTGAAACTATTCAATCTCATAGGCGTTTAAATCAAGTAAAAGAGAAGATTGAGACAACTGAACCAGAACAAGTTCACGTGGATAACCAAAAGCTCGTAGATGCTGTTATATGGTCAGAGATCCTTGGTCCTCCACGGTCAAAAAGACCACATTCTGCAAACAGAGTGGGTCGTTACTAATTAAATTCTTTGTAAGGCAAGAAATGTTATTAATAGTGATTTATATTTGAGATCCGCATTTTCTCACAATAAGGAAAGAAAGACTTCCTAGATATTCAAAAATAAGTGCTAGAACCCCCTTTCATTTCATAAATATGAGATGAAAGGGGGTTCTTTTTTTATGGCAAAAAAGTGGGGACAACGAGTCAGAAGCTGGATGACCAAACATATGGAGCTTCCTCAAGATGTCATGATGGATTTACCCCGCATAACGATGATTGGTCAAATTCACATATACATTGAGAACCACCGTGGATTAATTACTTTTTCTGATAAAGAGTTAAGACTCTTGTTAAAGCAAGGGCAGTTGCTTGTTAAAGGAAAAGGTTTTGTAATAAAGACGATATTGCCTGAAGAGATATTGCTTGAAGGAAAAATAGACCAGGTCATTTATCTTAGTGAATAACCGTGTCAAACAATTGTTAAAACACCTAGTCGCCTACATCACAGAAAAGAACTTGCTTTCCAAGAGCCTTGTGTTTAATCGCATTTACATAGAATGCTTTAAGTTGATGTAAATCATTTGGCTCTTGGAATTGCTGCAGAAAATCGAATTATTTAGGAGGCCGGAAATGAAGAATCATTGGATTCAATTTTATTCTGGAATTATTACAGTCAAGGTTACTGGACAAGGGGTAGAAAGACTCCTAAATACATTAACCAGAAATAATATGGTGATATGGGATGTCAAACGACATGGCACACATTCTTTAACCTTTAAGGTGAACCTTCAGGATGCTAAGAAGATTAGGCATGCTGTTCGCAACTCAGATTGTAAAATCGAATTCCTTCGTCGGGCTGGAATTCCTTTTCTTATAAAACGTCTGTTAAAGAATAGTGGATTTATGATTGGCGTGGCCCTATTTATCATTAGTATTTTCGTTTTATCTAACATGGTTTGGGGAATTCAAATTCAAGGAGCAGACCCTGCAACAGAATATAAGATTAGAAAGCATCTCCATTCAGTAGGGGTGAAAAAGGGACAATTTCAATTTTTCTTATCAAATCCTGAAGGGATACAGCGATCTATTATAGACAATGTAGAAGGATTAACATGGGTAGGTGTTGAATTAAAGGGGACAACCTACCACCTTCAAGTGGTCGAAAAGACAGAACCTGAAAAACCAGAGAAACTGGGGCCAAGAAATATTGTAGCTAAAAAGAAAGCAGTCATTGTTGACATGTTTATAGAGGAAGGGGACCCACAAGTTCAGGTTCATGATCATGTTCAAAAGGGACAACTTCTGGTATCAGGTCTAATTGGTAAAGAAGGAGAAACGAAGTCGGTACCTGCAAAAGGTCAAGTTTTAGGTGAAACTTGGTACAAGTCTCAAGTCCTGCTACCACTTGAGACAAACTTTCAAGTTTTTAACGGGAATGAAAAAACAAAACACTATATTAAGATAGGGAATTTATCGATCCCTTTCTGGGGCTTCGGCAAAGTGGAATTTCCTAAATACGAAAAAGAAGCAAATGAAAAAAATATTCATTTCCTAAAATGGACACTTCCAATTAGCTATATACAGCACACATTTAGAGAAAGTGAAGATATCAAAAGGACCTACTCAAAAGAAGAAGCCATTGAAGTTGCAAAAGAAATGGCAAGAAGAGATATAAAAAATCAGTTAAGTGAAAATGCTACTATTAAAGGTGAAAAAGTTTTGCACCAAACAATTGAGAATGGTAAAGTAAACCTATCAATACATTTTCAGGTAATTGAAGATATCGCACAAGGACAACCAATTATTCAAGGAGAGTTGGAATGACAGTAGATTTGAAAACAATGAATGTTCAACTAGAAGATCCAAATGAAGCTATTTCATTAATAGGCAATCAAGATGCAAATATTAAAATGATCGAACAGGAATTAAATGTTTCTATCGTAACAAGGGGCGAAACAATTAGTGTTTCTGGAGATCAGGAGCAAGTTGAACTAGTTAGTGGCATTTTAGACAATCTTCTTTATGTCATTAGAAAAGGGATTAGCATTAATGGAAGAGATGTTATGTATGCGATCCAGTTGGCTAAGAAAGGTACTCTTGAATACTTTAAGAATATATACGAAGAAGAAATTACGAAAAATGCCAAAGGCAAATCCATTCGTGCCAAGACCATTGGACAGCGTCAATATATAACAGCTATTAAGCATAATGACCTTGTTTTTGGAATTGGTCCTGCTGGAACAGGGAAAACCTACCTAGCGGTTGTGATGGCTGTAAATGCACTGAAAAACGGTTATGTTAAAAGAATTATATTAACGCGTCCAGCTGTAGAAGCAGGAGAAAGCTTAGGATTTTTACCAGGTGATTTAAAAGAAAAGGTAGATCCTTACTTAAGACCTCTATATGATGCATTAAATGATGTTTTAGGTTCTGAGCATACTCAAAGACTTATTGAAAGAGGAACGATTGAAATAGCACCTCTTGCGTATATGCGTGGACGAACTTTAGATGATGCTTTCGTAATTCTCGATGAGGCCCAAAATACAACTGGAGCTCAGATGAAAATGTTCCTAACGCGTCTAGGCTTTGGGTCAAAGATGGTAATTACAGGAGATAAAACACAAGTGGACCTACCAAAAGGAGTTAAGTCTGGACTAATTACATCTGAGACCATTTTAAAAGAGGTAAAAGGGATTTCCTTTCAATATCTGGTACAAAGCGATGTAGTTAGACATCCTCTAGTTGGAAAAATTATTGAAGCTTATGATCAAAAAGAAAATGATTAACTGTTAGGCTTTAAACTGCACCCCAATTGTTAGACATAACTAACAATTGGAGGTGCAGTTTTTTATTGGTTAGGCTTTTTCGTAAACGTTGCTGCTATCTACTTTAAATTACTTTTGAACAAGTGAATAGAAACAATCAATGCGAAAACAGTCATTGGTTAGCAAGATACCTATTCAGTTCAGCACTAGCCTTATCTATTGTTGATATTCGTCATTTGTTCTATTTAAGGGTGAAACTTGTACGGAAAACTGTTATCATTTTATAAACACCGTTATCACCGTCTTCATTAATACTTATAGTAAATGAAGTACCTGAGTAACTAGTTTTACATATCTATTTTTAATTTTCCATAAAAAGGTATAAAATGGTGTATAAAGAAAAGATAAACTGAACAGTCCGTACATTAAAAATTACTTATCAAGCGTTTATCGCAGTGATAGGAGGGATTTTAGTGGATAAGATTCAACAACAGTTAATGAAAATCCGTAGCTTATTAGATATCACGATTTTTAGAGTGCTCCTCTTTGTATTACTTGGGTTCATTCTTTATTTTGCGATGTACAGTAATGTAAAGCCAGAAAAATTAAATTTAAGTTTATTTACCATTGCAGAACAAACCGTCCGGTCACCAATTACGGTAGAAGATAAGGAAAGTACCGAGAAAAAGAGAGTAGAAGCGGAAGACCAGGTTAAAGATGTATATATTATGAAAAAAGAAATTACCGAGAATCGGGTCGATTTAATCACATCCATATTTGATTCTGCATCCGAGGTAAATAGTGAAGTAAAAAAGAGTATGGAGGAGAAAAATAAAGAAGTTACTGAAATAGAAGCAGAAGGGAGCAATCCACCAGTCATATCTGAACCTTCAGTCAGTGAAAAAGTCCAGATGATGAAAGAAAAGTTAACAGAGGACATTGTAAAAGAAGTTCCCGATCCAGTTTTCCACGCATTAATTTCAGCTAACAAAGAGGATCTATCGATTACAAAGGATCTAACGATTACAGCAATCAATAATGTCATGAGCAAAGAGATTCCTGCAAATCAAGTTGAAAATGCAAAAAAACGAGTTGAAGAGGAGCTTAAATATACAAGCTTAAATGGAAATTTAAAAAGTGCTGCTATAGATTTAGGAAGATATGCAGTTATTCAAAATCAATTTTACGATCTAATTGCCACACAGGAATTACGTGAACAGGCAAAAGAAAGTGTTGAACCAGTAAAAATCCTACAGGGGCAAATTATAGTTGAAGAAAATCAACTCATTAGTAGAGAGGTTTATAGACAGCTTGAACTCGTTGGGCTATTAGATAATGAAAAGTCTGTATTACCTTTTGTTGGTCTAGTTCTTATTATCGGAATCATTCTAACAACTTTATATTATTACTTCTATGAGTTAGATGCCAGAAGAGAATTAAAGCAAAACTTCTTACTTCTTTATAGCCTTATCTTCTTGCTTTCTGTGGTGATCATGAAAGGGATAAGCTTGATTCAACAGTTTGAATACTCAGAAGTGGGGTATTTATTTCCCGCTGCAATGGGAGCAATGTTAATTAAGCTATTAATTAACGAGCGCCTTGCCGTCTTATTTACCATTATTATGGCAGTCTGTGGGAGTATCATATTTAATGAAGGCCTCACTGGCGCGTTTAACTTTAATGTAGGAATCTATATTATTGCAAGTGGTTTGGCGGGTATTCTATTTTTAAGTAAACAAAATCAAAGAACAAAAATATTGCAAGCAGGGATGTTTGTCACGGTTGTAAACCTTATGGTAATTATTTCATTAATCCTTATCAAAAATGGGCAATATAGTCCCTTGGATTATACTTTCTATATGGTAACTGCAATCATTTCAGGAATTACCTCTGCCGTTTTAACCATTGGATTACTACCTTTCTTTGAAGCAGGTTTTGGAATATTATCGACGATGCGATTAATTGAATTGTCCAATCCTAACCACCCGTTGCTTCGAAAAATACTAACCGAAGCTCCTGGTACGTATCACCATAGTGTAATGGTTGCTAACTTAGCAGAATCTGCTTGTGAGGCAATAGGAGCTAACGGATTGCTTGCAAGAGTGGGTTGTTATTACCATGATATCGGAAAGACAAAAAGACCACAGTTCTTTATTGAAAACCAAATTAATATTGAAAATCCGCATGATCGCCTTCCACCTCAAACAAGCAAGAATATTATTATTGCTCATGCGACCGATGGGGCTGAAATGTTACGAAAGTATAAGATGCCGAAGGAAATTGTGGATATTGCAGAACAGCATCATGGCACCACCTTGTTGAAATATTTTTATCATAAGGCATTGCAAAATGTACCTGACATTAACGAAAAGGAATACCGTTATCCTGGACCGAAAGCGCAAACGAAAGAGACCGCTATTATTGGAATAGCGGATAGTGTTGAAGCGGCTGTTCGTTCCTTGAATAATCCGAAGCCTGAACAAATAGACGGACTGGTTCGAAATATCATTGCAGACCGACTTCAGGACGGACAATTAAATGAGTGTGACTTGACGTTAAAAGAATTAGAAACAGTTGGAAACACCCTATGTGAGACGCTAAAAGGTATTTTCCACTCTCGAATTGAGTATCCAGAAATGACAAAACAGAAGGTGAAACAAGCATGAGTTTAATTATTGATTTATTAGACGAGACAGCTCAACTAAATGATGAAAACCATAATATGATTGAGGGGCTTCTAAATTTTGCTGCAAGACTCGAAAACGTTGAAGGAAATAGTGAGGTATCTGTAACAGTTGTAACTGACGATAAGATCCAAGAAATTAACCGAGAATACCGTGATAAGGATAAACCTACAGATGTCATTTCATTTGCTCTTGAAGAAATGGGTGAAGGTGAAATCGTCGTTACAGGTGTTGAAATGCCTAGAATCCTTGGGGATATTATTATTTCGCTAGATAAAGCGAAAGAGCAGGCTGAAGAGTATGGGCATACTCTCTCACGCGAGCTTGGTTTTTTGGCGCTACATGGATTTTTACACCTTTTAGGTTATGACCACGAGACTGAAGAAGAAGAAAAAGTCATGTTTAATCGACAGAAGGAAATCTTAAATGAATTCGGATTACAAAGATAATCGTCCTTTTCTAAAAAGTGTGTTTCGATCATTCAAATATGCTATACAAGGGATTATTCATGCAGCAAAAAGAGAGAGGAACCTACAAATCCATTTTGTGATCTCTATAATGGTTATTTCGTTAGGAATATTTTTAAACCTCTCTCATGTTGAATGGATTTTCATTGTTCTTGCTATAGGAGGGATGCTCTCGTTGGAGCTCCTGAATACAGCGATTGAAAGAGTGGTTGATTTAGTCACTACTGAATATCATCCTTTAGCAAAGCAGGCGAAAGATGCAGCAGCAGGAGCTGTATTTATATACGCCATCTTATCAGTGATAGTAGGCGTTATCATTTTCCTTCCAAAAATTCTTACCCTGTTGTAAAAGGCCACTTTTATAGTGGTCTTTTGTCTTCTAGGAAATTATAAAATACTAGCATGTGTATAACTCTAAGTTAGTTATTACGTCCAGCTCCAGCGCCCAGCGCCTAGTAAACTTCCCCCCCTCCTAAGAAAAATCGAATGATTTTTCACTCCTTACGATAAGTCAACATCGAATCGCTAACGCTCTTCGTGTTTCCTTTATCTCATACGGAGGGAGTCCAGTTTATACGGCGCTAAACGGGCGCTTGCGCTTTTGTTCTTTACTATTGATGCCTTAGTAAAGGTGGATGCTCTTGAATAGCGTAATTAAGTGAAACTGGGATGAGGCTTAATTTGAAAAATAAATATTTGTTAGGTCAATATTTGAAAACGCTACCCAAAAAAGGTAAAATGACATAGCAAAAGAACCTTAGTACAAATTAATTTTTGGAAAATTCTAATTTTTATATTACGATTTCCTTACAATCGATGAAAAATCATTCAAAATGAGGTAAAATATAAGAAGCGGTAGTCTTCTTAGCTGAAAGGAAGAAAACTTGTGAATATTGAAAAATTAATTGAAGAAGCTAAATTGGCAAGAGACAAAGCATATGTTCCGTACTCAAAGTTTCAAGTAGGAGCAGCTCTTTTAACAGAAGATGGAAAAGTATATCATGGATGTAATATCGAAAATGCAGCTTACAGTATGACAAATTGTGCCGAAAGAACAGCACTATTTAAAGCATTTTCGGAAGGTGACCGTAAGTTTACGATGATTGCGGTTGTTGCGGATACCGATCGTCCAGTACCACCGTGTGGAGCCTGCCGTCAAGTTATTTCAGAATTGTGCCCAAAAGACATGAAAGTGGTTTTAACGAACTTAAAAGGGGATATTCAAGAACTAACAGTAGAAGAATTATTACCTGGAGCTTTTTCACCGGAGGATTTACATGAATAGAGAAGATGCAAACAAACAAAGCCATAAATCAGGTTTTATATCAATTATTGGACGCCCGAACGTAGGGAAATCGACTTTCCTTAACCGTGTTATTGGCCAAAAAATTGCCATAATGAGTGATAAGCCACAAACAACTCGGAATAAAGTGCAAGGTGTTTTAACAACAGATGATGCTCAACTAGTCTTTATAGATACACCAGGGATTCATAAACCTAAGCATAAGCTTGGGGACTTTATGATGAAAGTGGCTCAAAATACTCTAAAAGAAGTTGATTTAATTCTATTCATGGTTAATGCAGAGGAAGGGTATGGTCGCGGGGAAGAATTTATTCTAGAAAAATTTCAAACCGTAAAAACACCCATCTTTCTTGTTATAAATAAAATAGACCAACTTCACCCTGATAAACTACTACCACTTATTGATTCATATAAAGAGAAATATGATTTTGCAGAAGTTATTCCAATCTCTGCACTGGAAGGCAATAACGTTGAAAATTTATTAGAAACGATCAAGAAATATATACCGGAAGGGCCTCAATACTATCCGGCAGATCAAGTGACAGATCACCCAGAAAGATTTATCGTTTCAGAGTTAATTCGCGAAAAGGCCTTGCATTTAACAAGAGAAGAGATTCCTCATTCGCTCGCGGTCGTGATTGAAAAGATGGAACGTTTAGAAGACAAAGATGTAATCCATGTTATGGCAACCGTCATTGTTGAGCGAGACTCTCAAAAAGGAATCATCATCGGAAAGCAAGGCGGCATGTTAAAGGAAATTGGAAAAAGGGCACGTATCGATATTGAAAATCTATTAGGTTCAAAAGTCTTTTTAGAATTATGGGTTAAGGTACAAAAAGATTGGCGCAATAAAATGACGCAACTAAGGGATTTTGGCTTTAGAGAAGACGAATATTAATTTCCCTTTTTAAAGTATTAAGAGGATTTTTATTTTATGCATGCTTTCGATTTACAATATTTTCGTCTCATGATTTTGGAAGGACAGGGCTATGATAAAGGTAAGGATTTGGGATAGGTATTGCTAGTTAAAAATTGAAAGGTGGGGTTTTTGATGTTAGATTTTACCTGGAAGGTGTTTAAAGAAACAGGTAATATTGACACTTATCTTCTCTTTAAGGAGTTAGAAAAGGAGAATCAAGAAATACCCGGAGACTATGATGAAGAGCTAGCAGAGGTTGATTTTCCCATCTCATAGGTTTGTCACTTGACAGGGATGGTGACCAAAGATGCTTCAAAAATGTGAAGGCATCGTCATTCGAACCAATCATTATGGTGAAACAAATAAGATTGTTACTTTATATACGCGTGAATTTGGGAAGGTTGGAGTGATGGCAAAAGGAGCTAAGAAGCCTAATAGTAGGTTGGCTGCTGTCACCCAACTTTTTACATACGGCAATTTTTTAATTCAAACAAGTAGTGGACTAGGAAGTTTACAGCAGGGTGAGATGATATCTTCCATGAGATCTATTAAAGAAGATATTTTTCTAACTGCTTATGGTAGTTATGTTATTGATCTAACAGATAAGAGTTTAGATGAAAAAAAGCCAAATCCTTATTTATTTGAATTGCTTCATCAGACATTGAATTATATAAATGAGGGTTATGACCCTGAGATTTTGGTTAATATTTTTGAAATGAAAATGTTAAATACAATAGGACTCTATCCTATTTTAAATGAGTGTTCAATTTGTAAAAGTACAGATGGTCAGTTCGCCTTTTCAATTAGAGAAGGTGGTCTTCTATGTCATCGTTGCTTAGAGAAGGACCCATATCATTTTAAAATTTCACCAGCAGCGTTAAAGCTTCTTCGTGTTTTTTATTACTTCGACTTAAGTAGATTAGGAAATATCTCTGTTAAAGAGGAAACTAAAGCTGAACTGAAAAAAGTAATTAACGCTTATTATGATGAATATTCAGGGCTTCACCTGAAGACAAAGAAATTTCTTAATCAAATCAATCAATTGGGAAATTTACGTGAATGATTATTGACTTTCTAATTTGTTTCGGCTATGATTCAAATTAAATTAATATTGCGTTGAAGGAAAGTAGTACTTAGTCTCCTCTATAAAAGCGATCCTAGGTTGGTGTGAGCTAGGAAATAGAGCATTAAGGAAGGCAGTCCGGAGCAAAGATACCATTTAAGGTGGCTGCGTTTAAAGCAGCAAATAGGGTGGAACCGCGGGTAACTCTCGTCCCTATGCTAATTAGAGCATAGGGATGGGAGTTTTTTTGTTTTTCTCGAGAACTATGCTACAGGCTGGTTATTAAAGTTTTTTGAGAAAGTTGACGGAGTGGAAGGCAACACCCCTTATAAGAAATTTAAAAATGAGTTACTTAAATTGAAAGGAAGTAAGGCTATGAATATTCAAGATATGATTTTAACTTTACAAAAGCATTGGTCAGATCAAGGATGTATTTTAATGCAAGCATATGATGTGGAGAAGGGGGCAGGTACAATGAGCCCTTACACATTTTTAAGAGCAATTGGTCCTGAACCTTGGAATGTAGCGTATGTGGAGCCTTCACGTCGCCCTGCTGATGGACGGTATGGAGAGAATCCTAACCGCTTATATCAGCATCATCAATTTCAAGTTATTATGAAGCCTTCCCCTGATAATATCCAAGAACTTTATTTGGATTCCCTTCGTGCACTAGGAATTAACCCTCTAGAGCATGATATTCGATTTGTAGAGGACAACTGGGAAAATCCTTCCCTTGGTTGCGCAGGATTAGGATGGGAAGTATGGCTAGATGGGATGGAAATTACACAGTTTACTTACTTCCAACAAGTTGGTGGGTTAGAGTGCAAGCCTGTTTCTGTTGAAATCACATATGGAATTGAAAGACTAGCTTCGTACATTCAAGATAAGGAAAATGTATTTGAGCTTGAATGGACGAAGGGGTTCACGGTCAAAGATATCTTCTTTCAACCAGAATATGAGCATTCAAAATATACGTTTGAAACATCTGATCCTGATATGTTGTTTAATCTTTTTAACATTTATGAAAAAGAAGCACATCGACAAATGGATGAAGGTCTTGTTCACCCTGCGTATGATTACGTGCTAAAGTGCTCTCATGTGTTCAATATTCTTGATGCAAGAGGTTCCATATCTGTCACAGAGCGTACCGGTTACATCGGTCGTTGTCGTAACCTAGCAAGAAAAATAGCAAAAACATTCTATGAAGAACGTGAGAAACTTGGATTCCCAATTTTAATGACAGAGGAGGAGAATAGCCATGAATAAGAAAGATTTACTATTAGAAATTGGATTAGAAGAAATGCCCGCTAGATTCGTTACGAATTCTATGAACCAGCTATCAGAAAAAATTAAATCATGGTTAGAGTCGAAACAAATTGGCTATGGTGAAGTTCAAGCTTTCTCTACTCCTCGAAGGTTAGCTGTATTTGTAAAAGATGTAGATGTTTCACAGCAAGATATTCATGAAGAAGCGAAAGGTCCGGCTAAAAAAATTGCTCAAGATGCAAATGGTGAGTGGACAAAAGCAGCTATTGGTTTTGCTAGAGGGCAAGGTGCGACTGTAGAAGATATTTACTATAAAGAAATCAAGGGTGTCGAATATGTCCATGTAAATAAGTTTGTTAAAGGACTAGAAACAAAAGAACTACTGGGAGAATTGAAACAAATTATTACAGGTTTAAACTTCCCGAAAAATATGAGATGGGCAAGTCATGACTTAAAATATATTAGACCAATAAAATGGTTGGTTGCTCTATTTGGAGATGAAGTAGTTCCTTTTGATATTGTAGGAGTAAACACAAGCAATTGGAGTTTAGGTCATCGTTTCTTAGGAGAGAGAATTGAGATTGCTTCTCCAGCAGAGTACGAAACTGCACTCTTAGGGCAGCATGTAATCGTTGACGGGGTGAAACGTAAAGAAGCAATTGTTTCTCAAATTCAGAAATTAGAAGAAGAGAACAATTGGGTTATTCCAATAGACGAAACTTTACTAGAGGAAGTAAATAATCTTGTTGAGTATCCAACTGCCTTATTTGGAAAATTTGAAGGAGAATTTTTAGAATTACCGGAGGAAGTACTAATTACCTCTATGAAGGAGCATCAACGATACTTTCCGGTAAAATCAAAAAATGGTGAGCTTCAACCTTTCTTCGTTACAATTAGAAACGGCGATCACCTTCATTTAGATAGGGTAGCAAAAGGGAATGAAAAAGTGCTAAGAGCAAGACTATCTGATGCTGCATTTTTCTATAAGGAAGATCATAAACTTTCAATTAATGATGCATTAAACAAACTGGGGAGTATTGTCTATCATGAAGAGATTGGCACTCTTGCTGAAAAGGTAGCTCGTGTCCGAAAATTAACAAATGAACTAACTGATATGCTTTCTTTTAATCAAACTGAAAAGGAATCTTCGGATAGAGCAGCGGAAATTTGTAAGTTCGACTTAGTGACAAATATGGTATATGAGTTTCCTGAACTTCAAGGGTTTATGGGAGAGAAATATGCTCTACAAAAAGGTGAAACGGAGCAAGTAGCAAAGGCTGTAAACGAACATTATATGCCTCGCAATGCGGAAGATGCTACCCCAAGCAGTATTGAGGGTGCAGTTCTTTCCATCTCAGATAAGCTTGATACAATTGTTTCTTTCTTTAGCATTGGAGTGATTCCAAGTGGCTCCCAGGACCCATATGCTTTAAGACGACAAGCTTCAGGGATTGTTCAAATATTAATCCAAAAGGATTGGCATGTTGAATTAGAGGACCTAATTAAGAAAGCAGTTACCCCATTAGTAGAAGCTGGAATTGCTAAACAAGATCAAGAAGAGCTAGAAAACGAAATTCTATCTTTCTTTAAACTTCGAATTAAATATATCTTACAGGAGCTAGGAAATCGCTATGACTTAATCGACTCAGTCTTAGCAAACAAAGTGGGAGTTATATCTTCACTTGTTAAGAAAGTAAATATTTTAAATGCTAAGAAAGAAGAAGAAAGCTTTAAGGAAAGTATGGAAGCCTTAAGCCGTGTCATAAATATTTCTAGTAAAGCAGAGAGCGTTGTAAATGTGAATGAAGAACTATTTGAGAATGAGCATGAATCGAAGTTATATCAACATTTTACAGAAATTAGTAGTCAACTTACCTCTACAACTTCAGAAGAGGAGTACTATCAACTATTAGTCTCTTTAAAGGACGACATCGCAAACTATTTTGAGCATACAATGGTCATGGCAGACGATCAAGCTGTTCGTCAAAATCGTTTAAGCTTAATGGTTAAGATTGCTGAAAAAATTACACAATTTGCAAATGTAAATGAAATAAACGTAAAATAAACAATATTCGGGAATTTTCCCTTTCTTAAGGTAATATGTATATCAATAAAAGAGTCTACCTTCGACGGATAGACTCTTTTTCTTGTAGTGACCCCATATCAACTAAAATCTTATCCTTTTCATTTTGGATATATAGTATATAATAATTAATATAAAGTATAACATTATTCAGAACTGTTTCAGTTAGGTGGTGAGTACAATAGAACTCAATAAACGACAAGAACAAATCTTGCATATCGTGAAGGAAAATGGTCCTATTACTGGAGAACACATTGCTGATAGGCTAAATCTAACAAGAGCTACACTTCGACCGGACCTTGCGATACTTACCATGGCAGGTTATCTTGATGCAAGGCCTCGGGTAGGTTATTTTTATACAGGGAAATCAGGTGTACAGCTATTAACCGAAAATTTAAAAAAGCTTTATGTAAAGGATTATCAGTCCATTCCTGTTGTCGTGAATGAAAATGTATCCGTGTATGATGCAATTGTTACGATGTTTCTAGAGGATGTGGGAACCCTTTTTGTAGTAGATCAATCAACGGTACTAGTGGGAGTTCTATCACGTAAGGATTTATTAAGGGCAAGCATCGGGAATCAGGAGTTAACAAGCCTACCTGTTAACATCATTATGACTAGAATGCCGAATATAACCATGTGTAAAAGGGATGATTTGCTTATAGAAGTTGGGAAGAAACTAATTGAAAAGCAAATTGATGCTATGCCAGTAGTAAAAGAAACTGAAAAAGGCTTTGAAGTTATAGGACGGATTACAAAAACGAACATTACAAAGGCGTTTGTAGCACTTGGAGATAACGATTAACCTCTTTTAGGAAGGGTAGTATTTAAAAATCTGAAATCGAATGGGTTAGAACCATTATCTTATGTTAAAATGGTTGGAAAACCCGTATGAAATAAGTTAGAGGAGGTTGGTTAAATAGAATGGGAAAAATGCCAATCATCTATGTAGTGTCAGATTCAGTAGGAGAAACGGCAGAATTGGTTACTAAAGCTGCTATTAGTCAATTTGAAGGTACAGACGTAACGATTAAACGGTTTCCTTACGTTGAAGACAAATCAAATATCGACGAAGTTATCTCATTAGTAAAGCTAGATCAAGGTATGATTGCTTATACGTTAGTGAAACCAGAAATTAGAGAATATATGAAAGAACTATCAGAAAAAGAAGGAATTTATGCTTGTGATATTATTGGACCTTTAATGGATCAAATTCAAAGGGCCTGTGGAAAACAGCCACTTTTTGAACCAGGATTAGTTCGTAAACTGGATGAAGATTATTTTAAAAAGGTAGAAGCCATTGAATTTGCTGTGAAATATGACGATGGACGGGATCCTAGAGGAATTCTAAAAGCTGATATTGTACTAGTGGGTGTTTCTAGAACGTCAAAAACTCCTCTTTCACAATATTTAGCACACAAGAGACTAAAGGTTGCAAACGTACCTCTAGTACCTGAAGTGGATCCTCCAGAAGAGTTGTTTAAAGTTCCTTCTGATAAGTGCTTTGGCTTGAAAATTAGCCCTGAAAAATTAAATAATATCCGACGTGAAAGATTAATTTCATTAGGTTTAAATGATAAGGCAAGTTATGCAAACATTGAACGAATAAAAGAGGAAATTTCTTATTTTGAAAAGATCGTTGAAAGAATGGACTGTAACGTAATTGATGTAACGAACAAGGCTGTAGAGGAAACAGCGAATGTCATTTTAAATTATTATTACAAGAAAGAAATGCGAAAATAGCACATATAATATGGTGCTATTTTCTTTTTTGATTTTGTGAAAAATTTTTATATTAAATCACTTATGATAAATAGTCAACCATTTATGTTTAAAAGGATAACACGATTGTACATAGTATCTACTATGGGGAACATTAAAAATTTTTTTATCTGAGTGTTTTATTAAAATCGAGGCCAAACAAGAGATAAAATTATGGTAAAATCAATTTTTATGTACTATAATAAAAAATTGTGATAAAAATGTATCAAATTTAGGTTTAGACTTCCATGTGAACGAATAAACTATTTATTGTCAGAAGTCAAGAATGGGGTCTAAAAAAAATTCGACATATTCACAATTCCAAAACTTATTTCTTTTTAGAAGGAATATGTGGAGTGATGTAGAATTATAAGAACAATAGGAAAACCAATCGTCCTTGTTGACGCAGATTCATGTCCCGTAAAAGAGGAAATTGTCGAAATTGCTAGGCGTTATGAAATTGGGGTTATGTTTGTAGCTTCATATGATCACGTCAAAAATGATACCTCTGCTGGGATTTGGAAAATCGTGGACTCGAGTAGAGAAGCGGCGGATTTATCATTATAACCATGTAAAGAAAGAAGATGTCGTGATAACACAAGACATCGGCCTAGCATCTACCCTTATTCTAAAAGGGTTTATGTCCTTTCTCCAAGGGGAATCTTGTATGAAGAAAAGGATATTCAAGCTGCATTAGATATGAGATACTTCGCTGCAAAAGCACGAAGACAAGGGAAATATGGTAAAGGTCCAAAACCTTACTCAAAAGAAGATCGAGAAAGGTTTTCAAAAAAACTAAATAAAATTTTGTCGAAATTTGAAGGAAATCTTTAATTTTTCGCGAATACCTCATTATTAAAATGGAGTTGTTCTCATGGCAGAGCGTATCGCCGAGGATAAAATTAATGAAATTCGGCAAGCTGTTGATATCGTCGATATCGTTAACGATTATGTTCAGCTAAAGAAACAAGGACGTAATTACTTTGGTTTATGTCCTTTCCATGGCGAGAACTCACCGTCTTTTTCCGTTTCACCAGACAAGCAAATATATCATTGCTTTGGTTGCGGAGCAGGCGGGAATGTATTCTCATTTTTAATGGAAATTGAGGGTTTCTCCTTTCAAGAAGCTGCTCTTAAGTTGGCTGATAAGGCAAATGTAGAATTACAACTATCACCAAATTATGCGAAGGAAAAATCCGTACCTAAAGATTTTCAACAAATGATGGAAGCTCATGAACTGTTACGTAAATTTTACCATCATTTGCTTGTAAATACAAAAGATGGTCAGCACGCTTTAGAATATCTGCTCAACAGAGGCTTTACTCAAAAGTCTATTGAAAAATTTCAAATCGGTTATGCCCTAAAATCTTGGGACTTTGTTTATAAGTTTCTAACTAAGAGAAATTTTCAACCAGAACTGTTAGAAAAAGCAGGTCTTATCATAAGGCGTGAAAGGGATGGTGCATATTTTGACCGTTTCCGTGATCGGATTATGTTCCCTATTTTTGACCTTAAAGGAAATACAATTGCATTTTCAGGGAGATCCCTAGGGGCCGATAATGAGCCTAAGTATTTAAATAGTCCCGAAACGGCAATTTTTAACAAAAGTAAAATTTTATATAACTTTCACTTGGCTAGACCAAGCCTAAAAAAACTACAACAACTTGTATTATTTGAAGGGTTTGCAGATGTGATTGCAGCAGACCGTTCTGGAGTTGAAAATGGTGTTGCCACGATGGGGACATCACTTACAGATGAACATGTTTCCATTATAAGAAGGAATGTTCAATCGGTAACAATATGTTATGACTCTGATAATGCCGGAATTGAGGCTGCCTATCGAGCAGGAAATTCGCTTTCAGATTCAGGTTGTAACGTAAGGGTTGCGCTTATGCCTGATGGATTAGACCCTGACGAGTATATTAAGAAATTTGGTGAAGATAAGTTTTCCAAAGAAGTCATGGGGGCTAGTGTTACTTTCATGTCATTCAAACTTCTCTATCTGAGAAGAGGAAAAGATCTTCAAGATGAAGGAAATCGACTGCAATATATCGAAGATGTATTAAAGGAGATCAGTCTCCTTGAAAAAGCAGTTGAAAGAGATCATTACTTAAGGCAATTAGCTAATGATTTTTCACTATCTTTAGAGGCATTGAAGCAGGAACAAAAAAAGATCTATTTTGCTAACAAACGAAATAATAGAGGGCAAGCTGTGCAAGCCACTACAAAAACATTAATCGTACCAAGGCAAGTAGATACGTTAAAGCCTGCATATCATACAGCAGAAAGAAGATTAATTGCTTATATGCTAAGAAATATTGATATTGCATATAAAGTGCAACAGTTACTACAGGGAAATCCATTCAATATTGATGAACATCAAGCAATTATTACTTACTTATTTGGATTTTATGAAAAAGGAATGGAACCCAATGTAAGTTCATTCTTAAATTATCTAGAAGATGAAAAGCTAAAAAGAATCGTAACGAACATTGAAATGATGTCCATAAATGAAGAGCCAAGCGATCAAGAATTAACTGATTATATTAAACAGGTGTTGAATTATCAAAAGTTGTTAAAAATAAAAGAAAAAGAAGTGGAAGAGAAGGAAGCTGAGCGTCAAAAAGATTTCGCTAGAGCAGCGGCCATCGCAATGGAAATTATTAATTTACGCAAGTCTCTATAAAGTGTTACTTATAGAGTGCGTTTTCTCATAATGCTCGTGTGTTCTAATAAAAGAGCTAAAGGATATATCGTGTGTGATTTTTGGAAGGAGGGGTACATATGGCTGAAAAATCGGCCCGTTCAAAAGAGGTTGATTCAGATTTGACCCTAGAACAAGTGAAGGATCAATTAACAGAAATAGGTAAGAAAACTGGGGTTTTAGCTTATGATGATATTGCGGAGAGGCTTTCCAATTTTGAATTAGATTCAGATCAAATGGATGAGTTTTATGAGTTTCTTGGTGACCAAGGGGTAGAACTAGTTGGTGATAACGAAGACTCTGATCCAAACATTCAAGAACTAGCTAAAGGTGAAGAAGAGTTTGACTTAAATGACTTAAGCGTTCCTCCAGGTGTGAAAATAAATGACCCTGTTCGTATGTACTTAAAGGAAATAGGGCGTGTTGACCTTCTTTCTGCTGAAGAAGAGATTTCACTAGCTAAACGTATTGAAGATGGAGATGAGGAAGCTAAAAGACGCCTTGCTGAAGCAAACCTGCGTCTTGTAGTTAGTATCGCAAAAAGATATGTTGGGCGTGGAATGCTATTTTTAGACCTTATCCAAGAAGGAAATATGGGTCTAATTAAGGCAGTTGAGAAGTTTGATTACCGAAAAGGATACAAGTTTAGTACGTATGCGACTTGGTGGATTCGCCAAGCGATTACTCGTGCAATAGCTGACCAGGCTAGAACCATTCGTATCCCTGTTCACATGGTCGAAACCATTAATAAATTAATTCGAGTTCAACGTCAGTTATTACAAGATCTTGGACGCGAACCTAGTCCGGAAGAAATCGGAGAAGATATGGACCTATCTCCTGATAAGGTACGTGAAATTCTAAAAATAGCTCAAGAGCCTGTATCATTAGAAACTCCAATAGGTGAAGAAGATGATTCTCATCTAGGAGATTTTATTGAAGACCAAGATGCTACTTCTCCTTCGGAACACGCTGCTTACGAATTATTAAAAGAACAACTTGAAGATGTACTAGATACTCTAACAGATAGAGAAGAAAATGTATTAAGACTTCGTTTCGGTCTAGATGACGGTCGTACACGAACGCTAGAAGAGGTCGGAAAAGTCTTTGGTGTAACACGTGAACGTATTAGACAAATTGAAGCGAAAGCATTACGGAAGTTAAGACACCCAAGCAGAAGCAAGAGATTAAAAGACTTTTTAGAATAAAATTAGAAATTCGCTCAGTTTATTTGATTTCTAAGTGCTGGATAAAAATAAAAGGATTGCCAGAAAATAGTTTACTTCTTACAATTGAAGTGAACTATTTTTTTGTTATATTAGGCCCAATGGTTCGTAATAGCCGCTATTTTACTTTTATTTGTCAGTTAGAAAGGACACTCAAATATGGATGAAAACCGAAAAAAAATCATCGTGAAAGAAATTCTTTATTGGAAGGAAAGCCGCATGCTTCCGGTACAATACTGCGATTATTTGCTAACGCTATACACGGAGGGAAACCGGCCGAAGGAATTTATAAAAAATCAAACAAAGAATCGTTTTGATAAGAAACAGTATCTTTTCCTGATGTTAATTCCAGTTTCTGTGTTTTTAATTTATTTTACTGAATTGTCTTTCATTTTGCAAATGGCTCTTTTAGCTTTTTTAATGATCTCAGGATTATTTGTAATTTTTTATTTTTCTAAAAAAGGGATTCTGATGCAAATTCCGCTAATCGTAATCGCTTTGATGTTGCTGCTAGCTTCTGTAGAAATTATATCGGGTAGTTTTCCTAATAACCCCCAAACCCTATATATGGTGTTGTTTCTAAATTGTTTTCTCTGGCTATTTACAGGGTGGAGACTTAAAATCTTGTATTTTACCATCTCAGGATTATTAGGAATTGCTTTATTAATTGTTTCTATATTCATATAATAAAATTTTTTGAGAAGTTTTTAAATGTTGTGAAAATTGTTATTTCCCTTTTATAATAGTAATGAAAGCGTGTTCAATAATGCGTCTAAGGGGGATATAAATGAATTTCGATTTAACAACAGAACAAGAGATGATTCTAAAAACTATCCATGAGTTTGCAAACGAAGAGGTTGCACCTGGAGCGTTGGAGAGGGATCGAACAAAAGAATTTCCAAAAGAAATCTTTAAGAAGTTAGCTGATATGGGTATGATGGGACTTCCATTTCCTGAAGAGTATGGTGGTGGAGGAGCAGATACCATTAGCTTTGCGATCGTTACAGAAGAGCTGAGTCGTGCGTGTGCTTCTACAGGTATTACTTATTCTGCACATATATCATTAGGTGGAGCTCCATTGAACCTGTTTGGAACAGAAGAGCAAAAACAAAAATATTTAGTTCCAATCTGTACAGGAGAATCTTTTGGCGCGTTTGGTTTAACAGAGCCTAACGCAGGATCAGATGCTGGAGGAACGCAGACTACAGCAGTCGAAAATAATGGAGAATACATTATCAATGGAAATAAATGTTACATTACAAATGCAAGCTATGCAAAGCATCTGGCCCTTACGGCTATTACCGCACAGAATGATGGAAAGAAAGAGATAAGTGCTATTATCGTTCCAACTGATGCAAAAGGTTTTACGATTATCGATAATTATGAAAAGATGGGACTTAATGCTTCCAACACTACTGAACTTGTACTTGAAGACGTACGCGTTCCGACTGAGCACTTGCTCGGCAAAAGAGGAGAAGGATTTAAACAATTCTTAATTACCCTAGATGGTGGGAGAATTGGAATTGGAGCTATGTCGGTAGGTATTGCTCAAGCTGCTTACGAGAAAGCACTTAGCTACGCAAAGGAGCGTAAACAGTTTGGTCGTTCTATCTCAAACTTTCAAGCGATTCAATTTAAACTAGCTGATATGGCAATGAAGATAGAATTAGCAAGAAACATGGTCTATAAAGCAGCTTGGTTAAAAGACAATGGTCGCCCGTTTTCAAAAGAGGCTTCTATGTGTAAATTGTACGCCTCAGAAATTTGTATGGAGGTCGCAGATCAGGCTGTACAAATTCATGGTGGATATGGCTATATGAAAGAGTACCATGTTGAACGTTATATGAGAGACGGCAAGCTAACAGAAATTGGTGAAGGTACATCAGAAGTGCAAAGAATGGTCATAGCAAGGCAAATTGGTTGTTAAATAGAAATATAATTTCGAAATAGCAAAAATTATACAATATATGGGCAGAAACTTCATCATTTTGATGAAGTTTTTGTCCATTTTGCGAACATAATGTGACAAAGTTTACTTTAGGTCTTTTCCTTCTGCATTTTTTCAAGTACAATAGAAATTGTTTGTATTCTATAATTATTTACTGAAATGTTCTTACATAAGGAGGTTAAATCATGAATCGTAATCCAATTATACCGTTTGTCTTAATTATGGTTTTCGGTGTTATGGCAATGTTCTTCCTTTCTTTCAAAGGTTTAGGCGATATGGACGAGCTTGCAGCAGAAAGAGAAGGTCATGGTGAAGAAACGGAAGAAGTAGCAGCGAACCCAGAAGATATTTATAAGCAAAGCTGTATTGGCTGTCACGGTGACGCGTACCAAGGTGGAGTTGGACCTGCGTTAACTGGTGTTGGAGATAAGCTTTCTACAGAACAAATTGCAGACATTCTTGTTAACGGTGTAGGTTCTATGCCACCAGGGCTAGTTCCTGCTGATAAGGCTACAGAAATGGCTGAATGGTTAGCTGAAATTAAATAATTAAGTCATGAAAGTCCTTTGCATATGCAAAGGACTTTTTTTATACTAATAGGAGGCGGTTCCAAGAACCCTTGTACGTATTTAAAATAATGTAAATTGTGATATCATCTTGCATCCATAGAAGTGAGGGTAAAAATGAATACAAATAAATTATCTGATAGATTAGCCACGGTCGCAAAATATATTCCTGAGGGAAGTTCATTTGCTGATATAGGGTCAGACCATGCATATCTACCATGTCATGTTGTTCAAAGTGGGAAAGCAGTTTTTGCTATAGCAGGAGAAGTAGTAGAAGGTCCTTTCCAATCTGCTAGAAAACAAGTTCAAATGGAAGGCTTAACGGACAAAATTGAAGTACGGAAAGGAAATGGTTTAGAAGTCATTCAGCCTGGAGAAGTGGATTGTATCACAATAGCAGGGATGGGTGGAGCTTTAATATCTCAAATTCTAGATGAGGGAAAGTCAAAACTTGACTCAGTAAAGAGACTTGTTCTTCAACCTAATATAAGTGCCATCTCTATCCGTACATGGTTATTAGATCATAATTGGACACTAGTAGAGGAAGAGATTTTAGAAGAGGATGGAAAGATTTATGAGGTTCTAGTAGCCGAAAAAGGCAATGCCTTTAAGGCCTATAATAAAAACAAGATGGATGAAGGTCTTTTGATGGGACCGTATTTAATCCAAAAGCAATCGGAAGCCTTTTTAAAGAAATGGTCAAATGAAATGGAAAATTGGAAAAGAATCTTAGATCAATTAGATAAAGCAAATGAAACAATTGAAAATCAACAAAAGAAACAAGAGCTCCTAGATAAAATAAAAATGGTAGAGGAGACCTTAAAACAATGAAAAAAGTAAACGGACATGAAGTCATCCAATTGTTTGAGCATTTTTCTCCAAAGTCGTACGCGATGGAAGGGGACAAAATTGGCCTACAAATTGGGCGATTAAATAAACAGGTAGACAATGTAATGGTTGCGCTGGACGTGCTAGAAGATGTAGTAGACGAGGCGATTGAAAAGAACGTCCAACTCATTATTGCGCACCATCCGATTATATTTAGACCGTTACAGAAAATCACAACTGACACAGCATATGGTCGAATAATCGAAAAACTAATTAAGCATGATATAGCTGTCTATGCAGCTCACACGAATCTGGATGTTGCTAAGGGCGGAGTTAATGATTTACTTGCTGAGGCTCTAGGTTTATCTGACACTGAGGTTCTCGTACCTACATACGAAACTAAACTCAAAAAATTAGTTGTTTTTGTGCCTAATGAAGATGCTGAAAAAGTGAAGGAAGCATTAGGAAACGTTGGGGCTGGTTCAATCGGAAATTATAGTCATTGTTTATTTTCTGGTAGTGGAATAGGGCAATTCTTACCTGGCGAAGATACAAACCCCCATATAGGTACCATCGGGAAAATTGAAGAGGTTCATGAAACTAGAATAGAGACGATATTTCCAGCACAATTAGAAAAGAAAATTGTCTCTGCGATGATAAAGTCTCACCCTTACGAAGAAGTTGCCTATGATATTTATCCTCTTGATAATAAAGGAGAAACATTGGGCTTAGGTAGAATTGGAACTATAGATCAAATGACATTGAAGGATTTTGCCCTTCACGTAAAAGAGGCTCTAGGAGTGCATGGACTTCGTGTGGTTGGAGATTTGGATTCAAAAGTTAAAAAGGTAGCGGTACTTGGTGGAGATGGGAATAAATATTTCATGTCGGCGAAATTTAAAGGTGCTGATGTCTATGTTACGGGAGATATGTATTATCATGTAGCTCATGATGCGATCTTAGAAGGCCTTAATATTATTGACCCCGGACACAATGTTGAAAAGGTTATGAAAAAAGGAGTCTCAAACATTTTAACGAAGATGTTTGCGGAAAAAGGATATGATGTTAAGATTTTCCCTTCTGAGAAGGAAACGGATCCTTTTCAATTTTTATAATAAGATTAAAGACCTAACATTTGGTAAGAAAAAACCGGTTCTGCCATATTAAAGAACCGGTTTTTAATATCCTATTTCTTAACTTTAGGAAGGATTTTATTAAGTGGTACTTTTTTCTCCGTCACCCATGTAGATTCATCCAGTGGATTAAACTGTTCAATGAAACTAATGACTTCCTTGGTAATTGGTGTTGGTGTAGACGCACCAGAAGTTACAGCAACCGTAGAAGCATCTTTAATCCAGTCTACATTTAGTTCTGATAAATCCCCAATTCTGTATGCTTTAGTATGGGCTATTTCCTCAGACACTTGTGCAAGACGATTAGAGTTGTTGCTTTTTGGGTCTCCAACGACGATAAGAACATCGGCTTCCCCTGCTTGCTCAGCAACAGCTTCTTGGCGGACCTGAGTTGCTAAGCAAATCTCTTTATGAAATTCTGCATGCGAGTACTTTTCTTTTATCTTATCCATAATATGTCCAACATCCCATTGACTCATAGTTGTTTGGTTGGTCACAAGGATTTTGTTACTTTCAATTTGTAGTTGGTTCACGTCGTCAATTGTTTCAACGAGATGAACAATATGTGGAGCAACTCCAACAGCTCCTTCAGGCTCTGGATGTCCTTTTTTACCAATATAGATGATTTGAAAGCCTTCTTTCTCTTTTTCTCTAATCAAATCATGAGTTTTGGTCACATCTGGACATGTTGCATCAATAGAAACGAGTCCTTTTTCTTTTGCTAGCTCCCTCACTTCCGGAGAGACTCCATGGGCTGTAAATATCACAGTCCCACCATCTACTTTTTCAAGAATTTCTTTTCGATTCTTACCATCTAGCGTAATAATACCTTCTTCCTCGAAAGCATCCGTTACGTGCTTATTATGAACAATCATCCCTAATATATAGATTGGTCTTGGTAGTGTTTTATCTAGAGCGGCATTTCTTGCAATAACCATTGCATCAACAACACCGTAACAGTAACCTCGTGGTGAAATTTTAATTATTTTCATATCATAAGTCCCCCTAAAAGCACGATTTATGCTCTTATTCTATGGATTAATTATATATAACTTGAGGAGATAATACAAAAGGACAAACTATCCAGACAAAAATAAAAGAATGCATAGGAAGCATTCTTTCAAGTTAAATATATAGTTTTGGTACCGAGCTTCCAGGAGGGGTATTAGATGGTGCAGTTTTTATGTCATCTGAAACAGCTGGTGAGCTAGCTGTTGTCTTTTTTCGTACTTTTTTCTTGGTTTCCTTAACCGTTGAATCTTCTACATCCACACTATTATTAGTCGTTTCATTTTCTGTTTCTGATGGGGCATCTTTTAAGCCTTTATATAATCTCCACATAGCAGGTAAATTTCGAACCATAGGACCATATTGTTGAACCATAGGACCAATTTGTTGAGCAGTACCTAACACTTTTTGTGTATTTGCTAAAAATCCATTGATCGAAGAAGGGTTAGTTAAAGCTTTCAGTAAACCTCCTCCAGCTCCAGCGGTATTACCTGCATTTGTTCCAGCTACCCCCGCTGCACGACTTGCCCCGCTTAGGGCTTGCATTCCGCCTGCTTGCTTGCCTTTACCAAGAAGCTTTGCAAGAAGTCCTCCTCCTTGTCTCGCTTGTGGGCCTCTGCCCATTCCCATCATTGGGCTCATTCTACCTCTACCCATCATCGGATTCATATTTCCCCTACCCATCATTGGGTTCATCGGTGGTCGCATCATGCCCCCTCCTCTAAAAGGAACTTGTGGACGTGGCGGCATAACATCGCCTCCTTTCTAAAAGGTCTCTCATACTAATCTATGCAGATAACTAAAAATGGTTTAAGGCAATTGCGGAGATAATCTTAGTTAGTAGGGTCAATATAGAGGAATGAGACTTTTTATGTTAATTTTCAATGCTAAAAAATGAATATTAGGTCCAATATAAATAATAAGAATAGGTGCATAAGTGGCACTTTGATAGAAACTTTATTATAATTACAGGATGGGTAAAGAAAGTTTTACCACAAAAGAAGGAGCATTAAAAATGACTGAAACTAAATTTGAAATGTATAAGTTTAAACCTTTTATTATAGAGGCCGTTAAAAAGCTAGGATTTTATGAACCGACTGAAATACAGGAACGATTAATTCCGACCGTACTAAAAGGAGATAGTGCCATTGGACAATCCCAAACAGGTACAGGGAAGACACACTCGTTTGTACTGCCTATTCTTCAAAAAGTTGACCCAACGAAACAAGAGGTACAAGCTGTAATAACAGCTCCAACACGTGAGTTAGCCAATCAAATTTATCATGAAATTTTGAAAGTAACAGAACATTGCCTTCCAGGGGAACAAATTAGCACACGTTGCTACATAGGTGGAACAGATAAAGTTAGGGCTATTGAAAAGTTAAAAACACAACCTCATGTTGTGGTAGGAACACCAGGACGAATTAATGATTTAGCTAAAGAGGGAGCATTGTTGGTTTATACTGCTTCCACTCTTGTTGTAGATGAAGCGGATTTAATGTTAGATATGGGCTTTATTGAGGATGTTGATCAAATTGGGGCAAGAATGCCTGAGAAGCTCCAAATGCTTGTCTTCTCTGCAACGATTCCTGAGAAACTAAAGCCGTTCTTGAAAAAATACATGGAGAACCCAAAGTATATTCATATTGAGCCAAAAAAATTGGCTGCTGAAAATATTGAGCATCTATTGATTCCTTCTAGGCACCGCGACAAGAAAAGTATCGTTTTTGATGCGCTGAATATCTTTAACCCTTACTTAGCAATCGTATTTACCAATACAAAAAAGATGGCTGACGAAGTAGCAGATGCTATGAGCGCTAGAGGATTAAAGGTTGGAAGAATCCATGGGGATTTAAGTCCGCGTGAACGCAAAAAGATGATGAAGCAAATTAATGATTTAGAATTTCAATATATTATTGCGACCGACCTTGCAGCAAGGGGAATTGATATTCAAGGGATTAGCCATGTCATTAATTATGAACTTCCTTCAGACCTTGATTTTTATGTACACAGAGTTGGGCGAACTGCACGTGCAGGGAATTCAGGGGTTGCATTAACCATTTATGATATCGCGGATGAGGATGCTTTAAATAAACTTGAAAAGCTAGGAATTGAATTTAAAACGATTGATATTCAAAAAGGTGAATTAGTAGACATTGGCGATCGTAACAAACGAAGAAAACGCCAGAAACAACAAGATGAAGTAGATGAGAAAGCAAAAACATTGGTTAAAAAGCCTAAAAAGGTTAAGCCAGGCTATAAAAAGAAGATGCAATACGAAATGGACAAAATTAAGAAACGACAAAATCGACTAAAGAAAAAATAGGAAAAAATAAAGCAAGGGAGAGTTTTAACAAATGGTAAAGATCGGTTCTCACGTATCCATGAGTGGAAAAAACATGTTACTTGCTGCAAGTGAAGAAGCAGTTTCTTATGGAGCAAATACCTTTATGATTTATACAGGAGCTCCTCAAAATACAAGAAGAAAAAAGATTGAAGATTTGAATATTGAGGCTGGGAAACTACATATGGAAGCAAACGGGATTAACGAAATCGTTGTTCATGCTCCATATATTATCAATATTGCAAATACAACCAATCCGGATACATTTGACCTTGGTGTAAGATTTTTAAGAAGTGAAATTGAACGTACGGAAGCATTAGGAGCTAGACAGATTGTTCTACACCCAGGTGCTCATGTTGGAGCAGGAGAAGAAGAGGGCATAAAAAAAATCATTGAAGGCCTAAACGAAGTTCTGACAGGGAAGGAAAACCTTCAAATAGCTTTAGAAACTATGGCAGGAAAAGGGTCAGAATGCGGTAAATCATTCGAAGAGCTCGCGATGATTATAGAAGGTGTAAAATATAATGACAAGCTTTCAGTCTGCTTTGATACTTGTCATACTCATGATGCTGGATATAATATCGTAGATGATTTTGATGGTGTTCTTGAACAATTTGATAAGATTATTGGAGTTGATCGTTTAAAGGTACTCCACATCAATGATAGTAAAAATGAAAGAGGAGCTAAAAAGGATCGACATGAGAATATTGGTTTTGGCCATATTGGATTCGATTCCTTAAAGTACATTGTTCATCATCCACAATTGATTGATGTTCCAAAAATTCTCGAAACTCCTTTTGTAGGAGAAGATAAGAATAGTAAAAAGGCTCCTTATAAACATGAAATAAGCATGTTACTTTCTAAAGAATTTAACGAAAATATACTGAACGCTATTTTAGAAGACTAACTCTCATCATGTAGAAAAGGAAGAAAAATGATTCATTTTTCTTCCTTTTGTAAACATACTTATTATTTTGTAAATTGTACAAACAGTTTATTTACCTCTTTTGCTGTTTCTGGTCCTGCTACCTTCGCAATTTCCTTTATTAATTTTGCTCGTTCTGCATCATTAAAAATGTTTACTTGTCTTCCTCTTAAGTATTTTGCAATTTTCTGCGCTTCTGCCTTATTAACTTTTATTTGGAATTGGTTGGCGTATTTTAGAAGTTCATCGCCTGTAATGGTATTGATTTTGTGATTGATGACACTCTCAAAGATTTTCACTCTTTCATCACTCCTCCCTTGTAAAATATGAAAATTGGGCGGTTTATGTGACAGTATAGAGATTCTTTTTTTGGAAAAGGAGAAATAATGGTTAAGAAAGAACATAGAAAAGAAAGTGTATTTCATTTAGTATATAGACTTATTTTAATTACGCTTGGCGCGGGGATGGCTGCTGTTTCAATTGAATTGTTCCTCATTCCAAACAATATTATTGACGGAGGAATTATCGGAATCTCGTTGATTTTAGACTATTTATTCTCTGGCCAGATTGCATTTGTAAACTTTGCTACATTGGTAATTGTATTGAATTTACCTTTTATGTACTCCGGATACAAACAAATTGGAAAAACATTCATGATTTCTTCAATTTTCGCAATTATATGTTTAGCGATTTTTGAACGATCTCTTCATCATTTCGAGCCCTTTACTGACCAACCTATTTTAGCTACTGTTTTTGGTGGACTTATTTTAGGGGTGGGAGTGGGCTTAGTCATTCGGCACGGGGGATCGTTGGATGGAACAGAGATTTTAGGGATTTTATTAACCAAAAAACTTCCTTTCTCTGTTGGAGAATTTGTGATGTTTATTAACATATTTATATTCGGATGGGCTGCCTTTGTATTCGGCCCCGAACAAGCCATGTACTCGGTTATGGCCTATTACATTGCATTTAAGACGATTGATACCGTTATCCAAGGTCTTGATGAGACAAAGGCTGTTATCATTGTCTCAGACCTTTATGAAGAGGTATCCGACGCCATTCTAGACCGGTTAGGACGTGGAACAACGAAACTTAGAGGAAAAGGCGGATACACAGATAACGAAAAAGATGTGATTTATGTAGTTGTAACTCGATTAGAGGTGACCAAATTAAAATCGGTTGTACACGAAGTTGACCCTAATGCATTCCTGACCATCATGAACACACATGAAACGAAAGGTGCTAAGTTTAAATCTGCGATTCATTAGATAGTCACCCTAATGGAAAATCTAACAATAAGTCGACTCTCTAATGAGTCGGCTTTCATTCTAGAGAAAGAAAGCAAGGAATGTTTACGTATGAATTCACATATCTTTACAATGTTACAAACATCCTGTATACTACAGTTTGTTAAATCGGAATGATTCTTAATTTATTAGGTGATAATCATGAATTCTAATTCTTCTATTATAAATATCGACCATGTATCCTATCGCTATGAAAAGGAAAATGTGCTTGAGGATGTGAGTCTCTCTATCCCAAAAGGGGCTTTTCTAGGGATTGTAGGTCCTAATGGTTCAGGAAAATCAACCCTATTAAAGCTTATACTAGGTCTTTTAAAGCTCCAAAAGGGAGGAATAAGCCTTTTCGGACAGGATATTAACAAGTTTAAGGAGTGGCACAAAATCGGATTTGTCTCCCAGAAAGCCAATTCCTTCAATACGGGATTTCCTGCAACGGTGTATGAGGTGGTTGCTAGTGGACTAACGAAAAAGCTAGGCTTATTTAAATTTATGGCAAAACAAGACCAACAAAAGGTCCATGAAGCCATTAAGTCAGTGGACTTAACTAAATTTACAAACCAAAATATTGGTGAGCTATCCGGTGGACAACAGCAAAGAGTTTTTATTGCTCGAGCACTTGTAAGTGACCCTGAATTATTAATTTTAGATGAGCCAACCGTAGGGGTGGATGCCCAAAATGTTCAATCCTTTTATGAGATGCTTGGAAACTTAAATCAAAAAATGGGGATTACGTTACTTTTGGTTACACATGATATTGGAACCATTACAGACAAAGTAACTCATGTAGCATGCTTGAATAAGCATTTGCATTTCCATGGAAATACGGATGAATTTGAACAACTGAAGTTAAATGATATGTCAGACTTCTACGGTCATGATGTTCATGTTCTTACTCATGATCACCACCATCATCACCATCATGGGGGAACCTCACAATGATTCAAGGAATTTTACAATATGAGTTTTTACAAAACGCTTTTTTAACAGGTATCATTATTGGAATTATTGCACCGTTATTAGGTGTTTTTATTGTTGTGAGAAGACTTTCGCTCATTGCAGATGCCCTAAGTCACGTTACATTGGCAGGAATTGCAGCCAGTCTCTTTTTAGAAAAGAAATTCATGCTCACATCTGGTCTGAACCCTATGTATATGGGGATGGCCTTCTCTGTAATGGGTTCATTATTTATTGAGAAGTTAAGAGGTGTGTATAAACATTATCAGGAATTAGCGATCCCTATTATTTTATCTGGTGGAATTGGGCTAGGTGTAATTTTTATTTCCTTAGCTGATGGATTTAATACTGATTTATTTAGTTACCTTTTTGGTAGTGTGAGTGCTGTCAGTAGGACGGATTTATATATTATTATTTTTATTAGTATTATTGTCATTGCTCTGATCATCGTTCTGTACAAGGAGTTATTTTTATTATCTTTTGACGAGGAACATGCAAAAGCATCAGGAATAGCTGCTAAAAGTATCCACTTTGTATTTATCATTATGGTTGCTCTTGTTATAGCTGCTTCCATGCGAGTAGTTGGAATTTTACTCGTTTCCTCTTTAATGACGTTACCTGTTGCTGCGAGTATAAGAATTGCAAAAGGGTTTAAACAGACGATTTTTCTCTCTGTCTTGTTCGGTGAGACCTCTGTTTTAGGTGGTTTAACCATTTCATACTATCTGGATTTAGCTCCAGGTGGTACAATTGTAATGATTGCAGTACTAATCTTAATCTTAACCATCTTAATCAAAAAAATGTCTACAGCAAGGCCTGTTTAATAAGAGGTGAATATAACAATGGACGTAACAGAGGCATTACAATTATTAAAAGAAAAAGGGTTTAAACATACAGGAAAAAGAGAAGAGATGCTCGAATTTTTTTCGAATAGTGATCGGTATTTGACTGCTAGAGATGTGTTAGAAGAGATGAAGGACAATTATCCTGGACTTAGCTTTGATACCATTTACAGAAATTTATCTTTGTTTGTTGATCTTGGAATATTTGAAATGACGGAGCTTTCGGGAGAAAAACATTTCCGTTTTACGTGTTCTCATAAACATCATCATCATCATTTTATTTGTTTAGATTGTGGCAAAACAAAGGAAATCGAGACTTGTCCAATGAACGGACTACAAGAAAATCTAAAAGGATATGATATATCTGGACATAAATTTGAAATATACGGTCACTGTCCAGATTGTATAAATTAAATGAAAAAACGGCTTGGATTTCCAAGCCGTTTTAATTATGCTTTAACCACTCACCAACCCAACGTTCTGCTTCTAACCAACTATACACTCTAATGACACCATCTGGTATAGGATCCTGATTGTATGGCGTATCGAATAAGATGACTGGAATTTGACATTGTTCGTGAATCATAACTGCATTATCATGTTTGTCCTCAAAAAATATATCCACTTCATACTTTTTAGCGGTGTTTATTTTGTCATGGGTGCCAATAAGTTCAATGTGGTCAAACGGCAATTTCTCTTTAAGGAACCATTTCTTAGTAACCTCTAACAGGTGAGAGCCTCTAGCGCTGATAAAATAAAGTTCATGCTTTCTTCCCCAGTTTACTATAATCTCCTTTGCACCTTCAGCAAGTGGTGATTGTTCGTAAATGATGGCTTCATTATTGGTAAACCAAGTAGCAAACTCCGATTCAGACACATCTACCAAAGGATTCAAATCGTATTGTTTAATATCGTCAAGGGTAATATTTATGTTAAAGTCCTTATTTAGGAAAGGGACAATTGATGCGGGACAAGTTACGGTTCCATCAATATCTATGCCAAATCTCTTTTTCATGATTATTATGCGCTCCTTTATTTCGGTCCTCACTATTTTATCAAAAGAATGCCGTAGTCTAAAGAGGAAGTTCGATAAATAAGGGAGTTACTCGTTTTTGACAGGAACTATTTGAAAAAAAGAACCTATTAAGTCAATCATTAACATCAATAATAATTAATTTTTATCAAATAATATAAATGCTCCCATAAAGGAAAGCGAGGGGATCAAATATGGCAGATCAAGAACGCAAGAACGAGTTAATGGTTATTCGTGAACGCGATGAGATTGGTACAACGGACCAATTTGGAGCTGCAGATTATTTAGAGGAAACCTCAGCTGAGTTTGCTGCACCAGCAGCTTTCAATAGAGGAAATGTTAGGGAAGAACGAGAAGATAGAACTGAAGGCGCAGTGGCCGGAAGAGGAGTAGGGTTTGCGGCTTTAATCCTTTCTATCCTTTCCCTGTTTGTACTTCCTATATTGTTTGGTGCTGCAGGAATCGTGTTAGGCTTTGTTGCACGACGCAGAGGAGCGACTGGTCTTGGTAGCTGGGCTATCGGGATCGGAGCAGTTTCGATTATCGTAGGTATGTTTATATTACCGTTTTTCTAGATTCAAGCTTGGAGCACTTGAAAAAAGGCTTGGCGAATTTCGCCAAGCCTTTCTAACTTTAAACCTTCTCTTTTGCTTCTTGTTCTCTCTTTGCAAGCATTTCTTCTGCAATTTGATCTATTTCTTTCTTTAATTCTTCTACCATTGTTTTTTCAGGAACTTTTCTTACAATTTCACCTTTGCGGAAAAGGAGTCCTTCTCCACGAGCACCAGCAATCCCGATATCAGCCTCACGAGCTTCCCCAGGACCGTTAACAGCGCATCCAAGAACTGCAACTTTAATAGGTGCCTTTATTTTTTGAATATATTCCTCAACTTCATTAGCAATACTGATAAGGTCAATTTCAATTCGTCCACATGTAGGGCAAGAGATTAAAGTGGCCGCGTTAGCAGCTAAGCCAAATGCCTTTAAAAGCTCTCTAGCAACTTTCACTTCTTCAACTGGGTCAGCACTTAGCGAAATCCTAACTGTATTTCCAATTCCTTTACTTAAGATTGCGCCTAGACCTGCTGCACTTTTTACCGTACCAGCAAATAATGTTCCAGACTCCGTGATACCCAGGTGTAGAGGATAATCGAAAGCTTTTGCAGCTTTTTCATAAGCTTCAATCGCAAGATTAACATCTGATGCTTTCATCGAAACAATGATGTCGTGGAAATCAAGGTCTTCTAAGATTTTGATATGGTGAAGCGCGCTTTCAACCATTCCATCCGCTGTTGGATATCCATATTTTTCAAGGATTCTTTTTTCAAGGGAACCTGCATTTACCCCAATACGAATGGGAATGCCCTTTTCTTTCGCAGCTTTTACAACAGCCTCAACCTTTTCTCTTTTACCGATGTTTCCAGGGTTAATCCTAATTTTATCTGCTCCGCCCTCAATGGCTTTTAAAGCGAGCTTATAATCAAAATGAATATCAACGACTAATGGGATATTGATTCTTTTCTTTATCTCTGAAATAGCGTTTGCAGCTCTTTCGTCAGGGCATGCAACACGAACAACTTGACAACCAGCTTCCTCTAATCGCTTGATTTCAGCAACGGTAGCTTCAACATCATGCGTTTTTGTTGTGGTCATACTCTGAATAACCACTTCATTATTACCGCCAATGGTTAGTGGACCAACTTTAACTGGTCTAGTTTTGGTACGATGTATTATTTCACTCAACAGTGATTCGCTCCTTTTGAAAAGTATTCACGCTGTCATTTAATATCATGTAATAGACAGATAATACTAGAAGTGTAATGGTCCTATCATGCAACATAAAGAATTTTTTATATTTCCAACATGAATTTATTGTATCAGTGAACGGTTAAGATTGACAAGAAACTTGGTGAAGAATTGTCCAAGTTTAGTCTACCTTCTTATAATCAGGAAATTTGTACGTTTTCCCATATTGAATTTGTTCAGGCTTTAAGCCTTTGTTTAGTTCTTCAAAATCCTGAACTACTTGTTGGATTGAAACGGGAATCGAGCTGTCTAGGCTCTCTTCAACAATGGATAAAACCGTATCTCCCTTACCAACAACCTTTTCGAAAAATACGATCTTAGTGTCTTCCACTATCTCATTTTCAACCACTTCACTTACCACTTCTTCTTTTTGTTCTGACATTGCAGGAAGTGTCCCATGACTTAAGTCATAGTAGATTGAATATATAATTAAAACAAGCATAATTAATCCAGCTAAACGTTTCATTTCAAATTTTCCTCCTATATGGGGCTTGTCCCATACATATGCTGGTCTTACCACTTCTAGAACATTATTGGATAAAAATATTAAAACGTTTGGTTTGATTTCTTTTTAAAATCAGCAAATCTAGGTAAAAGGGATTAGTCTTTATATAATCCTTACATCCTCTTTACAATTTCTTAACAATATTTTGAGATAATGATTTTGGATAATTTTGGGGAGAGGTGTATATATTTGGCGAAGTTTGTAGATTTTGCACATAAATTGTCAAGTGGGCTAAGTAGGATATTTAAAAAATCTTTAGTCAATAAACCATTTTTAAACAAACTGATTATAAAGCTTCCATTGGGGTCAAGTATTCGCAGTAAAATTATTCTAAGTTTTAGTTTTGTTTTGTTTATTTCAGGTGGATTGGCTACTTATTCTATTCTTAATATAGAAAAAGCGAATAAACTAGCTGAAGAACTAATTCTTGAGGAGTCGAAAGAGCTTATTCTTTTACAAGATTTGAGATTTAACATGTCTGAACGGTTAGGACTAGTAAATAACTATTTACTAGATGGTTCTCCTCAATCTAAAGAAAAGTTCGAGTTGAACATAAAAAATAATAAAGTATTGGAAGAAAAGTTATTTACTCTTGTTTATGGTGATAATTCTGAAAAGAAAATTGAAAAAATTATTTCAAATGGGCTTAAGTGGAATGACATCATGGTAAAAGATGTGATTCAAGTGTATGACCAAGGCGATACTCGACAAGCTCTATTAAACTTAGGCTCTGAACAGTATAAAGCAGAGCAAACCATGTTGGATTTAAAAGCATTGGCTGAAGAAAAACAAAAAAGAGTCGATGAGCTTGGAACAGAAATCATCACAAATGGAACGAAAGTAAGTACCATGACGATGATCCTTACAACGATTGGAGTTATTTTATCTGTATTAGTAGCTTTCCTATTATCAAGATCTATCTACCTTCCTATTAGTCGGTTATCAACTAGAATAAAAGAAGTGGCAGAAGGTGATTTTAGTAAACCGAACATGGATGTTACTTCAAAAGATGAGCTTGGAGAGTTAACGAACACGTTCAATAAAATGGTTATAGACCTTAGATATCTAATTAAACAGGCATCGATTACTACCGCACAAGTTTCAGCATCTACTGAAGAATTAACAGCTAGTTCAGAAGAAATAACTAGAGCAACTGAACAAATTACTGGATCAATCCAAGAAGTTGCAGCTACTTCTAACAGACAACTTGATAGTATACATGATACTCTTCAAACGGTTGATGAATTAACAGATAGCTTAGAAACTTTGACAACATCTATAAATGAATTAGATTCTACTGCAAGAAGTGTGGCAGATTTATCGATTAGTGGAAATGGTGTAGTTGAGAATGCTGTCTCGCAAATGACCCTGATCAATAATTCTGTTATCGATGTTTCGTCTGTTATTGAAACACTAGGTACACGTTCAAAAGAAATCAGTCAGATTACAGATGCAATTACAAGTATTGCAGAACAAACAAATCTTTTGGCGTTAAATGCAGCTATTGAGGCTGCACGTGCAGGGGAACATGGAAAAGGTTTCGCCGTAGTTGCTGACGAGGTTAGAAAGTTAGCAGTTCAATCGAAAGATTCTTCCAGCAAAATTGTCCATTTAATCACGCAAATTCAAGTCGATACGCAAAATGCCATTGATGCGATGAACAGAAATACAAAGGAAGTTGAAAGTGGTACACATGCTGTGAATGAGGCAGGATTATCCTTCAAAGATATCTCCCATTCAATTAATGATATAAGAAAAACGATTAATGACATTAATGAATTTGTTGAGTCTATGTCTTTGAGTTCTGAAAAGGTTTCAACGAACGTTGAAATGTTAACTGAAATTGCGAAAACAAATTCAACCTACTCACATAGTGTTGCATCATCCGCAGAGGAGCAGCTTGCCACTTATGAGGAAATGGAGAGGTCGACTCAAAAGGTAAATGACTTTGCTCTAAATCTAAAAGCGGTTCTTATAAAATTTAAAATATAAAATAAAAAGGATAGGCCCGAATACACCTAGTTCGGCCTATCCTTTTTATTTTCACAAAAAAGTTTTAAGAAAAAAAGATTAGTTTGTTTTCGGTTTAGGTATTTCTTTTAAAGCTAGGTATAAGATAATCGTTGATACGAACCAGTTAATAAGAAAACCGTTTGGTACAGGTGTTTGCAATGCTGCCATAATCGTAAAGAAGATTGTTGGAAGCGTTACGCTATAAGCTGCCATCCTCCACATATGTCTGTACTGTAGCTTAAGGTTCATTATATTTTTTAGAACTAGACCAAACAATGCAAGTATAGTCACTTCAAGAAACTTAATTCCTGCAGTAAAAATATAAATGGTTAGAACCAAAATAGGTAAGATAATGGGCAGTAAAGACTCCATAGATTTAACTAAACTCGATATGTCTTTTTTGGTTAAAATCATATCGGTAAACAAAGAGTATGAATAGGTATCAATATTACCACCTGCAACGAGAACAAAGTCATTTTTAAGAAGTGCTAGTCCGTTAGAAACCTCTAACTCGTCTAATGTGATATCTCCAGTAGAATCAAAGATGATTGTAAAATTATCTTGCTCCATTGTAATAGGTTCAGCTTGATCAGAGGTTAATTCCCCATTGCTTATTTCAAATTCTGGGATCCCCTCATTAATTGTATTTTGGGTAGCTTCTATTCCATTAATAATGGCTGAGCTAAAGTAAGAAACATTGGGGATAATCGCAATAAGTGTTAGAAAGAAAATATATAAGATGGTTTTTCCGATACCTTGAAAACGGAATAATGCTATATCCTTTGGAGAATATAAACTCTTAATTAATTGTTTAAAAATATTCATTGGTTGACACACCCTTATCATTATTCATTCCTTATTTTATCCGTACCTATAAAGATGTACAAGTTTAAAAATAATTTAAAATTATTATAATTTGTAACATTAATGTAATATAAAGAGGAATTGTTAAGGTAGTGTAAATTTAGTGAATATATTCTTTACTTTTTATTAACTTTTCCTTCATAATTGTATGGGGTTTTGTTGATTATTGTCGAATAATTATTAAGTAGGGGTTGAAGAATCTTGGAATTAAATGTTCAAGAAATGCTGTTTCAATTTTTAGGTGGTCTAGGGATTTTCTTATTTGGTATTAAATACATGGGTGACGGCCTCCAAAGAGCAGCGGGTGACAAGCTTAGAGATATTCTAGACAGATTTACGACTAATCCTTTAATGGGTGTACTCGCAGGGATTATTGTAACGGTCTTAATTCAAAGTAGTTCCGGAACTACCGTTATAACTGTTGGTTTAGTTAGTGCAGGTTTTATGAACTTACGCCAGGCCATTGGGGTAATAATGGGTGCTAACATTGGTACTACTGTAACAGCGTTTATCATTGGTATTAAACTTGGAGATTATGCTCTTCCAATCATAGCGCTAGGTGCAATTTTGATATTCTTCTTTAAAAGTAAGAAGACTAGCCATTTTGGGCAAATTGTTTTTGGTTTCGGTGCTTTATTCTACGGACTTGAATTAATGAGTGGAGGGATGAAGCCGTTAAGAGGTTTGGAAGCATTCCATGACTTAACTGTTAGTATGAGTGCCAACCCAATACTAGGGGTAGTCATTGGTACCGTATTCACAGTAATCGTTCAGAGTTCAAGTGCTACGATTGGGATCCTACAGGGGTTATTTGCAGAGGATCTAATTAATTTAACTGCTGCCTTACCGGTGTTATTTGGTGATAATATTGGAACAACAATAACGGCTGTATTAGCGGCAATTGGTGCTTCTGTTGCTGCAAGAAGAGCAGCGGCAACGCACGTATTGTTCAACCTAATCGGAACCACCATTTTTATGATTCTTTTAAAACCTTTCACATTATTTATTGCATATTTACAGGATGTACTAAATCTAAATCCTGAGATGACAATCGCGTTTGCTCATGGAATTTTTAATACAACCAATACACTAATTCAGTTACCTTTCATTGCTATTCTTGCAATGATTGTAACCAAACTGATACCTGGCGAAGACTCACTTATTGAGTATAAAGCAAAGCATTTGGACCCACACTTTATTGAACAATCTCCTGCTATTGCTTTAGGACAAGCCAAAGAAGAAGTACTACGAATGGGACAGTTTGCTGTTCGTGGTTTAGAAGAAACAAATACGTTCTTAAAGACAAAACTACCAAAGCACGCAGAAACTGCATATCAATTAGAGGACGCTATTAACAATTTAGATAGAAAGATTACAGATTATTTAGTTGATCTTGCGACAAGTTCATTATCTGAACATGATTCGGAGGAACACTCAATCTTAATGGACACAGTACGTGATATAGAAAGAATAGGTGACCATTTTGAAAATATTATTGAGCTTATTGAGTATCAACAAGCTAATAAGGTGAAAATTACTGAATCCGCAATGAATGACCTTGAAGAAATGTTCAACTTAACTATTTCAACTGTTCGTGAGTCATTACAGGCTTTAGATCATAAGGATAAAGATTCAGCTCGTCTAGTTGTTACAAAAGAGGAGCAAATTGACAAAATGGAAAGAAAACTACGTAAACAACATATCCTTCGTCTAAATGAAGGCTTATGTACTGGTCAAGCTGGTATTGTTTATGTGGATATTATCAGTAACTTAGAAAGAATTGGCGATCATGCAGTAAATATTGCAGAGGCAGTACTAGGAGAAAGACATTAATGGTAAAATAAAGCAAGGGGATTCCCTTGCTTTTATTAATTTTTAGAAAAGGATGTTACTATGGATTATCTATATTGGGCTATTATTATTGCTCTGTTCATCATCTCTTTTATAGGGCTTATTTATCCTATCATTCCTAGTGTGCTATTTCTTTTTGCTGGTTTTATTTTGTACGGAGTATTATTCTCCTTTGAACCTTTCAACTGGTTGTTCTGGCTGATTCAAGGATTATTCGTATTATTGTTGTTTGGCGCAGATTACATTGCTAATATGATTGGTGTGAAAAAGTTCGGCGGATCCAAAGCGGGGATATGGGGCAGTACACTCGGTATTCTTATAGGGCCGTTTGTCATCCCAGTCATTGGAATTTTAATTGGTCCCTTTGTAGGAGCAATTATAGCAGAGTTAATCGTGAATAAAAAAGATTTCAAAGAGGCTGTTAAAATTGGGTTTGGCTCAGTAGTAGGTTTTATAAGTAGCGTATTTACAAAAGGAATTATACAAGCAGTGATGATTATTTATTTCTCAGTTCTTGTTCTATAGATTGAGAGGAAAAAAAGAGATACATGTTAAATTTTTGGTTACATTAGGATAAATTTGGCCCCTTAGCTCAGCTGGTTAGAGCTGACAGCTCAAAACCGTCCGGTCGTAGGTTCGAGTCCTGCAGGGTCCATTTCAGGAGAAATCTCATTTTTGTAGATTTCTCCTTTTATATTAATCTTAATTAAGCCCACAAATCTCATACGGACAATTTTGGCAATCTACTTCTTCCTTTAAATAATTGATATTTTTTATTGTGAATTTTTGTTGATCATAGGATATAATCTCTTTCTCTCTTAGATCTTTGAGCATTCTTTGAATAACTTCACGTGTTCCGTAAGTTAAACTAGCGAGCTCTTGATGAGTTAAAGGGAGGTCTATTAATATCCCCTCCTTTGTCATTACGCCATAACTATTACATAAACGAATAAGAATTGAATAGAGTCCACCTCTTTTTCCGTTCATCAGTAAATCCTGACACTTCATCTGTGCCTTTAAATATCGTGTACTAAGCCAAGAAGTTAATTCCCCAATTACTTCTGGATTGCTCATAATATACCTCTCGAAGTCTTCACGCTTAATCATAAGCAATTCGCATTCTGATAATGTCTTAGCATAGAAATGGTATTTGGGGTGATTTTTAAATATTTGATATTCAACAATCAATTCCTCACCATGAAGGATTTTAAGAATAAATTCTTTTCCTTTCATATGAACCCTTCCTAAAGCAACGCTTCCTTCAATTAGAATATAGATATGATCTACACTGTCTCTCTCATTAAATAGAATAGTGCCTGCTCTTAATTTTTGGGTGGTTTCTACATTTATAAATTCTTGAATAAGTAAACTGTATAGTGAAAGATTTAATTTTTGTATCATGGTTGTCACTCCTATAATGGCTCTTACTTTGATTTAATAAAAATGGCGACAACCTGTCAATTAGCGTTTGGATTATAATGGAAATCTATTTCTTCAGATTGGGTCTTAAACATTTATATATCAGTCTTTTAAACAAAAACGACAATTTATCGAATCATGTCATAAAAAGATTAAAAAATAAAAAGGAATTTCTGAACGAATGGTGAATAAATTCTAGTTGAAAGGGTAATGTATATTTGTTGGCTAAGCATTTTATTTGAAACGATTATCCAACTTTGGTAATCTTAAGTTAATCACTTTAGAAACATTCTTATATCAGAAACCAACCTATATAAGAATGGCATCTAAAGATAGTAATTAATACATAGGAGGAATTTAAAAATGGCTTTCGAACTTCCACAATTACCTTATGCTTATGATGCATTAGAACCACACATCGACAAGGAAACAATGAATATTCACCACACTAAGCACCACAATACTTATGTAACAAACCTAAACAATGCTTTAGAAGGAAATGAAGAGCTTCTTTCAAAAACTGTTGAAGAGGTTGTAGCTAACCTAGATGCAGTTCCTGAAGCAGTACGTACTGCAGTACGTAATAACGGTGGTGGCCATGCTAACCACGCATTATTCTGGTCTATTCTTTCTCCAAACGGTGGCGGCGAGCCTACTGGTGAACTTGCTGAAGCAATCAACAGCAAATTCGGTAGCTATGCTAGCTTCAAAGAAGAGTTTGCTAAAGCTGCAACAACTCGTTTCGGATCTGGTTGGGCTTGGTTAGTAGTAAACAACGGTGAATTAGAAGTAACTAGCACACCTAACCAAGATACTCCTTTAATGGAAGGTAAAACTCCTGTTTTAGGACTTGATGTTTGGGAGCACGCATACTACTTAAACTATCAAAACCGTCGTCCTGACTACATCAATTCTTTCTGGAACGTTGTAAACTGGGATGAAGTTTCTAAGCGTTATAACGCAGCAAAATAATATACAAAAAGCAGTTGAGAATAGTTTATTCTCGCTGCTTTTTTTATTCTTTTACAAAATTTAAGTGAAGGGTCCCTATTTGTTTACATAGTTCTTCGATTTGTGCATAATCAACTGGTTTTTGTAAGAAACTACCCCATAGATATAAAGGGGAGTTTCTTATGAGCAAAGTGAAAAAGTTGATTGGAGATGTCGAATTAACAAAAGATCTTACGTTACTGCTATTAATTGGTGGACTGTATTCCTTAAGTGTTGCTCTATCAAATACATTTGTAAATATATACTTGTGGAAGCAATCCGGAGAGTTTAAAGATTTAGGATTATATAATTTATCTGTAGTTGTATTACAGCCAATAACATTCATTTTAGCAGGAAGATGGGCTAAGAAAATTGACAGAGTAATTGTATTAAGAATCGGCGTCATTTTTTTAGCTCTATTTTATTTAACGGTTTTAGTGATTGGGACAAATGCCTCTAAGTTTTTATTATTACTAGGAGGACTTCTGGGCATTGGCTATGGATTTTATTGGCTGGCATTCAATGTTTTAACGTTTGAAATAACAGAACCCGAGACTCGAGATTTTTTTAACGGTTTTTTAGGGATTCTATCTTCCTTTGGAGGTATGATTGGGCCATTTGCTGCAGGTTTTATCATTTCTAAAATGAGTAAGTTTACAGGATATTCTATTGTTTTTGGCATTTCTTTAGGCTTATTTTCTTTAGCTGTATTTTTAAGCTTTTTCTTAAAAAGGAGACCTGCTAAGGGAAAGTATTGGTTCTTACGTATTGTAGAGGAACGTAAACATAATCATAACTGGCGCTTAATAACCAATGCTCACTTTTTTCAAGGTCTTAGAGAAGGAACCTTCGTGTTTATCATTTCTGTGTTCGTGTTTATTTCTACGGGAAGTGAACTCGCATTGGGAACCTTTGGGTTAGTCAACTCTGGGATTGCTTTTATCGCCTATTACTTTGCATCTAGAATGATTAAAAAGAAACAAAGAAAGAAGGCAATCTTAGTTGGTGGCCTGCTCTTATACTCAGCAATCTTTTTAATTGTCTTTGATTTAACTTATACAAAGTTGCTTTTTTATGCAGGAATAATCGCGATTGCCTACCCTATAATTCTTGTTCCATATCTCTCCCTTACTTATGATGTAATTGGTAGAGGTTGGAAGGCTGCTGAAATGAGAATTGAATATATTGTAGTAAGAGAGATCTTTTTGAACTTAGGTAGGATTATTTCCATCCTTTCTTTCCTAGCGGCTATTTCCTTTTTCAATCCGGATAAAAGTATCCCAATTCTCCTACTCATATTGGGATTAGGACATACAATGATTTATTTTTTTGTCAGACATGTAAAATTTGCTGAGTCTTAGGAAAGGTAATTGCCTTTCCTTTTATTATGTCAAAAGAGGGAAGCATAAGGAGAGATTATAGTTAGTTTTATTTAACCTTTTCTATCTTGCTCTTTTTCATCTTACTCTTATAAAGTGGAATCGGTGTAAGTCAATATTTGAAGTACCTTATTAATAGAATTTTTACTAAAGGTACTATAGAATATAAGAAGAAACTGAGAAAATGTTCCAAAAAAGGAAGTGATCTATTGAATAAAAAGAAAAAGAAGACACATGTTCCTTTTCGCCTAAATATGTTGTTTTTTATTGTATTTGTTCTTTTTTCTGTACTTATTTTACGTCTTGGAATTGTACAAATTGTATATGGTGAAGATTATAAAAGGGAAATAGAAAGAACTGAAGACATAACGGTAAATAATCCTGTCCCTAGGGGGAAAATGTTTGACCGGAAAGGTAAGACCATTGTAGATAACGTCCCTCAGTATGCCATTACATACACTTATCAAGGTGCAAGTCAAAGTGAGATGTTAGAAGTTGCAGAGCGCTTAGCGAAGTTAATTGAAGTAAAGCCTGATCGGGTACAAGTAAGGGAGAAGAAGGATTATTGGATTATAAAGAATCCTGAACGTGCTGATGAAAAGATTACGGAAGAAGAACGCATGCAATTTAAAGCGAAAAAATTAGATAGTGATGATATCTATAATTTAAAACTCAAGAGGATTTCGGAAAATGAATTAGAAGAACTATCAGCTCAGGATCTAGAGATACTAGCCATTTTCCGTGAGTTCAATAGCGGTTATGCCTTAACACCACAGATTGTGAAAAATAAGGATGTCACTGCAGAAGAATTTGCAAAGGTTAGTGAAAACCTACAATTCTTACCTGGGGTAGACACGACTACAGATTGGGAAAGACTCTATGCGTATGGTAATACATTAAAAACTGTCCTTGGGAAGGTAACGGATTCAAGCGAAGGGATACCAAAGGAACAGTTAGATTATTACTTAGCAAGAGATTATAATCGAAATGACCGTGTAGGCAAAAGTTACATTGAAATGCAGTACGAAGAGGTTTTACACGGTCAAAAAGCAAAAGTAAAAAAAATAACGGACAAAGCTGGAAACGTATTATCCACAGAAGTGGTTTCTGAGGGCCAAAGAGGAAAAGATTTGGTCTTAACAGTAGATATGGATCTTCAATTAGAGGTAGAAAAAATTATTGAAGAAGAGCTTTTGGCGGCAAAGAAAGAGCCTGGTACTGCTCTGCTTGATCGAGCATTTGTGGTTTTAATGGATCCTAACACAGGTGAAGTATTAACAATGGCAGGGAAATGGCTTGTTAAAGATAAAGAAACAGGCAAATCGGAGATGCAAGATTTTGCACTTGGTAACATCACTTCATCATATAATGTAGGTTCTGCTGTTAAAGGAGCCACTATTCTAACAGGGTATCAATCAGGAGTAATTCAACCTGGTTCATATTTTTATGATGCCCCAATAAAAATTAAGGGCACACCTGAAAAGGCATCTTGGAAAAACTTTGGAAATTTAAATGATATTAGAGCTCTAAGAGTTTCATCCAATGTGTATATGTTTAGAACGGCCATTTCGATTGGGGGAGGTCGTTACGAATACAATCAACCTATCCGTCTGAATTCTCAAGCGTTCAATACGATTAGACAGTCGTTTAATCAATTCGGACTGGGGACTAGAACAGGTATTGATTTACCCAATGAACAAATTGGATACAAAGGTCCTTTAGCTAAACCAGGCTTTCTTCTTGATCTAGTAATTGGACAGTATGATACGTATACGCCGATGCAATTGGCTCAATACGTGTCAACAATTGCAAATGGAGGATACCGAATTCAACCTCGTATGGTTAAAGAGATAAGGGCTCCCCTTATGGATAACGATAAGCTTGGACCAGTCATAGAAGAAATCCAGCCTACTATTCTTAATAGAATCAATTTGGAAGATGGATGGATCGAAAATGTTCATGAAGGTTTTCGACAAGTCATGCAACATCCTGAGGGAACTGCTTACCGAAAGTTTGGGAATGCACCTTATTTACCTGCAGGAAAAACAGGAACGGCCCAAGCATTTTATGATGGCCCAGAGAGAAAAAACTACGAATTTCCACCTGAAGTAATGAATCTAAGTCTGGTAGCGTACGCACCATATAATAATCCTGAAGTTGCAATGGCCGTTGTTGTCCCTTGGGCATATCAAGGGGATAGCGGTCATACAGCAAATTATGAAATTGGTAGAAGGGTACTTGATGCATACTTTCATTTAAAGAATAAACAACCTGATTCTACATCAAATCAGCCAACGGAAAATAATGATGAATCACAAGAATCTCTTCAGGAAGAAAGTCAAAATTAAAGCGAGTAAACTAAAACTGTCCTTAAAAGGGCAGTTTCAGACTATAGACAAACTCGAAAATTTCGAGGTTGCCTACAGTCCTTTTTTTATTAAAATAAAGTTATACTCTTGGTAACCGTTGATTTACGCTACGGGCGAACGCTTTCCGCGGGCGGGGCCGAGCCGCTTCCC